>CAZIJU010000112.1:0-11613 GCA_964539745.1 uncultured Burkholderiaceae bacterium | reverse complement strand
TGTGCAGCCGGTCGGCGAGCTTGATCAGGATGACGCGCACGTCGCGCGCCATCGCCAGCAGCATCTTGCGGAAGCTCTCCGCCTGCGCTTCCTCGTTCGAGTCGAAGCGCAGCCGGTCGAGCTTGGAGACGCCGTCGACGAGTTCGGCGACCGCGGTGCCGAAGCGTTCGACCAGCTCCTGCTTGCGCACGCCCGAGTCCTCGAGCACGTCGTGCAGCAGCGCGGCCTGGATCGCCGCGGCGTCGAGCTTCCACTCGGCCAGAATCTCGGCGACCGCGATCGGGTGCGTGATGTAGGGCTCGCCGCTTTTGCGAAACTGGCCGAGATGCGCCGCGTCGGAGAAGCGGTACGCCTCCTTGATGCGCTGGATGTCGGCCGACGGCAGATAGCGCTTGAGCCGGTCGGTCAGCTCGCCGAAGCTGACCACGCTCCGCGGCGGTTCGACTTCTGCGCTCGCGCTGTCGGTGCGCCAGACGGCCTTGCCGGCTCGGCGCAGCGCTTCGGCGGCGCGACGGGCAAAGCCGCCCGGCGTATAGCCGGCCGGCAGTTCGGGCGAAGGCGGGTTGGAGGTGGCCATACGGAACAAGCGGCGTCGCTACGCTAGCGCGCTCGTTCCGTCATCGCAAACGAACGCCTACGTCGGCACCTTGCGCAGCATCTCGATGCCGACCTTGCCCGCCGCGATCTCGCGCAGCGCCGCCACGGCCGGCTTGTCCTTGGTGTCGATCTTCGGGGCGTGACCCTGCGCGAGCTGGCGCGCGCGGTAGGCCGCAGCGAGCGTGAGCTGGAAGCGATTGGGAATGTGCTTCAAGCAGTCTTCAACGGTGATCCGGGCCATCGACGTTCCGATAAGTGTTTGACTCAGCGCAATTTTACCCCGGATCGGGGCGCGCGGGCCGCCGCCGATCGGCCCTCAGATCGGGATGCCGAGCTGCGCGAACAACGCGTGATGGCGCGCGGCCTGGCTCGCGTAGCGCAGCCGGGCGGCGGTGACGATCGCCGTCAGGTCAGCGAGGGCGTGGTCGAAGTTCTCGTTGATGATCACGTAGTCGAACTCCGGCGCGTGCGCGATTTCCGCGCCGGCGGCGAGCAGCCGGCGTGCGATGACCTGCGGCGAGTCCTGCCCACGCTTGTGCAGCCGCTGTTCGAGCGCGTCGATCGACGGGGGCAGGATGAAGATTCCGATGGCGTGCGCGAAAGCCGCCTTGATCTGGCGCGCGCCCTGCCAGTCGATCTCCAGCAGCACGTCGCGGCCTTCGAGCATGCGCTGCTCGATCCACACTCGCGACGTCGCGTAAAAATTGCCGTGCACCTCCGCGCTTTCGAGGAACTCGCCGCGCGCCCGGCGCGCCTTGAACTCCTCGACGCTGACGAAGTGATACTCGCGGCCGTCCTGTTCCCCGGGCCGCGGCGGCCGCGTCGTGTACGACACCGAAAGCTGGATCGCGGGGTCCCTGGCAAGCAACGCATTGACCAGCGTCGACTTGCCGGCGCCCGACGGTGCGACGACCATGAAGATGTTGCCGGCGAACCGCTCGTTCGACCCCTGCGCTTGGCTCATGCCGCTACTCCAGGTTCTGGATCTGCTCGCGCATCTGCTCGATCAGGATCTTCAGCTCGACCGCCGCGTTGGTCATTTCGATCGCGCTCGCTTTCGAGCCGAGCGTGTTCGCTTCGCGGTTCAGCTCCTGCATCAGGAAGTCGAGCCGGCGGCCGACCGCGCCGCCGGCGGCGAGCACGCGCCGCACCTCCGCGACGTGGGTCGACAGGCGCTTCAGCTCCTCGTCGACGTCGGCGCGCAGCCCGTACAGCGTGATCTCCTGCCGGATGCGATCAGCGATCTCCTCGCGCGTCAGCGTCGCGTTGGCCGCCAGCGCCGGCGCCAGCGTCTGATTCAGCCGCTCCAGCAGCCTGCGCTCCATCGCGGCGAGCAGCTCCGGCACGCGCGGTCGCAGCTGCGCGACGATCGTGTCGATTCCGTCGCAGCGCGCGAGCAGCGCGGCGGCGAGCGCGGCGCCCTCGCGCGTTCGCGTCGCCTGCAGCGCGTCGAGCGCTTCGCCGACCGCGGCCAGCACCGCTGCGCGTAGCTCGTCTGCATCGGCGCTTGCTGACTCGATCACGCCGTGCCATGCGAGCACCTCGCCGACGGCGAGCGGCGCGACTTCCGGCAGCGCGGCGCGCACCTCGCGCGCAAGCTGGGCGAGCTGCGCCAGAGCAGTCGCGTTGATCCTCGGCGGCCGCGCCGTCGTCTGCCGCTGCAGGCCGACTCGGCAGTCGACCTTGCCGCGCACGAGCCGCTGCGCGATGGCTTCGCGGACGGCCTGTTCGAACGGGCGCAGCTCGTCGCTGACGCGCAGCGCGAGGTCGAGAAAGCGCGAGTTGACCGATCGCACGTCGACGGCGATGACACCCGAGGAAGTCTCGCGATTCGCCACCGCGAAACCCGTCATGCTCGCGACGGCCGCCATCGTGCTCCCTGTTTAAGCGTGCTTTTCGTCGGTTCGCCGCGCACTGTCGGCGGGGTCGTATTCGCTAGAATCGCAAAGAATTTTTCCGCGGACGCGGTCGAACGAGACGCAACGGCATGGCGACCCAGAACAACGCAGCGTTGCCCGAAGGCCTCGAGGTCGGCGGCTACCGCATTGTAAAGAAGATCTCCAGCGGCGGATTCTCGATCGTCTATCTGGCCACGGACGAACACGGACAGTCGGTCGCGATCAAGGAGTACATGCCGGCGGCGCTGGCGCAGCGCAAGCCCGGCGAGTTCGCGCCGTACGTCGCCCCGGAAAACCTGAACACCTACCGGATCGGGCTGAAATGCTTCTTCGAGGAGGGTCGCGCGCTCGCGTCGATCTTCCACCCGAACATCGTGCGCGTGGTCAACTTCTTCCGCGCCAACGACACCGTGTACATGGTGATGCACTACGAGTCGGGGCGCTCGCTGCAGGAACACATCATCCGCAACCGCAGCAAGGAACAGAAGGACGTGCTGTCCGAGCGTTTCATCCGCCGCGTTTTTACGCAGGTGATGAACGGGCTGCGCGAGGTGCACTCGAACCGCCTGCTGCATCTGGACGTGAAGCCCGCGAACATCTACCTGCGCATGGACGGCACGCCGATCCTGCTCGACTTCGGTGCGGCACGGCAGACGCTGCAGCGCGACATCAGCAAGACCTACCCGATGTACACGCCGGGGTTCGCTGCGCCCGAGCTTTACAAGCGCGACGCGGAGCTCGGCCCATGGACCGACGTCTACTCGATCGGCGCGTGCATCTACGCGTGCATGTCGGGGATGCCACCGCAGGAATCCGACCAGCGGCTGAAGGACGACAAGATGCCGCAGGCGTTGCGCTCGTTCCGCGGGCTATATTCGTCACAGCTGATCTCGATGGTCGAGCGCTGCCTGCGGCTGAACTCGCTCGAACGCCCGCAGACGATCTATGCGGTGCAGAAGGAGCTGGTCAACAACGTTCCGGAGCGGCCAGAGTTCTCGTTGATGGAGCGCGCCGGAGCGCGCTTCCGGCACGTGCAGGAGCGCGTTGCGCGTTTCATGAAGGATCACAACATCACCTGGTTCTGAGGCCGCGGAGGCGGCGCGCGTGCGGTTTTCCATCTATCAGGAAAGCAAGAAAGGCGGCCGGAAGGTCAATCAGGACCGGATGGGCTACCTGTACACGCGCGATTCGCTGCTGATGCTGGTCGCCGACGGGATGGGCGGGCATGCGCGCGGAGAGGTTGCCGCTCAGCTCACGCTGCAGACGATGGCGTCGATCTACCAGCGCGATGCGCAGCCGCTGCTGCCCGACCCGGCGCGCTACCTCGAGGAGTCGGTGCTGGCCGCGCACCGCGAACTGCACCGCTACCGCGCCGAGCACAGCCTGCCCGAGGCGCCGCGAACGACGATCGTCGCGTGCGTCATCCAGCAGGGCATCGCGACCTGGGCGCACGCCGGCGACTCGCGGCTGTACCTGATCCGCGGAGGGCGCATCGTCGAGCGCACGGTCGATCACTCGCGCGTGCATCATCTCGTGTCGACCGGGCTGATCCGCCCCGAGGACGCAAAGGACCACCCGGAGCGCAATCGCATCTTCAACTGCATCGGCGCGTTCGTCGCGCCGACGGTGGAGATCAGCCGGCCGGTGGCGCTGCGCAACGGCGACACGCTGCTGCTGTGTTCCGACGGATTGTGGGGACCGCTCAGCGACCGGCAGATCGCCGAGGCATTCGGCGGAAAAACGGTGATGCGCGCGGTGCCCGAGCTGATGGAACTGGCGCTCGCCAACGGCGGCGAAGATGCCGACAACTGCACCGCGATCGCGATGACCTGGGCCGGGGCCGAGGCGCTCGAGATGGTGCCGCCAACCGAGGCGCCGGTGTCCACACTCGTGATGCCGGAGGGCGCGGTCGCGTCGACGATCCAGTTTCCGCGGCACGGCGAACCGGGCGCCGACGAGGAGCTGACCGAAGACCAGATCGACGACGCGGTGGCCGAGATCCAGAAAGCGATTGCGCGCTCGAGCAGGCTGATCGAAGGCAAATGATTCGCGCCTGTGGACGCCGCCCGGACGAGCTGCGGCGAGTGGTGCTGACGCGCGGCTATACGCACCATGCCGAAGGCTCGGTGCTCGTCGAGTTCGGCGATACGCGCGTGCTGTGTACCGCGTCGGTGCTTCCCGGCGTGCCGGGATTCCTGAAGGGGCGCGGCGAAGGCTGGCTCACGGCCGAATACGGCATGCTGCCGCGCGCGACGGCAACGCGCACCGAGCGTGAGGCGGCCAAAGGCCGGCAGAGCGGCCGCACGCTCGAGATCCAGCGGCTGATCGGCCGCAGCCTGCGCGCGGTCGTCGACCTGGCGGCCATCGGCGAGCGAACGATTCACCTGGACTGCGACGTTCTGCAGGCCGACGGCGGAACGCGCACCGCGGCGATCACCGGCGGCTTCGTCGCCGCGTACGACGCGCTGCGCTGGATGCAGGACCAGGGCATGATCGATCGGCTTCCGGTCCGCGATTTCGTCGCCGCGGTATCCGTCGGCATGATCGGTGCCGAGGCGTTGCTCGACCTCGACTACGCCGAGGACTCGAGCTGCGACACCGACATGAATGTCGTGATGACCGGCGCCGGCGGCTACGTCGAAGTGCAAGGAACTGCCGAGGGCGCGCCGTTCACCCGGGGCGACATGGATGCGATGCTGGCACTGGCGCGCTCGGGCATCGAGCGTCTGATCGCGATCCAGAAGGCCGCGCTCGGCGTCACGTGAGCCGGGCGCCATGCGCCGCCTCGTCCTCGCTTCCGACAACCGCGGCAAGCTGCGCGAGCTCGCCGCCTTGCTCGCGCCGCTTGGTGCGGAAGCGATCGCACAGGGCGCGCTCGGCATCCGCTCGCCCGAGGAGCCGCACGTCACGTTCGTCGAGAATGCGTTGGCGAAGGCGCGGCACGCGGCCGCTGCGAGCGGGTTGCCGGCGCTTGCCGACGACTCGGGGCTGTGTTGTTCGGCGCTTGGTGGCGAGCCGGGTGTGCGGTCGGCACGCTTCGCGGGCGAGGCTGCCACCGACGCCGACAACAACGCGGAGCTGCTGCGGCGCCTCGCCGGCATGGCCGACCGGCGCGCGCATTACACCTGCGTGCTGGTGGCGGTACGCAGCGCGAACGACCCGGAACCCTTGATCGCGGATGCACGCTGGTACGGCGAATTGATCGATGCGCCGCGCGGCGGCAACGGCTTCGGCTACGACCCGCTGTTCTGGCTGCGCGACCTGGGAATGACGGCGGCGGAACTCGCACCGGAGCAGAAGAATCGCATCAGCCATCGCGCGGCTGCGCTCGCCGAACTCGCGCGCAAGCTGAAGGTCTGCTGGGAATGGTGAAGATCCCCGTGGTGTCCGCTGCGCCGACGGCCGCCAACGACGTCGCCGCCTTCTTCCTGCGGCCTGGCGCGCTCAATCTGCCGAACCTGCCGCCGCTCGCGCTGTACGTGCACTGGCCGTGGTGCGTGCGCAAGTGTCCGTACTGCGACTTCAACTCGCACGAGCAGGCCGGCGGCGTCGAAGCGATTCCGGAGGGAGATTATCTCGCCGCGTTGCGCGCCGACCTGGAGGCGGCGCTTCCGCTCGTCTGGGGCCGGCGCATCGTCAGCATCTTCATCGGCGGCGGCACGCCGAGTCTGCTGTCGGCGGCGGGGCTCGACCGGCTGCTGTCGGACGTACGAGCGCGGCTGCCGATTGAGGCCGACTGCGAGATCACGCTGGAGGCGAATCCGGGCGCGCTCGAGGCGGCGAAGTTCTCCGCGTTTCGCGCAGCAGGCGTCAACCGACTGTCGATCGGAGTCCAGTCGTTCGACGACGCGCAGCTCGCACGACTCGGTCGCATCCACGACAGGGCACAGGCGATCGCGGCGGTCGAACTGGCGCAACGCACGTTCGACAACTTCAACGTCGACCTGATGTATGCGCTGCCCGGGCAGACGCTCGAAGCCGCGCAGCGCGACATCGAGCGCGCGTTGTCATTCGCTCCGCCGCACCTGTCGCTGTACCAGTTGACGCTCGAACCCAACACCGTTTTCGCGAAGTACCCGCCGCAGCTGCCGGACGAGGACACCGTCGCTGCGATCGGCGAGTGGATCGAAGCGCGAACGGCTGAGGCGGGCTACCAGCACTACGAGATCTCCGCCTACGCGCGCGCCGGCCACCGCTGCAGGCACAACCTCAATTACTGGCAGTTCGGCGACTACCTCGGCATCGGCGCGGGCGCGCACAGCAAGCTGTCCTTTCCGCACCGGGTGGTCCGCCAGGTCCGTTTCCGGCAGCCGGCGTCGTACCTGCGGAACGCGCAGCAAGGCTGCTTCGTCGCGGAAAGCGCCGAAGTCGGGCGCGCCGATCTGGCTTTCGAGTTCATGCTCAATGCGCTGCGGCTGCGCGAGGGTTTTGCGCCGACACTATTTACGGAACGCACGGGGCTCGCGCTGTCACAGGTCGAGCGGCCGCTGGGCGCCGCCGAATCGCGCGGGCTGATCGTGCGCGACCATCGGCGCATCGCCCCAACCCCACTTGGCTGGCGCTTTCTCAGCGATCTGCAGTCGCTTTTTCTGCCGCAAGCGAGTCGCGCCGAGCCAACGCACCTAGACGGTGCGGTACCGTCGATTTGGGTGCATACTGCACCAGAATAGGGCAATAACCGGCGCGCTGGCTCCACTGAGCGCCGAACCCGACAGAGGGCGCTAAGTCATTGATGCACAAGGGCGGTGCGAGGAAGGACCGCGGCAGTGCGGCATCGGCACGCTTTCTGCTGGCCCAAGGGAAGATCGACTGGAATTTCTCTTGGCCAGTCGGACGCGCGATTTCAACCACTCTCGATCAGAGGAGAAAGATCAATGGGCACGCCCAAAGACGTGATGAAGATGCTCACAGACAACGAAGTCAAATTCGTTGACCTGCGTTTCACCGACACCCGCGGCAAAGAGCAGCACGTCAGCGTGCCAGCCAAGGCGTTCGGCGAAGACAAGTTCGAGCACGGCCACGCGTTTGACGGCTCGTCGATCGCCGGCTGGAAGGGCATCGAAGCGTCCGACATGCTGCTGATGCCCGATCCCGGCACGGCCCGGATGGACCCGTTCCGCGAGGAAAACACGCTGATCATTACCTGCGACGTGATCGAGCCGTCGACCGGCAAGGGCTACGACCGCGACCCGCGCTCGATCGCCAAGCGCGCCGAGGCGTATCTGAAGTCGACCGGCATCGGCGACACCGCGTACTTCGGTCCCGAGCCCGAATTCTTCATCTTCGATTCGGTGACCTGGAGCGTCGACATGTCCGGCTGCTTCGTCAAGATCAAGTCCGAGGAGGCGCCGTGGTCGAGCGGCATCGACTACGAAGGCGGCAACCTCGCGCATCGCCCGCCGGTGAAGGGCGGCTACTTTCCGGTGCCGCCGGTCGATTCGCTGCAGGACATCCGCTCCGAGATTTGCCTGCTGCTCGAGCAGCAGGGCGTGGAGGTCGAGGTGCACCACCACGAGGTGGCCGCACCCGGGCAGTGCGAGATCGGCACCAAGTTCAATACGCTGGTCAAACGCGCCGACTGGCTGCAGATCCTGAAGTACACCGTCTGGAACGTCGCAGCGAGCTACGGCAAGACGGCGACGTTCATGCCGAAGCCGGTGGTCGGCGACAACGGCTCGGGCATGCACGTGCACCAGTCGATCTGGAAAGACGGCCAGAATCTTTTCGCAGGCAACGGCTACGCGGGGCTGTCCGACTTCGCGCTGTACTACATCGGCGGCATCATCAAGCACGCGAAGGCGCTGAACGCGATCACCAACCCGGGCACCAATTCCTACAAGCGGTTGGTGCCTGGCTTCGAGGCGCCGATCAACCTGGCGTACTCGGCGCGCAATCGATCCGCTGCCTGCCGGATTCCGTACGTGTCGAATCCGAAGGGCCGCCGCGTCGAGGTGCGCTTCCCGGATCCCACGGCGAACCCGTACCTGGCGTTCGCGGCGATGATGATGGCGGGGCTTGACGGCGTGCAAAACAAGATCCATCCGGGCGAGCCGATGGACAAGAACCTGTACGACCTCGAGCCGGAAGAGGCCGCCAAGATTCCGCATCCGTGCGCGTCGCTCGACGAAGCGCTCGAAAGCCTTGACCGCGATCGCGAGTTCCTCACGCGCGGCGGCGTGTTCAGCAACGACATGATCGATGCCTACATCGCGCTGAAGATGGAGGAGGTCACGCGCTTCCGGATGACGACCCATCCGGTCGAGTTCGACATGTACTACACCGCGTAAGGAGTGGCGGCGCCCGCGCGACAGGGGCGGCGCGACCGCCCCTTTTTCGCTTGCCGCGCGCAGGCGAGGCGATGGAAACGACTACAGCCCCGGAAAAAACGGGCATTGCGCCAGCATACGGGATGTTGAACGCAAGTGGGCTGCCGTACACTTCGCGCCGTTCATCCGGCTCCGGGTACGGGAATGCGGCGCAGCTTGCTGTTTCTACTGAGCGTGTCGTGCACGGCGGCGATGCCGGCCGGCGCGCTGGCGCAGTCGGACATCTACGTGTGCGTCGACGAGCAGGGCCGCAAGACCTACCAGAACGTGGGTGCGCCGAAGGGCTGCAAGAAAGTCGACGTGCAGCCGATCCTGACGGTGCCGGCGCCGAAACTGCCGGCCCGGCCGAACGGCAGCCCGTCGGCGAACGAGGTGCGCACAGCGACGCCGGCGAACTTCCCGCGTGTGGACGGCGATACCCAGCGCTCGCGCGACAACGACCGCCGGCGCATCCTCGAAGAGGAACTGCGCATCGAGCAGGACAAGCTCGACCGGCTGCGCGCCGAGTTCAACAACGGCGAGCCGGAACGCCGCGGCGACGAGACACGCAACTTCGCGCGCTATCAGGAGCGCGTGCAGCGGCTGCAGGAGGAGATCCGACGCAGCGAGAACAACGTCGCTTCGCTGCAGCGGGAACTCGCGCTGCTACGCCAGTAGCGCCACGCGCCGCCCGCCGCGGCGCCTTCAGCAACGCCTTGCCGAAGCCGGCTCGATGAGCTGGTTCGACGTCGCCCCCGCCGCACTCGACGGACCCGCACGCTACGCGGGACTGGACCTGCTCGCGACCGCGGTGTTGATCGTCGGTGCCGACGGCGCGATCGCCTACGCGAACCAGGCGGCCGAGCAGTTGTTCGATCTGTCGCGCCGCGGCCTGGTCGGCCTCCGCGCGGCGCGGCTCTTCGCCGAAGAGGGCGAGGTCGAAAAGATGTTCGCCGACGCGCGCGCCAACGAGCTTGGCGTCCGACGCCAGATTCTTTCAGTGCGGCGGCCGCACCGCGAGCCGCTGCCGGTGCAGACGGTCGCCTCGGCGCTATA
Source organism: uncultured Burkholderiaceae bacterium (assembly GCA_964539745.1). GTDB lineage: Bacteria > Pseudomonadota > Gammaproteobacteria > Burkholderiales > Burkholderiaceae_F > DSNY01. The sequence continues at coordinate 1,757 of CAZIJU010000112.1, read as the reverse complement.
CGCGGCAGAGACTCCGCTCGCGCTCGAGCTCGCGGAGATCGAGCAGCAGTTGAAGGTCACCCGCGAGGAGCATCAGCTCGACCAGACCGAGGCCAATCGGCAGCTGCTGCGCAGTCTCGCGCACGAAATCAAGAATCCGCTCGGCGGAATCCGCGGCGCGGCGCAGCTTCTGGAAGGCGAACTGGGCTCGGCCGACCAGCGCGAATACACGCGCGTGATCATCGACGAGGCCGACCGCCTGCAATCGCTGGTGGACCGGCTGCTCGCGCCGCATCGGCACCCGCGCGTCGTTGCCCCCGTCAACATCCACGAGGTGTGCGAGCGCGTGCGCGCGGTGATCCTGGCCGAATTTCCGCGCGGACTTGACGTGCGGCGCGACTACGACGCGTCGGTGCCCGATGTGCACGGCGACCGCGAGCAGTTGATCCAGGCGCTGCTGAACATCGTTCGCAACGCCGCGCAGGCGCTGGAGGCGCGAATCGCCGCAGGCGACGCCGAGATCGTGCTGCGCACGCGGGTCGCGCGGCAGGTGACGATCGCACGCCACCGGCACCGCCTGGCATTGGCCTTGCATGTGATCGACAATGGCCCGGGTATCCCGGAAGACCTGAAGGAGCGCATCTTCTATCCGCTCGTATCGGGACGCGACGGCGGCAGCGGGCTCGGACTGACGCTGGCGCAGACCTTCATCCAGCACAACGACGGCGCGATCGAGATGGATTCGCGGCCGGGACGCACGGAATTCCGGATACTGATCCCGTACACATGAAGCCGATCTGGATCGTCGACGACGACCGCTCGATCCGCTGGGTGCTGGAAAAGGCGCTCGCGCGCGAGAACTTGCCCTGCAAGGCTTTCGGCGGGGCGCAGGAGGTGCTCGACGAACTCGAGTCGGCGAGCCCGCAGGTGCTCGTCTCCGACATCCGCATGCCCGGCATGAACGGCATCGAACTGCTGCGAACGGTCAAGCGCAAGCACCCGGCGCTGCCGGTGATCATCATGACCGCTTACTCCGATCTGGAGAGCGCGGTCTCGGCGTTCCAGGGCGGCGCGTTCGAGTACCTGCCGAAGCCTTTCGACGTCGATCGCGCCGTCGCGCTGATCCGCCGCGCGGTCGACGAGAGCCTGCGCGAATCGGCCAACGACGAGGTGCCGGTCGAGGTGCCCGAGATCCTCGGCCGGGCGCCGTCGATGCAGGAAGTGTTTCGCGCGATCGGGCGCCTGTCGCATTCGAACGTGACCGTGCTGCTGACCGGCGAATCGGGTAGCGGCAAGGAGGTCGTCGCGCGCGCCTTGCACAAGCACAGTGCGCGCAGCAGCGGCCCGTTCATCGCGCTGAACATGGCGGCGATCCCGCGCGATCTGCTCGAAAGCGAACTATTCGGCCACGAGCGGGGTGCCTTCACCGGCGCGCAGGCGATGCGACGCGGCCGCTTCGAGCAGGCCGAAGGCGGCACGCTGTTCCTCGACGAGATCGGCGACATGCCGATGGAGGCGCAGACGCGGCTGCTGCGCGTGCTGCAGGAGGGCGAGTACACGACCATCGGCGGCCGCACGCCGATCAAGACCGACGTGCGCATCATCGCCGCCACCAACAAGGACCTGCGCCAGCTCATCCAGCAGGGCCTGTTCCGCGAGGACCTGTTCTTCCGCCTCAACGTCGTGCCGCTCCGCCTGCCGCCGCTGCGCGAGCGCACCGAGGACATCCCGGACCTGATCCGCCATTTTTTCGCGCTTGCCGAGCGCGAGGGGCTGCC
>CAZIJU010000111.1:0-11831 GCA_964539745.1 uncultured Burkholderiaceae bacterium | reverse complement strand
TCGGCATCAAGCGGATGATCGTCGGCGGCGACGCCGCCAACGAATGGAACCTGGTGATGGCCACCGCGATGCTCGCGCTGCTGCCGCCGGCGCTGGTCGTGATCCTGATGCAGAAGTGGTTCGTCAAAGGACTCGTGGAAACGGATAAGTAAATGGCCGGCGTGTCGATCCGCAACGTTTACAAGTCATTCGGAGCCGTCCAGGTCATTCAAGGCATCTCGATGGAGATCAACGACGGCGAGTTCGTCGTGATGGTCGGACCCTCGGGCTGCGGCAAGTCGACGCTGCTGCGCATGGTCGCTGGGCTGGAGACGGTCACGTCGGGCGAAATCGCGATCGGCGAGCGCATCGTCAACGATCTGGAGCCGAAGGACCGCAACATCGCGATGGTGTTCCAGAACTACGCCCTGTACCCGCACATGAGCGTGTACGACAACATGGCGTACGGGTTGAAGATCCAGAGGCGATCGAAAGCCGACATCGACGCCCGCGTGCAGCGCGCCGCCGAAATCCTCGAGCTGTCGCACCTGCTCGCGCGACGCCCGCGCGAACTGTCGGGCGGGCAGCGCCAGCGGGTGGCGATGGGCCGCGCGATCGTGCGCGAACCGGCGGTTTTCCTGTTCGACGAGCCGCTGTCGAACCTCGACGCCAAGCTGCGCGTGCAGATGAGGAGCGAACTGCAGTCGCTGCACCAGCGGCTGCGCACCACCACGCTGTACGTGACGCACGACCAGGTCGAAGCGATGACGCTCGCGCAGCGCATGCTCGTGATGAATGCGGGACGCACCGAACAGATCGGCGCACCGCTCGAGGTCTACAGCCGTCCGGCGAGCACGTTCGTCGCCGGCTTCATCGGCTCTCCGCCGATGAACCTGATCCCTGGAAGGCTCGCCGATGGCGGGACGGTGCTGGCCGGCGAAGGCGACGTCCGCGTAAAGCTGCCGGTGCCGCACGCATCGCTCGACGGACGCAGCGTCCTGCTCGGCGTGCGGCCCGAACACCTCGAAACCTGCCCGCCGGAAGCCGCACTGCTCGGGCCCGACATCGATTTCATCGAGCTGCTGGGCTCCGATTCGCTGGTCTACGGACACCTCGGACCCGACAGGCAGGGCGCGCGAATCGCCGCCCGGCTGCACACGTCGGTCGTCGCGAAGGAAGGGCACCTGCCGCTGCGCTTCGCACCCGAGCACATGCACCTGTTCGATCCCGCCAGCGGAAAACGGATCGAGCCGTAGCGCCGGCAACCGCTGGCGCCGGGCGCCTTGACTTCCGCTGCGCGGAAGAGAGTCTTCGCCGAAAAAACGGCGCGCAGCGCATGCCGCCAGCCCTACTTGAGCAGGCTGCGCAGCATCCATCTGGTCTTTTGTCTTTGGCCCGCTCGCTTCGCTCGCTTAACGTCGCTGCGCGACGTTAGCCTGCGACGAAAAACCGCTTAAATGGGCTCGCTCAGAAGCCTACTTCAGTAGGCTTCTGAGCATCCAAGCGGTTTTTTGGCTACGGCCGGCGCCGGGCGCCTTAACTTCCGCTGCGCGGAAGTTAGCCTTCGCCGAAAGACCGCAGGGCGACAGGTTGAGGAGCCTACTTCAGTAGGCTTCTCAACATCCACGCGGTCTTTTCATGCACCTGGAGGCGTTGGGTCAGGAGGTCGACGGTGGCTTCGTCGTCGCCCTTTTCCGCCACCGGGAACACTTCGCGGACCGTGCGGGCCACCGCTTCATGGCCCGTGACGAGCAGCCGCACCATGTCCATCGCTTCGGGAACACCTTCGGTGTCCTCGATGGACGCGAGCTTGCCGAAGGCTTTGAAGGAGCCGGGGGCCGGGTAGCCGAGCGAGCGAATCCGCTCGGCGATCGCGTCCAGCGCGTTCCACAGCTCCGTGTACTGCTCCATGAACATCAGGTGCAGCGTATTGAACATCGGGCCTTCGACGTTCCAGTGGAAGTTGTGCGTCTTCAGGTACAAAGCGAACGTGTCGGCGAGCACGCGCGAAAGTCCGTGCGCGATCTTCTCGCGGTCCTTCTCGGCGATGCCGATGTCGATCCGAGGCGCGTCCGCCGCGCCGTTGTTGCTCTTGCTCTTTGCCATCGGTTCGTTCTCCTTTGCGCAGTTGGCCCAATCGTAGCGGCGCGCGACGCGCGCGGCCAATTGGAAATCGCCAAGACGGCGATAGCGATATGGCTATCCGGCCTCTGCCGGCAGATCGAGCTTGGCCACGCCGGGCAGGTGGCACTTGAGGATCGCGCGTCGCAGCGCTTCGACCGCTGCGGGGCGAGTGAAGGACTTGCGCCAGGCGAGCACGACGCGCCGCTCGGGCACCGGCGGCTTGAACGGGACGTACTCGATCAGCGAATCGCGCGGGGGTTTCTCCGGCACCGAGGTCTTGGGCAGCACCGTAATGCCCAGCCCCGACGCGACCATGTGCCGGATCGTCTCGAGCGACGAGCCTTCGAAGGTCTTCTGGATGCCTTCGGCGCCGGTCGAGAAGCGCGACAGTTCGGGACAGACTTCGAGCACCTGGTCGCGAAAGCAATGGCCGGTGCCGAGCAGCAGCATCGTTTCCTTCTTCAGCTCGTCGGCCGCGATCGCTTTGCGGCTCGCCCACGGGTGCTGCCTGGGCACGGCCACCACGAACGGTTCGTCGTAAACGGGCTGGATCAACACGCCCGATTCCGGCAGCGGCAGCGCCAGGATCGCCACGTCGACCTCGCCGTTCTTCAGCAGTTCGAGCAGTTTGATCGTGAAGTTCTCGTTCAGCAGAAGCGGCATCCGCGGCGCGTCGCGCAGCAGCTGGCGGATCAGCGAAGGCAGCAGGTACGGTCCAATCGTGTAGATGATTCCGACGCGCAGCGGGCCGACGAGCGGATCCTTGCCGGACTTCGCCAGTTCCTTGATCAATGCCGCCTCGTCGAGCACGCGCTGCGCCTGCGCGACGATGCGTTCCCCGGCCGGGGTCAACGTCACCTCGTTGCTGCGCCGTTCGAAGATCGGCACGCCCAATTCGTCTTCCAGCTTCTTGATCGCCACCGACAGCGTCGGCTGGCTCACGAAGCAGGCTTCGGCCGCGCGGCCGAAATGCCGCTCGCGGGCCACCGCCACTACATATTTAAGTTCTGTCAGCGTCATAGGCGCGATTCAACCACAGCGCGACGCCGCGTGGCCGCCCCGGCGCACCGCCGCGTCGAATGCCGTGGCGCGTGCGACACCAGCAGAGGAAGCGCGGCAGGCCGACGGCGATCGGCGCAGTCGGCGTCCAGCCGTTTGTCGCGCGTGACCGATATCGGCGTCCGTCAACCGCACGCTGCCCGGCTGCATCGGCGGCATCCGCAACTGCGGCGTACGGCCCATCGCCCCGCGGCCAGCCCGTCGATCAGCGAAGCGGCCGGTCGCGACGATGATCGACGACGCAAGACCGCTGCTGAATGCCGTCGGTGCCGCGCGCTCCGGCAGCCGGTCGGGCGCACGCAGCACGCCGTCGGCGATGTCGTCTGCGCGGATACGGTCGCGCGCCGCGCTCCGAAAGACGAAACCCGCGTTGCCTGCGAGCCGATCGAGCCGCGCCCGCATGAGCCGCAGGTCTTATCGGCATCGCACCCGCTACTTCGCCGGCAGCGGAACGCGCCCGAGAGAATAGAACTCGTCGTTCGGCCGCATGCCGATCATATTGGCCATTCGGTTGCTCAGCGCGAAGAACGCGGCGACCGCGCCGATGTCCCAGATGTCCTCGTCGGAGAAACCATGCGCGCGCAGCGTCTCGAAGTCGGCGTCGCCGATTGCGCCCGAATCCAGCGCGACCTTCATCGCGAAATCGAGCATCGCCTTCTGTCGCGGCGTGATGTCAGCCTTCCGATAGTTGATCGCGACCTGATCGGCGACCAGCGGGTTCTTGGCGCGGATCCGTAGGATCGCGCCGTGCGCGACGACGCAGTATTGGCACTGGTTCGCGCCGCTGGTGGCCACGACGATCATTTCGCGCTCGGCCTTGGTCAGCCCGCTTTGCTTCTCCATCAGCGCGTCGTGGTACGCGAAGAACGCGCGGAACTCGTCGGGGCGATGAGCGAGCGCCAGGAACACGTTGGGAATGAACCCGGACTTCTCCTGCACCGCGAGGATGCGTGCGCGGATGTCCTCCGGCAGATCCTTCAGTTCGGGGACGGGGTAGCGGCTGATCGGCGGTGTGACGGCTGCCGCACTCATACGGTGGCCTCCTTCGAATGCGAAAACTGGATGTGATGCAGGTGAGCGTACAGCCCGCCGCGGGCGAGCAGTTCGGCGTGGCGGCCGGTCTCGACGATGCGTCCGGCGTCGAGCACGACGATGCGGGAGGCCGCCTCGATCGTCGAAAGCCGGTGCGCGACGACGAAGGTCGTGCGGCCTTTCATCAGGCGCTCGAGCGACGCCTGGATAAAGCGCTCCGATTCGGAGTCGAGCGCCGCGGTCGCCTCGTCGAGCAGCAGGATCGGCGCGTCCTTCAGCAGCGCGCGCGCGATCGAAAGCCGCTGGCGCTGCCCGCCCGAGAGCTTGACCGCGTTCTCGCCGATCTGGGTGTCGAAACCGTTCGGAAGCGACTCGATGAAAGGCAGCAGGTACGCGGCCTCGGCCGCCGCGCGGATGCGCTCGGGCGAGGCGCCACGCTGCGCGCCGTACGCAATGTTCGCGGCGATCGTGTCGTCGAACAGCACGACGTCCTGCGACACCAGCGCGATCTGCGCGCGCAGGCTCGCCAGCCGCAGTTCGCGAATCGGCACGCCGTCGAGGAGGATTTCTCCGGCCGTCGGTTCGATGAAGCGCGGGATCAGGTTGATCAGCGTCGTCTTGCCGGCGCCGGACGGCCCCACCAACGCGATCATCTCGCCCGGCGCGACGTCGAGCGACAGACCGTCGAGCGCCGGCTGCGCCGCGCCCGGATAGCGGAACGAGACGCCGCGAAACGCGATCGCCCCGCGCGCGCGTCCGATCGTCCGCGTCCCCGTGTCGGCCTCTTCTTTGGAGTCGATCACCGCGAACACGCTCTCGGCCGCCGCGAGCATCCGCGCGAGCGGGCCGTTCAGTCCGGCCAGGTGCCGCAGCGGCGGCAGCAGCAGCAGCGCGGCCGTCAGAAACGTGATGAAGTCGCCGGCCGAAAGCTGCGCGCTGCGCGCCTGCCACAGCGCCACACCGATGACGAACGCGATGCCGGTGGCGGCGATGATCTGGGTGGCCGGAGTGGCGCCCGAATACCCCACCTGCATCCGCATCGCATACCGCCGCAGCCGCGCGTTGATCGCCGCGAAACGCTCGCTTTCGTACGCGTAGCCGTCGTAGATCTTGATCACGCGACCGCCTTCGTGCGCCTCCTGCACCGCGCGCGTCATCACGCCGACCATTTCCTGGTTCTGCAGGTTCAGCCGCCGCAGCCGTCGCGCGAAGGCACGCAGCACGAGCGCGATCGGCGGCGCCACCGCAAGCGTCACCAGCGTGAGCTGCCAGTTGTAGTACAGCAGCACGGCCAGCAGCGCGACCACCGTCAGCGAGTCGCGAACCGCCGTGGTCATCACTTCAGCGGCGAGGTTCAGCGCGTTGGTCGCCTCGTTGACGAACTTCGCGATCACGGTCCCGGACGGCGTGTTTTCCAGCGTGGTCTGCGGCCAGCGCAGCAGGCGCGCGAACATCTGCGCGCGCAGTTCGACGAGCACGCCCTGCGAAACGCGGTTCAGCAGATAGGTACTGGCGAAGCTCGCCACTCCGCGCAGAACGAAAACGCCGACGAATCCGGCCGGCACCCAGATGCCGGCGGCCGCGTCGCGCCGGTAGAAGCCCTGATCGAGCAGCAGCCCCGTCATGCGCGCGATCAGCGGCTCGGTCATCGCCGTCACGAGCATCGCGACGACGGCGACCGCCAGCGCAGCCCTGTGCGCGAGCACGAGCCGCAGCATCCGGCGCAGCACCGGATCGTTCGCAAGGCTCGTCCGCGCCGCGTGCCGATCAAGCGCCATCGTTCGGCATCGCCGCCGGCGCTCGCCGCGCGCGCCCTCGCTGCGACGGGATCGGAACGGCGCGGGAAGACATGGGCGACTGTGTGGGGGTGGCCGGATACAATTTTGCGTTCTGTCGTTCGCGCCGTGTCGTCGGCCGCCGCGTAGTTTAGGCGATCGGCCCTGCCTGCCTTCGATGCCGACCCTCTTCGTCCGACTGCCGAACCATCTCGGCGATGCCTGCATGTGCCTGCCCGCGCTCGATCTGCTTGCGCGGCGCGGTTACGCGCTGGTGCTCGTCGGCAAGCCATGGGCGGCGGGGCTGTTCGAGGCCCACGGCTGGCCGGCACTCGCACCGCGCGGATCCTGGATCGAGCGGATCGACGCGCTGCGCGTCGCGCGCGTCGCGCAGCGGGCCGAGCAAGCGGTGCTGTTCACCAACTCGATCGGGAGCGCGCTCGAGTTGCGGTTGGCCGGCTTCGCGTGCGTCGGCTACGCGACCGAAGCGCGCCGCTGGCTGCTCGCGCGCGCGATCGAGGTGCCCGACGCATGGGCGCGCGACATGCACACGGTCGAGTATTACTTCGAACTCGCACGCCGGTTCGCGAACGTCGATGAGCCGGTGCCTGCGCAGCTTGCGCTGCGGCTCGCGCCTGCCGCGCAGGCACGCGCTCGCGCGCTGCTCGACGCCGCCGGCATCGACCGGCCGTACACGATGCTGTGTCCGGCGGCGGTCGGAATCCACCGCGGCCGGCCGAAGGCATGGACCGGTTTCCCCAGGCTGTGCACCGAACTACGGGCACACGGCGTACGCGTCGTCGCCTGCCCCGGCCCCGGCGAGCGCGCGGTGGTCAGCGCGGCCTTGCCCGGCGCAACGATCCTGCCGGAAACCGACGTGGCGACGTTCGCTGCGCTGCTGCGCGGCGCGCAACTCGTCGTCGCCAACGACAGCGGCCCGAGCCACGTCGCCGCCGCGGTGGGCGCGCCACTGGTGACGATCTTCGGCGTGACGGAGCCCTGGCGGACGCGACCGTGGACGCCCGGTGCCGATTGCATGGGTGACGCCGGCGGCTGGCCCGATTTCGAGGCCGTGTGGCAGCGCGTGCAGGCGCGACTGGGTCTGCCGGTCGGAGTCGCGGCGTGAGCAGCGCGGCGCGTTCGGGCGGTATGGCCGTCCTGGCGTCGTGGAGCGACCGCGCCACACGCGCATCGGCCGTACTCGCCGCCTTCGTGCTGCCGTTTTCGACGGCCGGCGCGAACGCCGCGTTCGCCCTGTTCGTGCTGCTGTGGGTCGCGAGCCCGAACGTTTCGGATCGCGCGCGCCGCGCCTGGCAGGATCCGGTCGCGCGCGCCGCACTCGCGCTCTTTGCACTGTTCGTCGCGGGCATCGCGTGGAGCAGCGCGAGCGGCGCCGAAGCGTGGGACCACGTTCTGAAGTACCGCAAGCTCGTGCTGCTCGCGATGCTGCTCGGCGTGATGGGCGAGCGCCGCTGGCAGATCGCCGTGCTCGCCGCGTTCGCCGCCGGCGGCGCGGTCGTGTTCGGCGCCGCGCTCGCGATCCACTTCGGCGTGCTGCCGCAGGCCGAGCGCGGTGGCGCCGGCAATGCCGTCGCGTTCAAGAACCACATCACCGAAAGCTGGACCTCGGCGCTGCTGTTCTTCTTCGCGCTCTCCGGCGCGCGCTGGGCGCACAGCCCCGCATTGCGCGCGCTGATGGCCGCCGGCGCGGTCGCCGCCGCCGCGCACGTCCTGTGGCTGCTGATCGGCCGCACCGGCTACCTGCTGCTGCTCGCGCTTCTGCTGACGTGGGCCGCTCTGCTGGCCGGATGGCGCCGCGCGCTGCCTGCCGCGCTGATCGGCGCGGCGCTACTCGGCGTCGTCGCACTGTCCTCGGACACGTTCGTGCAGCGCGTGAAGTTCACGTTCGCCGAGGTCGAGCAATATCGGGAGACGGGTGCGGCGACGTCGTTGGGCGCCCGCCACGAGTTTCTGCAGGCCGCCGGGCGGATCTGGCTCGCTTCGCCGATCTGGGGTCACGGCAGCGGTAGCGTGCCGGTCGAGTACGCGCGCCTGCCGCGCCCGGCCACGGCGGTGGGCGCGCTCGCCACCAGCAACCTGCACAGCGAGTTTGCCGAGATCGCGGTTCAGCTCGGCCTGCCCGGCGTCGGCGCCTTCGTCTGGCTGCTCGTCGCGCACGGCCGTCGGGCGCGTGAACTCGCCGGTCCGTGGCGCGATCTGGCGATCGGGCTGCTGATCGTGATGGCGCTGGGTTCCACCTTCAACTCGTTGCTGCGCGACTTCACCGAAGGCCACGCATACGCGTTGCTCGCCGGCACGCTGCTCGCGCGGCGCGAACCCTGACACCTGCATGGCTGCCCGCCTTTCGGTCGCGATCATCGCGCGCAACGAGGAGCACAACCTGCCCGCGTGTCTGGCAAGCGTGGCTTTCGCCGACGAGGTCGTCGTCGTCGATCACGCGAGCACCGACCGGACCGTGCCGATCGCACGCGAACGCGGCGCGCGCGTGGTCGAGACGACCGACTGGCCCGGCTTCGGTCCGCAGAAAAACCGCGCGCTCGACGCCTGCACCGGCGACTGGATCCTTTCGCTCGACGCCGACGAACGCGTGACCGCCGGGTTGCGCGCCGAGATCGAATGCACCCTCGCGCAGCCGCGCTTCGACGTCTACGAGATGCCGCGGCTGTCGACTTACTGCGGCCGCTTCATGCGGCACGGCGGCTGGCATCCCGACTACGTACGCCGGCTGTTCAGGCGCGGTGCGGCGCGTTTCTCCGACGCGACGGTGCACGAGTCGCTGGTCACCGATCGACCTGTCGGACGCCTGGACGAGCCGATCGTCCACTACAGCTTCCGCACGATGGACGAGGTGATCGCGAAGATGAACCGCTACTCGAGCGACTCGGCGGCAGCGCTCGCGGCGCGCGGCAAAGCACCCGGCCTGGCGAGCGCGATCGTCCACGGGCTCGCCGCCTTTCTGCGCACCTATGTCTTCAAGCTCGGCTTTCTCGACGGCCGGCGCGGTTTCCTGCTCGCCGTTTCGAACGCCGAGGGTTCGTACTACCGTTACGTCAAGGCGATGCTCGCGGCCGAAGCCCGCCGCGGCGCGCCGCGCGACGATGTCGATTGAGGTCGCCGTGACGATCTCGGTCATCGTCACGACGTACAACCGCCCCGATGCGTTGCGCGCGGTGCTGGCGGGACTGTTCGCGCAGACCGATCGCGGCTTCGAGGTGCTGGTCGCCGACGACGGTTCGCGCGACGAAACCCGGCAGCTCGTCGAAGCGCTGGCGGCCAGCGCACCGATGCCCGTGCGCCACGTCTGGCAGCCGGATCTCGGATTCCGCGCAGGCGCGGCGCGCAACCGCGCCGCGGCCGTCGCCCGCGGCGACTACCTGCTCTTTCTCGACGGCGACTGCATTCCGCGCCTGGATTGGATCGCGCAGCATCGCGCGCTGGCCGAACCCGGCTGGATGGTCGCCGGAAACCGTATCCTGCTTTCGGAACGGTTCACGAAACAGGTCCTCGAAACCGGTGAACCCGTGCACGCATGGAGCTTCGGACGGTGGCGGCTCGCGCAACTCGCGAGCGATATCAACCGCACGTTGCCGCTGCGCCGGCTCGCGCTCGGTCCGCTGCGCAAGCTGGGGGCGGCGCGCTGGCAGCGCGTGCGAACCTGCAACCTCGGCGTGTGGGCCGCGGACGTTCGCGCGGTCAACGGCTTCGACGAGCGGTTCGAGGGCTGGGGTTTCGAGGACTCGGATCTCGCCGTGCGGCTTCTCAATCATGGCGTACGCCGCAAGGAAGGCGCGTTCGCCACGGGCGTGCTGCATCTGTGGCACCGCGAACACGACCGCCGGTTCGAAGCGCGGAACCGCGAACTGCTGCAACAGCGCATCGCTTCGCGCGACGTGCACGCAAGCGTGGGGCTGGACCGATACCTGGCTGGCGGCAAGCCTCAGGCGTAGCTGAAGCAAGCCGCGCGCACGCGCAGCTGCGACTTCAGCTCCGCCAGCAGCGATTCGTCCGGCCGCACCCGCCAGTCCTCCGACAGCGGAATGTCCGCGCAGCCCACGCCGTTCGTGTAACGGACGACGATGCGGCAGCCGCCGGCATCGCCGTTGGTCACGCGGTACGGCGCGAGCACGTTGCGCAGTTGCGCCACCGCCGCGGAATTGGCGCCGTCGACCTCGATGCGCAGCGCCGCCTGCGCGCGGGCGCGCGCCTCCGCCAGATCCATCACGTCGTCGGCGCTGATCGACAGCCGCTGGTTGAACTCGTCGAAGCGCACGCGGCCGTTGACGAAGACGAGTTCGTCCTCCTTCAGCAGCGCGCGTTTGCGGTCGTACAGCTCCGCGAACACCATCAGTTCGACCTGCGCCGTCGCGTCGTCGAGCACGATCACGCCCATGCGGCCGCGCCGCGTGTTCTGGCTGCGCGACGAAACGATGATGCCGGCGAGCCGAACCGCCTCGCGCGCCTGCCGGATATCCGCCAGGCGCGTCGGCGCGAGCCGCCGCGCTTCGGCCTCGTATTCGCGGAACAGATGCCCGCTGAAGTAGTAGCCGAGCGCGAGCTTCTCGTTGGCGAGCCGCTCGCGCTCGCTCCAGCGCCGCGCCGGCACGTAGTGCAGCGCCGGCGCCGCATCTTCGCCGGGAGCGCCGAACAGGCTCGCCTGCCCGCGGCTGGCCGCGAGGCGTTCGGCCTGCTCCAGCGCCCGGCCCACGCTGGCCAGCAGCTTGGCGCGATCGTCGTCGAGCGCGTCGAGGGCACCGGCGCGCACCAGCGCTTCGACGACGCGGCGGTTGACCAGATGCTTGTCCACGCGCGCGGCGAGGTCGAACAGGCTCGTGAACGGGCCGCCCGCATCGCGCGCGGCGATGATCGCGTCGATCGCCCCGCGTCCGGTGCCCTTGATGCCACCGAGGCCGTAGCGGATCGTCCGCGCGTCGACCGGCTCGAAGCGCCATTGACCCGTGTTGATGTCCGGCGCGAGCACGGCGATGCCGTTGGCTTTCGCATCCTCGACCAGATCCTTGACCTTGTCGGTGTCGTCCATCACCGCCGACAAGTTGGCGGCGTAGAACGCTGCCGGGTGATGCGCTTTCAGATACGCGGTCTGGCAGGCAATGACCGCGTACGCGGCGGAGTGCGACTTGTTGAAGCCGTAGCCCGCGAACTTCTCCATCAGGTCGAACAGTTCGGTGGCGACGTTCTCGCGCACGCCGTTCCTGGCCGCGCCCTCGACGAAAATCGAGCGGTGCTTGGCCATTTCCTCGGGCTTCTTTTTGCCCATCGCGCGCCGCAGCAGGTCGGCGCCGCCGAGCGAGTAGCCGCCGACCGTCTGCGCGATCCGCATCACCTGCTCCTGATAGACCATGATCCCGTAGGTCTCGCCGAGGATCGGCTCCATCCGCGGATCGAGGTACTCGACCCGCTGGCGGCCGTGCTTGCGGTCGGTGTAATCCGGGATCAGGTCCATCGGCCCCGGGCGGTACAGCGCGTTCAACGCGATCAGGTCCTCGAGCCGGTCGGGTTTCGCGCGCTTGAGCAGATCGCGCATGCCGCGCGATTCGAACTGGAAGATCGCGGTCGTGTTCGCGCTCTTGAAGATCTCGTAGGTCTGCGGATCGTCCAGCGGGATCGACTCGAGCGTCAAGGTGCTCGCAGGATCGAGCCGCTTCACGTAGGCGAGCGCCAGATCGAGGATCGTCAGCGTCGTCAGCCCGAGGAAGTCGAATTTCACCAGGCCGATCGCCTCGACGTCGTCCTTGTCGAACTGGCTGACGACCGCGTCGGTGCCCGGCGCGCAGTACAGCGGGCAGAAGTCGGTGAGCTTGCCCGGCGCGATCAGCACGCCGC
>CAZIJU010000110.1:0-11864 GCA_964539745.1 uncultured Burkholderiaceae bacterium | reverse complement strand
GCCTACAACATGCACGGCTCGCTGCTGCCGAAGTACCGCGGCCGCGCGCCGGTGAACTGGGCGGTGATCCGCGGCGAGCGCGAAACGGGCGCGACACTGCACCGGATGGTCGAAAAACCCGACGCCGGGCCGATCGTCGCGCAGCAGGCCGTGCCGATCCTGCCGGACGACACCGCGGCCGAAGTGTTCGCCAAGGTGACGGTCGCCGCCGAGATCGCGCTGGACCGCGTGCTGCCGAAGCTGCTGGCCGGCACCGCCGAGCATCGCGAACAGGATCTGGCGGCGGGGTCGTACTTCGGCGGCCGCACGCCCGCCGACGGTCGCATCGACTGGTCGCTCGATGCGCAATCGATCCACAACCTCGTCCGTGGCGTCGCGCCCCCGTATCCGGGCGCGTTCACGACGATCGGCGGTGCGGCCGCGCGCGTGCTGCGCACGCGCCTGCTCGCCGAGGCCGCGCCGCGTTCGCCCGCGCCGGGCATCTACGCCGAGGGCGGGCGGCTCATCGCCGAATGCGGCCGCGGCGTGCTGCAGGTGCTGCGGCTCGAACTTGGCGGCGCGCCGGTGGACGCCGCCAGTTTCGTCGCCCGCTTCGGCAGCGGCAAGATTCCTCTCGAATGAGCGTCCCATGAAGAAAGTCCTGATCCTCGGCGTCAACGGCTTCATCGGCCATCACCTGTCGCACCGAATCCTGCGCGAGACCGACTGGAAGGTGTACGGCATGGACATGCAGGACGATCGAATCGCCGAGCTGCGCGGCGACCCGCGCTTCACCTTCTTCGAGGGCGACATCACGATCAACCGCGAGTGGATCGAATACCACGTGAAGAAGTGCGACGTCGTGCTGCCGCTGGTGGCGATCGCCACACCGGCGACGTACGTGCGAGAACCGCTGCGCGTCTTCGAGCTGGACTTCGAGGCCAATCTGCCGATCGTTCGCGCCTGCGTGCGGCACCGCAAGCGCGTCGTCTTCCCGTCGACCTCCGAGGTCTACGGCATGTGCCGCGATGCCGAGTTCGACCCGGAGACCTCCGAACTCGTCCTCGGCCCGATCGGCAAGCCGCGCTGGATCTATTCGTGCGCGAAGCAGTTGATGGACCGGGTGATCCACGCCTACGGCATGGAGCAGGGGCTCGACTACACGCTGTTTCGGCCGTTCAACTGGATCGGTCCCGGGCTCGATTCGATCTACACGGCGAAGGAGGGCAGCTCGCGCGTGGTCACGCAGTTCCTCGGCCACATCGTGCGCGGCGAGCCGATCCAGCTCGTCGACGGCGGCACGCAGAAGCGCACGTTCACCTATGTCGACGACGGCATCGGCGCGCTGCTGCGGATCATCGCGAATCCCGGCGGTATCGCCACCGGCAAGATCTACAACATCGGCAATCCGGCGAACAACTACTCGGTGCGCGAGCTGGCGACGATGATGCTCGACATCGCCGGCCGCATGCCCGAGTACCGCGACAACGCGGCCCGGGTGAAGCTGGTCGAGACGACGTCCGGCGCGTACTACGGCGCCGGCTACCAGGACGTGCGAAACCGCGTGCCCCGGATCGAAAACACCAAGCGTGACCTGGGCTGGGCGCCGCGGGTGACGATGGAAGAGGCGCTCGTTCGCATCTTCGAGGCGTACCGCGCGCACGTTGCCGACGCGCGTTCGCTCGTGGACTAGCCGGGCCGCATGCGGCTCGCGCTGAAGGTCGACGTCGACACCTATCGCGGAACGCGCGAAGGCGTGCCGCGGCTCGTCGAGCTGCTGCGAAAGCGCGGCGCCGGCGCGACGTTCCTGTTTAGCCTCGGCCCAGATCACACGGGGCGCGCCGTCCGCCGCGTGTTCCGGCCCGGGTTTTTCTCGAAGGTCAGCCGCACGTCGGTCGTCTCGCATTACGGGCTGAAGACGCTGCTGTACGGCACGCTGCTGCCCGGCCCGGACATCGGCCGCCGCTGCGCGGGCGAGATGCGCGCGGTGCGCGACGCCGGCTTCGAGGTCGGCATCCACTGCTGGGATCACGTGCTCTGGCAGGACTTCGTCGGGCGCGCCGATTGCGCCTGGACCGAACGCGAGCTCGCGCTGGCGGTGGCGCGGTTTCGCGAGGTCTTCGGCGCCGCACCGCGCGTGCACGGCGCTGCCGGTTGGCAGATGAATGCGCACGCGCTGCGGCTGCTCGATGCGCTCGGCTTTGCCCATGCGTCGGACGCGCGCGGCACGCATCCTTTCGTGCCGGTCGTCGACGGGCAGCCGCTGCGCTGCCCGCAGTTGCCGACCACGCTGCCGACGCTCGACGAACTGATCGGGCGCGACGGCTGCACCGAGTCGAACGTCGCTGAACGCCTGCTCGATCTGACCGCGCGGCTGCCGGCGTGGGGGCACGTGTATACGCTGCACGCGGAGCTCGAAGGGATGAAGCTCGCGCCGGTGTTCGACCGCTTGCTCGACGGCTGGCGCGCGCAGGGCTATGCGCTCGTGTCGCTCGGCGAGTTCGCGTACGGCCTGAACCGCGCGCGACTGCCGCGCCACGCCTTCGCCGAGGGCGAGGTCCCCGGACGTTCCGGCCGCGTGTTCGTGCAGGGCGCGCCGGCGTAGGCGTGTCCCTGGACCCGGCGATCGGCGGCTCGCCGCTACGCGAAGACGTCTGCGGCGGCCGAGCGTTCGGGATTCGAGGACAGTCGCGCGCCCGGCGTGTCCGCCGCTCAGGTCATCGCGCGCCCGGCGCGCGTTCGAAGCCGGATTCATCCGATCGAGCATTACGAGTCTTCGCGACACGACCGACCGCCTGCCGCTCGCATCCGTCAACCTTCGTCATTCCGAGCCGCAACGCCGCCATTGTCATTCCCAACCGCAGCGCCGCCATTGTCATTCCGAACCGCAACGCCGCCATTGTCATTCCCAATCGCATCGCCGCCTTTGTCATTCCGAGCCGCAGGCGAGGAATCTCGGCGCCTCGCAGCGCGGAGATCCTTCGCGTTCGCTCGGGATGACGATGGGGAGTCATTCCAAGCCCGAGGCGAGGATTCTCGCCGCGCTCAACGCGGGGATCCCTCGCGTTGCGCGGGATGACGGAACCGGTGTCTACACGGGCGACGCGAACTTGCGGGGTCGCGGTGTCACGAGCTTGCGTCACTCTGGTAGAGAGGGCAGTTGCCCGATGATCGCAGGCCGAAGTTGACGGTTCTAATGGGGGTTCTCGCAGGCGGCGCGGTCAGCCGAAAGGTCACTGCACCGCAGTTGCCCCAAAAGCTCGGAAACCCGCGCCGTTGCTTGCTTACCGGCGTACGGGTGGGGGCGCCACTGCGGCTTCTCGGTTCGTTGGGCATTCGGTGAGTGTCTGACATCGCGAACGCTCGATTGCCCTGCGCCCCGCCGCGTTCCCGGGGCGAGGCGACTTGCGGCACACGGTTCGTGAACCGTTTGCCGCAAGCTTGCTGGGGTTACGGGTTGCGTTGCAGGAAGCGCGGAATCGGCAGCGCATCGAACAGTCGGCCGATGCGCGCGGCGACCGTCGGTCGCTTCGACGGTGCGTCCGTACGGATCAGCACCCCTGCCGTTCGAACGGTACGCGCGGCGGGTTGCGCGCTGCGCACCGTCTCGCGCTCGGCCGGCTGCGCGCCGGTTGCGCCAGCGGTCGCGCGCGGCCGCTCGGTGGCGGCCGAGCGCGCGTAACCATCGAGCACCGGCGCAAGCCACTGCAGAATCGGCCGCCACTGCGCCAGGTCGGCCTCGGCCTTCGCCGGCGGCAAGTCGAAAACGCTCAGGCCCTGGTCGATACAGCGCACGTAGGTCTGCGTTTCGCGCAGCGCGCCGACGAAAGCGATGCCATGCGACTCGGCCCACAGCCGGATCGTTTCGCCCGCCTTGGTGCGCGCGTCGAGCCGCATGCCGATGGCCGCGACCCGGCAGCGCCCGCTCGCCACGCGCGGCAGCGTCAAGAGCTCGGCGTAGCACTCGGCGGCCGATTCGCGATCGAAGGCCGAGTTGCACACCGGCATCAGGATCGCGTCGGCGTACATCACCACGCGAGCCAGTTCGAAGCCGCGCAGTCCGCCCGGCGTGTCGAGCACGACGTGCGCGATGCCGGCGGGCGGGCGAACGATGTTCTTCGGGTCGACTTTCCAGCCGACGATCGTCGAGTGCCGCCGTTCGTTGCGCCGGCGCAGCCAGGCCTGCGTGGAAAGCTGGCGGTCCGCGTCGCCGAGCATCACGGGCATGCCGCGGTGTTCGAGGTAGGCCGCCAGATGGGTGGCCAGCGTGCTCTTGCCGCTTCCGCCCTTGCGATTCACCACTGCGACCACGGGCATGTCAGTTCGCCTCCGGCGACCGGTGCGGGGCAGCGTTCACCGCCATGTCGGTGCGGCGCGCGGCTCGCGAGTTCGGCCGATTACAGCATCGGCCGCTGGCCGACGCACGCCGAAGAATAAACGGGAAGGCGCGTCATTTATCGAATCGTTCGACGCCACGACCGGCCGGCCCGTCGCCGCGCGCGCGCCGTCCTACGTCGAGCGGCGCGAAGCGAAACGGCGCTGCCAATGCGGCGAGGATCGGCTTGTCGCGCCCGTACAGGTCGGGACGGAAGTGCAGCGTACCGTCCGCGTCGACCGTCGCGGTGAAATACAGCAGCATCACCGGCACGGCGTGCCGCACTGGCACGGTCTGCGTCCGGCCGGTCGCGATCGCCTCTCGCAGCTCTTCCTCGGACCAGCGCAGTGGATCGTCCAGCAGCAGCCGCGCCAGTTCGAGCGGTCGCTCGACGCGGATGCAGCCCGAGCTGAACGCGCGCGTTGCGCGCTCGAACAGCTCGCGCGCCGGCGTGTCGTGCAGGTAGACCGAATGCTCGTTCGGGAACATGAACTTGATCGCGCCCAGCGGGTTGTCGCCGCCCGGCGCCTGCACGATCTGGTACGGGAACGCGCGCGGGTTCGCTCGATAAGACGCCCAGTCGATCACGCCCGGATCGACCCAGCGGCCTGCGGCGTCGACCACGCGCATCGCGTGGCGGTCGAGATATGCGGGATCCGCCAGCACCTTCGGCAGCACGTCCTCGCGCAGGATCGTCGGCGGCACGTTCCACTCCGGGTTGAGCACGAGGTACTTCATCCGCGCGCGAAACTCCGGGGTCCTGCGATAAGGCCGGCCGACGACCACGCGCGCCGACCACACCGGCGCGCCGGCCAGCCAAAGCTGCGCCGTGAACCCGGCAATGTCGACCAGCAGGTAGTCGCCGGTCAGTTCGCGCGCGACCCAGCGCAGGCGCTCGAGGTTGGCGCGCACCTGTGCGATGCGTTCAGCCACGCCGACGTTCAGCGCGGCCAGCGTGGCCCGGCCGACGACGCCGTCGGCTTCGAGCCCGTGGCGCGACTGGAAGCGCCGCACGGCGGCCTGCAGTGCGGCGTCGAAGACATCGCCACCGACGTCGGCGAGGTCGCCGCCGGCGCGCAGCCGCGCGCGCAGTTGCGCCACGCGCGGGTCCGTCGCGCCGATTTCGAGCTTCGGACCGGGCGCGACCGCGGGCCAGCCGCCGGCGCGCTCGACCGCGCGCAGTTGCGCGAGCGCATCGCGCAGATCGCGGTACACACGCAGCCGCGGCGCCAGGCCCTCGAGCGCGGTGGCCGCATCGGGCGCAGCGAGCAGCTCGGTCAATGCGGCGACGGGGTCGACGCCGTCGAGCGTGCGGGCGAAGTTCCAGCCGCTCGCGATCGCGCGCGGATCGGCCTTGCCGAAGTACAGGTGGTACGCAAGCCGCACGAAGGCGTCGGTGGCGAGCAGGTCGCGCTGCGCGATGGGGCGCGCACGCTCGGCTGCGTCGGCCTGCGGCGCGGGCGGCGCCGACAGCCGCGCGGCGTGATAGTCGTTCGGGTCGAGGCCGTGCGTCGCGCTGGCGGCGATCGCGGCCGCGAGCGAGGCCATGCGCGCCGGCTCGGTCCACAGCGGCGCGAAGCCGCGGCGTTCGTACAGCGACGCGATCAACGCGCGCGCGTCCGCCGAACCAGCGCCGATCTGCGGGTCGCCCCCGGCGCGCAGCGCTTCGACGCGGGCGCGCAGCGCTTCGACGAGCGGATCGGCGCGCGCCGGCGGTGCCGGTGCTGCCAGCGCGAGCAGTGCGAACGCCATCGCCGCGCGCCACGCGACCGCGCTAATCCGAAAGCGTGCGAGCGCATCCCGCATTTGCCGCGGCTCGGCCGCGCCGCCTCCGTTTACCATCGTCGCCCGTTGCATCGACTGCCGCAGCGTTCGCTCCGCATGAATCAAGGTCCGCACCTCTGTATCGCGCCGCGCCGCCGCTTCCTGCGTACGGCCGCACTCGCCTGTTTCGGTCTGTCGATCGCGCCGCGCGCCTGGGCCGCGGCGCCGCGTTCGATCGCCTTCTATCACACGCATACGGGCGAGCGCGTGAATCTGGTCTACTTCGAGCATGGCGCGTACGTGCCCGAAGCGCTCGCCTCGCTCAATTCGCTGCTGCGCGACTTCCGCACCGGCGAGGCGGCCGAGATCGACCCGCGCCTGTTCGACACGCTGCACGCGCTGAACCTCGCGTGCGGCGCAGGCACGTTCGAAGTCATCTCCGCTTTCCGTTCGCCGCATACCAACGCGATGTTGAGAAGCCGCAGCCACGGTGTGGCGAAAGCGAGCCTGCACACGCAGGGCCGCGCAATCGACGTGCGGCTTGCCGGCTGCGACACGCGCAAGCTGCGCGATGCGGCGATCGCGCTCGGCGCGGGCGGCGTCGGCTACTACGCTTCCTCGGACTTCGTCCATCTCGACACGGGCCGCGTTCGCACCTGGTAGCGGCGCGTTTGATCCGGTCCAACACCGAAGACGGCCGGCCGGCGTAGGCTATGCGTATGTTCCGCGCACGATCCGCCGCGTCCATTCTGATCGTTCGATTCGTCGCGATCCTGTTCGCCGCCGCGCTGCTGGCCGGCGCGTCGTGCCGGCCCGTTTACTCGGATCGACCGATGGGCGCGGCGCCGGTCGCGCTGCCGAACGCGCGGCTTGCGATCGACGGCCTATGGTGCTCGCGGCGCGACAAGTCGCAGTGCTGGAGCGTCGGGATCGCCGATGCGGACAACGGCGTCGTGGCGCTCGCACCGGTGCGCGGGCCGCACACGGACGGCGCCGTGCACGTCCACGTTCGCCATGCGGTGACGCCGAAGGGCAGGCCGGAGGAGCTCGGCTTCCTGATCCTCAGCGAACAGGACGCGGTGCTGAAGGGCAGCTATCTTTGGGCGCTCGCCGCGCCGGTCGACCCGTCGCTGTTGCTGGTGTGGTTCCCGTTCGCGCACAACGAGGTGTTCGCGCGCATGGTCGAACGCGGCGAGCTGCCGGGCCGGATCGTCGCGGCGGCGGCGGGGCGAAGCGCGCTGCTGGGCGAAAGGACCGAACAGACCGTGATCCTCGAGAACCTCACCGACGAGCACCTGCAACGGATCATCGATCGGCGCGGGCAGTTGTTCGATCTGTCGATGACCTTCGTCTACGAACGCGTCTGGCCGCGCTGAGTAGCCGCGAAGATCGCGTCACGAGCGGCCCGCTGCCCCGAATCGAACCCGGGGGCACGCAGCCGCTGGGCCGAGACATATCGAGTCGATCGTCGAGGCCCGAAAAGGCGCCGGCCGTTCGGCGCAGGCGGACGGGTGCACGGCGCACGTGAAGCCCGCTGCAGGCGCGCGGCCGCAGCCAGCACCGTGCAACGACGCCAGCCGCCGGCGCAGTAGAAAGTTCACGGCTTCTGAGACGTTGCGGACATCCGCTCGCGGCAGGGCGGATTCCTCCGCTTGGCTGCGGCGGTGCAGGGCGGCGCCGCGGAAGCACTAACCACGAACCGACGGACGAAGGCGGCGAATCGACGTCGTGCAGGCCGGTGAGCCTTCATCCGCGTCGCGATCCGGCGGCGCGGTGCAGCGCCTCGCGCGTGTCGCTGCCTGCCCCGCCGTTTCGAGCGCGTTTTCCGGGTTCCCGGTTTGCGGGCTCGGCAGCGCTGCGGGACGACGACGGGCGGCGCTTGCGTGTGCCGGCGGCGGTCTTTCTCGTGCGCGCCGGTGCCTTCTTTTCGGGCAGTACCGCGCGCAGCAACGCCTCGCAGTCCTGCTGCGACATCACGCGCGGCACCGGGTAGTTGAAATCGGCTTCGCGGCAGGCCGCGCGCGCCAGTTGCGGGATGTCCTCCTCGCGCAGCGCATCGAGCGTGCGCGGAATGCCGATCCTGCGGCTCAGCGCGTCGATCGAGTCGAGGAACTTCTGCGCGAGCTGCGCTTCGGGCTCGTCCGCGCCGCCGAGCTTCACGTGCCGCGCGAGCGTGGCCAGCTTGCCCGTGATCGCGTCGCCCGAAAACCGCAGCACGTGCGGCAGCATGATCGCGTTGGCTAGGCCGTGCGGCGTGTGGTACTTGCCGCCCAACTGATGCGCGATCGCGTGCACGTTGCCGACGTTCGCGCGCGTGAACGCGAGCCCTGCGTAGGTCGAGGCGAGCGCCATCTTTTCGCGCGCGGCGAGATCGCTGCCGTGTTCGCAGGCGCGCGGCAGGTTCTCGTAGATCATGCCGACGGCCGCCAGCGCCATCCGGTCGGTGAACCGCGTGCCCCAGTAACCGATGAACGCTTCGATCGCGTGCGTCAGCGCATCCATGCCGGAAGCGGCGGTCACTTCGCGCGGCAGGCCGACCATCAGTTCCGGATCGAGCGCGGCCATCTTCGGCACGAGTCGCGTATCGGCGATCACGAGCTTCGTCTCGCGTTGCGGATCCGAGATCACCGCGGCGACGGTCACCTCGGAACCCGTGCCCGCGGTGGTCGGCACCGCGTAGATCGGCGGCGGCGCATACCGGCCGCGAAAGTACCCGACCAGTTCACGCGGATGCTTGCGGTTCGCTGCGGCCATTCCGATCGCCTTGGCCGCGTCGATCACGGAGCCGCCGCCGATCGCCACCAACGCATCGCAGCCGGCGTCGCGGAACACCTCGCTGCCCTTTTCGATCACCGGGATCGGTGCATCGGGCGTGATCTCGTCGAACACGACGACGTGTTCGGCCGCCCCCAGCCGGTCCGCGCCGAGCCCTTGCATCAAAGGCGCCGTCAGTCCGAGCCGCGCGACGATCGGGTCGGTGACCAGCATGATCCGGCGATGGCCGAATCCGGAAATCGCCTGCCCGAGTCGCGCGCTCGCCCCCGGTCCGATGAGCAGCGTCGGCTGCGGGATCGGCAGCACGCGCGTGACCCAGCCGGCTGCGCGCTTCGCCGCGGGCAGCCCGACCGTACGGGCAAAATCGCCAAGTCTGTCGAGCATCAAAAGAGTCCTCCGCATGCTGTGATTGACTCGCCATGTCCGCGCGGCGGCCCGCCGCGCCCGCAATCGAATTTCGGCACGGATTGCAGATGAAGGATGTGATCGGCGTCAGCCTCGGTGCACGCAGCCAGGACTTCGAGTTCACGACCCGTTTTCTGGGGCATCGCATGAGGGTGCGGCGGCTTGGCGCGGACGGCAGCGTCGAACGCGCGGCCAGGCTGCTGCGCTACTGGCAGACGCGCGCCGATGCGATCGGGCTGGGCGTCGCGAGCAACGGCCGCGCTGCGCTCGGCGGCGCCGACGACGAGGCCGGCGCGCAGCTCGCGCGGCTCGTCACCCGCGTGCCCGTGACCACGGGCGAGCGGCTCGGCGACATGTTCCTCGAATGGGCGGTGCGGCACGCGCAGACGAGCCTCGGCAACTACTTCAACAACGCGAAGGTGCTGTTTTTCTCCGGCGCGGCGGACTACAAGCTCGCGATGGCGATGTCCGAGTACACGGACAACATGCAATTCGCCGATCCGGTTCGCCAGCTCGGCGTGCCGAAGCTGCTGACTTCGCTCGACGCGCTCGCGCTGTACACGCGCGGCGCGCACTACGTCGCCGACTGGAAGCCGCGCAGGCTGCCGGCGGCGCCGGGGCTCAAGCAGTGGGCCGACCACGTGCTGCGCAAGGCGATGGCGAGCGCGACCGTGATCGTGGCACCCGTGCACGAACTGGACGACTTCGGCCTCGAGGAGCTCGCCGGCAAGACGATCATCACCTCGACCGTCAACGACGAGCGCATCGCGCGGTTCCGCGACAAGGGCGTGCACATGGTGATCGACGGCGCGCCGTTCATGGCGGGCCACGTGATCGGCCCGCATCTGCTCGACGCGATGATCGTCGCCGCCACCGGAAAGGCTCCGGACGAGCTGCTCGACGACGACTATCTCGACATCATCACCGAGCTCGCGCTCGAGCCGCGCATCGTCTATCCGAACGGCTTCAAGCGGGTCAACCGCTTCGCTTTCGTGATCCATCCGCTGTCGCAGGAGTACTTCAAGGTCGTCAAACCGATCGAAGTCCTGTCGCGCATATCGCCGCCGGTGTTCCTGGACTCGGTCGAGAAGATCATGGCGTACGCGCCGCCGTTCGTTTACTCGCGCGTCACCGGCATCAAGTCGCCGACCGGCGTCGAGGCCGAAGGCTGGCTGATTTCGGTCGGCGGCACGCCGCGCGAGATCATGAGCCGCAGCCCCGAGTTCACGTATCGCCGGCTGCTCGATGCGGCCAAGATGGCGCGCAAGCTCGGCGCGCAGATCATGGGGCTCGGCGCGTTCACGAAAGTCGTCGGCGACGCCGGCGTCACGGTCGCCAAGCGCGCGCCGCTGCCGGTCACGACCGGCAATTCGTACAGCGCCTCCGGCGCGCTGTGGGCCGCGCACGACGCGGTGCTGAGAATGGGGCTGCTGCCGCTGCCGAAGGGCAGGGAGCGCATCAAGGCCAAGGCGATGGTGGTCGGCGCGACCGGATCGATCGGTTCGGTCTGCGCGCGCCTGCTGGTCAAGGCGGCCGAAGAGGTCTACCTCGTTTCGCCCGAAACCGCGAAGCTGCTCGCGCTGAAGGAGTCGATCCTGAAGGAAACGCCCGACGCCAACGTGCATCTGTCCGCGCGCGCCGACCCGCATCTCGGCGACATGGACGTGATCGTCACCGCGACCTCCGGCGCCGGCAAGAAGGTCCTCGACATCATGAAGGTCAAGCCCGGATGCGTGATCACCGACGTCGCGCGACCGCTCGACATTTCGCCCGAGGAAGCGGCCAGGCGTCCCGACGTGCTCGTCATCGAATCCGGCGAGATCCAGGTCCCGGGCGACGTCAGGATGAAGAACATCGGCCTGCCGCCGGGCGTGGTCTACGCATGCATGGCGGAGACGATCGTGCTCGCGCTCGAAGGACGATTCGAGAACTTCACCGTCGGCCGCGCGATCGAGTGGGAGAAAGTGCGCGAGATCTACAAGCTGGGGCTGAAGCACGGCATGAAGCTCGCCGCGATCTCCGGCGTCAACGGCCCGTTCAGCGACGAGGACATCGAGCGCGTGCGCACGCTCGCGCTCGAAGCGCGGGCCAAACAGGCGGCCGCGCGCGCGAAGAGGGCTGCGCGCCCCGTTCGCCCGAATGCGCCGCCACGCAAACGCGCTGCGGCCGCCGTGCCGTGATGAGGCAAACCGCCTCGGGTCGGGCAACCGCCGGCCGTTCGGGGCGCGTACGCACGCGCTGCGGTCAGCGGCGGGTCGTTCGCGAACAGGCCGCCATCGGCAGCCGAACGCAAGCCCCGCGCAGCGCTGCGCAAGCCGGCAGCGCAGCGATGGCGCCCGAATTTCGCGGCCCGCGCCGTCGCGCTACGAACACTGCCCCGTATACCCGCACGCCGTGCAGAACTCGCAGCCGTCGCGCTTGATCATCGCGGCGGCATGGCAGCTCGGGCAGACCTTGCCCTTGATCGGCGGCGTTTCGTGCTCGATCACCTTCACCGCGTCGGGCAGCGCGAGGATGCCGGCGCTCTGGATCGCGCGGCCGTCGTCGTCGAGGATGCCGAGCACCT
>CAZIJU010000109.1:0-11940 GCA_964539745.1 uncultured Burkholderiaceae bacterium | reverse complement strand
TCATCTCGCTGGCCGGCCGCTATCTGGTCCTGATGCCGAACAACCCGCGCGGCGGGGGCGTCTCGCGCCGCGTCGAGGGCGAGGACCGGCAGGAACTGCGCGAGGCGATCGACCAGCTGCAGCTTCCGGCGGGCACGAGCGTGATCGCACGGACAGCCGGCATCGGCCGCTCGGTCGAGGAACTGCAGTGGGACCTGAACTATCTGCTGCAGCTCTGGCGCGCCATCGAGGAGGCGGCCACGCCGCAGTACCGCGATGCCGCCGGCAACCTGACGTCGTCGCCGACCACCGACGGGCAGAAGAACAAGCGGCTGAACCCGGCACCGTTCCTCATTTTCGAGGAATCGAGCCTGGTGATCCGCGCGATCCGCGACTACTTTCATCCGCAGATCGGCGAGATCCTGATCGACACCGACGAGGTCTACGAGCAGGCGCGCCAGTTCATGGCGCACGTGATGCCGGACATGGTCAACCGCGTAAAGCGGTACAAGGACGACGTCCCGCTGTTCTCGCGCTTCCAGATCGAGCACCAGATCGAGACTGCGCACTCGCGTACGGTGCCTCTGCCATCGGGCGGCGCGATCGTCATCGACCACACCGAAGCGCTGGTATCGATCGACGTCAACTCCGCGCGCGCGACCAAGGGCTCGGACATCGAGGAAACGGCGCTGAAGACCAACCTCGAGGCGGCCGACGAAGTCGCGCGCCAGCTGCGACTGCGCGACCTGGGCGGGCTGATCGTGATCGACTTCATCGACATGGAGGACCCGAAGAACCAGCGCGCCGTCGAGCAGCGACTCAAGGACGCCCTGTACTTCGACCGCGCCCGCGTGCAGATGGGCAAGATCTCGCGCTTCGGGCTGATGGAGCTGTCGCGGCAGCGACTGCGTCCGGCGCTGTCGGAGGGCAGCCACATCACCTGTCCGCGCTGCAACGGTGTCGGCGTCATCCGAGACACCGAAAGCTCCGCGCTGCACATCCTGCGCATCCTGCAGGAAGAAGCGATGAAGGAGAACACCGCGGCGATCCACGCGCAGGTGCCGGTCGACGTTGCCACCTATCTGCTCAACGAAAAGCGCACCGACATCGCCAAGCTCGAGGCTCGCCTGAGGGTCTCGATCGTGCTGATCCCGAACAAGTATCTCGAGACGCCGCACTACAGCATCGAGCGGCTGCGCCACGACGACGAGCGCCTCGACCAGGCCAAGGCCAGCTACGAACGCGCGATCTCTCCGCCGACGGATACGCCGTACGGACGCGGCAAGGCCGAGGAGGAGCGCGCCAAGCCGAAGCAGGAGGCGGTCGTGCGCGGCATCGTTCCGGAGACCCCCGCGCCGGTGGCCGCTTCGCCGGCGCCGGCGCCGGTGGTGCCGGCCGTTGCACCGCCAGCGCCGTCGCTCTGGAGCCGCATCAAGCGCTTTTTTGCCGGCGAACCGGCCGCGCCGGCTGCACCGGCTGCTGCGATGGCGCAGCCGGCGGCGCGCGAAGCGCGCGAAGGTCGCGGCCGCGGCGAGCGCCATCGCGACCGCCGCGGGCGCGAAGAACGGCGAGAAGGTCGTCAAGGCGAGCGGGCGCGCGACGAGCGCCGCGAAGGTCGCCCTGAACAGCAGGGCCGCAAGGGCGAACGCCCCGATCGCGGCGAGAAACCGCGCGAACATGACGGGGAAGCCGAGCGCCCAATACCCGCACCTTCGGCAAAGCAGGCGGGCGGCGAGGCGCGCGGGGAACGCCGAGACGACAAGCGCCGCGAACGCGGGCCGCGGCCATCGCAGCCCGTGACTGCCGACGCGCAGGCGATCCAAGTACCGCCAGTCGCGGCGGCTGCCTCGGCGGCGCGTAGTGCCGCCCCAGCTTCGGCCACCCTGGCCGACGCGCAGCGCGACGGCACAGCCAGCGTCCAGACCGGTGCAGAGGAGCGCCGCGGCCGACGCCGGCGCCGCCGCCGCGGCCGCGGCGGCGAGCGCGAAGCGGCGTCGGCAGGCGCCGAGGCCGCGACGGCAGCCGAAGCCGCGAGCGCAGCCGAAGCGATGGCATCCGAGGGTGCGCCGGAAGTCGCTGACGAGGAACCTGCCCCGGTCGCCATGCCGGAACCGGCACCGGTCGTGCCGGCTCGGCCTGCCGCGGCACCGGCGCCTGCGGCTGCCCCTGAGTCTGTTCCGGCTGACGCACCCCCACCCGCGGCCGCGTCCACGCGGATACTGCCCAAGGCCACGCCGGCACCGCTACCGATCGACGAGCTGCTGCCCGTGCTCGACCGCGCGGGATTGATCCTCGTGCAGACCGAGCCGCTGAAGCTCGCCGAAACGCAGGCGCGGCTGGCGGCGGAGCCGCGGCCCGTGCGAGTTCCGCGCGAACGCCCGGTCCTGCCGCCGCTCGATGTCGGACCGCTGATCCAGGTCGAAACGCGCCGCAACCACGCATCGGATGCCTCGCCCCGGGCGGTGCCGGGGGTGAGGTAACCGCATCGCGGACGCGGGCGTACCGCATCCGGCCTTGCCGGCGGCGACCGACTCGGTAACATGCGGCCGAGACTGCGCGATGACCGACAGAATCATTCCCCTGCTCGACGAGCGCGTCGCTTCGATCCGCCCGCCGCTGCCCGACGCGACCGCGGCCGCGACCGGTCGCGTCGCTGACCGGCTCGATCGACGGCTGCACGACCTGCGCATTTCGGTCACCGACCGGTGCAACTTCCGTTGCACCTACTGCATGCCGAAGGAAGTGTTCGACAAGAACTACCGCTTCCTTCCGCACGCCGAGTTGCTGACTTTCGAAGAGATCACGCGGCTGGCGCGGTTGTTCGTCGAGCACGGGGTCGAGAAGATCCGGCTGACCGGCGGCGAGCCGCTGCTGCGCAAGGACCTCGAAAAGCTGATCGAGATGCTGGCGGCCCTGACCACACGGGCGGGAAAGCCGCTCGACCTGACGCTGACGACCAACGGTTCGATCCTCGCACGCAAGGCGCGATCGCTCGCCGCAGCAGGCCTGAAGCGGATCACCGTATCGCTCGACGCGCTCGACGACGCGACGTTCCGCCGGATGAACGACGTCGACTTCCCGGTGCGGGATGTGCTCGCAGGCATCGACGCCGCGCACGCCGCGGGGCTCGAGCCGGTCAAGATCAACATGGTGGTCAAGCGGGGCGTCAACGACCACGAGATCCTGCCGATGGCGCGCCATTTCAGGGGCAGCGGCCATATCCTGCGTTTCATCGAGTTCATGGATGTCGGTTCGTCCAACGGCTGGCGCATGGACGACGTCGTACCCTCGGCAGAGGTCATCCGGCGCATCGACGCCGAATTTCCGGTCGAGCCGGTCGACCCGAACTACCCGGGTGAAGTCGCCGAGCGGTGGCGCTATCGCGACGGCCAGGGTGAAATCGGCGTCATATCGAGCGTCACGCAGGCGTTCTGTCGCGACTGCACGCGCGCGCGGCTGTCGACCGAGGGGCGGCTGTATCTGTGCCTGTTTGCGCAGCGCGGCTACGACCTGCGGTCGCTCGTGCGCGGCGGCGCGAGCGACGCGCAGATCTCGACCGCGATCGGGCAGATCTGGTCGCAGCGCGCCGACCGCTACTCGGAAATCCGCAGCGAAGCGACGGTCGCGCTGCCCAAGATCGAGATGTCGTACATCGGCGGCTGAGGATTTGGCGACTCCCGCGCGCACACAGATCACCGGCCTCGTGCTCGCCGGCGGGCGCGGCGTACGCATGGGCGGCGTGGACAAGGGGCTCGTCGAAGTGGACGGGACACCGCTCGCGGCGCGCGTGCTCGCGCGACTGGCACCGCAGGTCGGCGCGCTGCTGATCAGCGCCAATCGCAACCTCGAGCGCTACGCGGCGTTCGGCGTCCCGGTCGTCACCGATTCTCCAAAACACGGCCCGTATGCGGGGCCGTTGGCCGGCATCCGGGCCGCGCTCGTCGCGGTGCGCACCCCTTGGCTTGCGGTCGTTCCTTGCGATACGCCGAACATCCCGCTCGTGCTCGTCGAGCGTCTGGCCGCGGGGCTCGATGGCGCGCGCGCAAGTGTGGCAGTCGCGGGCGGCCGAACCCACGCGCTGTGCTGCCTGCTCGATTCGAGCTTGCGCGCATCGCTGGACGAGGCGCTCGCGCGCGGCGAGCGGCGCGTCGCGGCCTGGCTCGACAGCGTCGGCGCGCGGAGGGTCGCGTTCGACGATGCCGCCGCCTTCGCCAACATCAACGAAACGGTCGACCTGCTTGCGGCCGGACCGCCGACGACGCCATGACGACACCCGAACGTTCGGTCGACGAAGCCATCGCGGAACTGATCGCGACGTTGCCGCCGGTCGAAGACATCGAGCGTGTGCCGACGCGCTCCGCCCTGGGGCGCATCCTCGCCGAGGACATCGCGGCACCGCTGGATCTGCCCGCATTCGACAACGCCGCGATGGACGGTTACGCGCTGCGCGCTGCCGATCTGACGTTGCCCGCGCTGCGCGAGATCGGACGCGCTCTGGCCGGCCACGCGTACGCAGGCCGCGTCGAGCCGGGCACGTGCGTGCGCATCATGACCGGTGCGCCGCTGCCTGCAGGTGCAGACACCGTCGTGATGGAAGAGGACACGGCGCGCGACAACGGCCAAGTGCGAATCGTTCTTGCACCCCCGCCCGGCGCCAATGTACGCCGGCGCGGCGAACACGTCGCGCGCGGCGACATCGTGCTGGCGTCGCAGCGGCACCTGCGCGCCGCAGATCTGGGGCTCGCCGCCGCGATCGGGCGCACCGAATTGCCGGTCATGCGCAGGCTGCGGGTAGGACTTCTGTCGACCGGCGACGAACTCGCCGATCCGCCTGTCCCGCTGTCGGCTGGGTCGTCGTACGACGCAAACCGCCCCTTTCTGTGCGCGAGCGTGGAGCGGACGGGTTTCGAAGCGATCGACCTGGGAATCTGCGCGGACCGCAGTGCCGACCTCGAAGGCGTGCTCGAGCGCGCACTCGCGCAGCGGCTTGATGTGGTTCTGGTCAGTGGCGGTGCAGCGCAGGGCGACGCCGATATCGTGCGCCGCGCCGGCGGAGTTCGCTTCATTGCGCTGAACATCCGCCCAGGCCGCGGTATCGCGGTGGCCAATCTGGCGCAAGCCGATCACGTGCTGACCCTGCTCGGCCTTCCAGGCAATGCCGTCGCCGCGTTCGTGATGTTCCATCTCGTCGCGCGACCGGTGCTGCTGCACCTGGCCGGCGGCGTGGCCGCCGCGCCGCCTTCGCTGCCGGTGCCGCTCGCCAGCGCCGTGCACGTTCGAGGCGGGCGGATCGACTATCGCCGCGCCTGCTTCGTGCGCGATGCCGGCACAACGCTCGCCGTTGCGCCACTGAAGGATCAGGGCTCGGCGATGCTGCGGACGGTGGTCGAAGCCGATGCGCTGATCGCCGTCGGGCCGCGCGCCGAGTACGCAGCCGGCGAACCGGTCGAGACGATCCCGCTGGCCACCCTGGACTGAAGTTCAAAACCGCTTCATCAGTCGCAGCAGCGTCTCGACGTGCCGGCCGTACGGCGGCATGAAAAGCCCCATGCCGTTGAGCCGAGACTGGCGGAAGATGGGTTTGAGCTTGCTGAAGGTTTCGAAGCCCCAGCGGCCGTGATAGTGGCCCATGCCGGACGGACCGATACCGCCGAACGGCAACTCTTCCTGCGCGACGTGCACCAGCGTTTCGTTGACGCACACACCGCCCGCGTGCGTGCGGCGCAGCGCGCGCTCGGTGCGCGCGCGGTCCGAGTCGAACCAGTACAGCGCAAGCGGGCGCGGCTGCGCGTTGATGAAGTCGATCGCCTCCTCCACGCGATCGTACGCGAGCAGCGGCAGCAGCGGCCCAAAGATCTCCTCGCGCATCACGGCGAGCGCCGACGGCGGTTCGAGCAGCAGCGCGGGTGCCAGCCGGTGGGCGGCGTCGTCGCGCTGCGCGCCTTCGAACAACGGCTCGATGCGTACACCGTGTGCGGCCGCTTCGTCCAGATAACCGAGGAGCCGGCCGTATTGCTGCGGGTTGATGATGCTCGTGTAATCCGTGCTCGCCAGACCCTGCGGGAACATGCAGCGCACCTGCGCGCGCGCCGCCGCCACGAAGCTGTCCAGCCGTTCGCGTGGCAGCAGCACGTAGTCGGGCGCGATGCAGGTCTGCCCGGCATTGAGCAGTTTCCCCGCGAGGATGCGGGCGGCAGCGCGTTCGACCGGATACCCGGGCGCGACGACCGTCGGTGACTTGCCGCCGAGTTCGAGCGTGACCGGCGTCAGATTCCGCGCAGCAGCCGCCATCACCTTGCGCCCGATCGCCGTCGATCCGGTGAACAGCAGGTGATCGAACGGCAAGGCACTGAAAGCGGCGGCCATGTCGGGGCCGCCGAGCACGACGCTCACTTCGTCCGGACGGAAACTCTGCGCGACGAGGCGTTGGAAAAGTTCGCCGAACGCCGGCGTGTGTTCGGACAACTTGACCATCACCCGATTGCCGGCGACCAGCGCACCGACCATCGGACCCACGCAGAGGTACACCGGGTAGTTCCACGGCACGATGATCCCGACAACGCCGACCGGACGCGGCAGGATTTCGGCGCGCGCCGGCAGAAACCACTTGGATACCCAGACGTGCCGCGGCTTCATCCACTGCTTGCCGTGCCGCAGCGCGCCCTTGATTTCCGCCAGCGCCGGAAAGAACTCGGCGATCTGCGTCTCGAGCCGGGGGCGGCGGCCGAAGTCGCTGGCAATCGCCATTTCGAAGGCGGGCTCGTTGTCCTCGAGCAGCCGGCGCAGCCGACGCAGCCGATCGCGGCGCACTTCCCAGGAAGGGAAGTCGTCGCGGTCGTACGCCTGTCGCTGCGCCTCGAATGCGGCCTGCAGTTGCGCTGGCACATCGGTCGGATTCATTGCAACTCCCTGCGCTGGCGGCGCGGTCGAGCCACCGGCAGCCATCCTAGCGCGCGATCGGCCGCGCGCCGTCGAGCGATCGCTCGATTCGCGCGACCGGCCCCGCGCGTGCTGGCCGTCCGCGCCGGCGCGTGGTTCAATCGGCCGCGGCCCGTTCCGAATTGGAGTTCTCATGCAGACGCTGCACTGCCTGCTCGGGTTGGGTGCGCTGCTGTCGATCGCGTGGCTGGCTTCGGAGAACCGGCGCCGCATTCCATGGCGCGTGGTGCTGACCGGTCTTGCGCTTGCTTTCGTCTTCGCCGCACTGCTGCTCAAAGTGCCCCCCGTGGCCAATGCCTTTGCGCGGCTTAACGGCCTCGTCGAGCTGCTCGATCGGTCGACCGAAGCCGGCACCCGGTTCGTCTTCGGCTACCTCGGCGGCGGCGCGCTGCCTTTCGCGGAGACGAAGCCGGGAGCGAGTTTCGTGCTGGCTTTTCGTGCGCTGCCGATCGTGCTGCTGGTCGCCGCGCTTTCGGCGCTGCTGTTTCACTGGCGCATCCTGCCGGCCGTCGTGCGCGGCATCGCGTGGATCCTGCGCCGAAGCATGGGACTCGGCGGTGCCGTCGGACTGTCGGCGGCGGCGAACGTTTTCGTCGGCATGGTCGAGGCGCCGCTGGTCGTCAAGCCGTATCTGGCGCGACTTTCGCGCGGCGAACTGTTCATCGTGATGAACTGCGGCATGGCGACGATCGCCGGCACGGTGCTCGTGCTCTACGCGACGGTGCTGGCGCCGATTGTGCCCAATGCCCTGACGCATCTGCTGGTCGCGTCGGTCGTCGCCACGCCGCTGGCGATCGTCGTCGCGGCGTTGATGGTGCCGCCCGATCGCACGGACGACGCGCACTTGACGATCGGGCGGCAGGATGCCAATGCGATGGCCGCGCTGACCCGCGGCACGTTCGAGGGTCTGCAGCTGCTGCTGAACATCGTCGCGATGTTGATCGTGTTCGTCGCGCTGGTCGCGCTCGTCGACATCCTGCTCGGCGCGCTGCCGCAGGTGCGGGGCGCGCCGCTGACGCTCGCGCGCATCTTCGGGTGGCTGTTCGCCCCGCTCGCGTGGGCGAGCGGCATCCCGTGGGCCGAAGCGCAAGTCGCAGGCCATCTGCTCGGCACGAAGACAGTGCTCAACGAGATGGTCGCCTACTTCGACTTCGCCGCGCTACCGCCGTCGGCGCTGTCCGAGCGCAGCCGGCTGCTGATGACCTATGCGCTGTGCGGCTTCGCCAATTTCGGCAGCCTTGGCATCATGCTCGGCGGCATGGCGGCGATGCTGCCGGAGTCGCGCCGGCCGGAACTCGCGCAGTTGGGCTTGAAGTCGGTCGCGGGCGGGCTGCTGGCCAGCTGCGCGACGGCGGCGCTGGTCGGCGCGGTGATCTAGGCGCTACTTCTTGCGGCCGCCCTTGCCCGGCTTCGCGGCGGGCGCTTCGGGTTTGGCGTCGGACGCAGCCTTCTGATCGCCGATGACGGTCTTCAGAGGGCATATGGAAAACGCCGGGCACTTTCGGCAACCGGCGACGATGGCAATCGGGCAGAGCGTCACGGCATGTCTCCTTAAAATCTCGAGGGCCGGCCGCGCGCCGGCCGCGCGACCCGCGGTGCGGGCCGCTGGCCTATTCGATCTCCTCGTACAGCGGCAGCGTCAGGAACTCGGCAAAGGTTTCCTGCGTGCTCATCTGTTCGAAGATCCGCGCGGCGCGATCGTACGTCGAGGTGTCGCCGCCGACGACGGACTTGACTTTCGCAAGCTCCTCCGGAATCAAGGCCTTGACCAGCTCGACGGTGATCTTGCGGCCGTCGTCGAGCACGCCTTTCGGCGAACGGATCCACTGCCAGACCTGCGAGCGACTGATCTCGGCGGTGGCCGCGTCTTCCATCAGATTGTGGATCGGCACGCAGCCGTTGCCCGCCAGCCACGAACCGAGGTAGTGGATACCGACGTTGATGTTCATGCGCAGTCCGGCCTCGGTGATCGGCTTCTCGGGCTGGAAATTCAGCAGATCGACCGCGGTCACCTTGACGTCATCGCGCTTCTTGTCGATCTGGTTCGGTTTGTCGCCGAGCACCTTGACGAATTCCTCCATCGCGATCGGCACGAGCCCCGGGTGCGCCACCCAGCCGCCGTCGTAGCCGTCGTTCGCATCCCGCGCCTTGTCGGCGCGCACGCCGGCCAGCGCACGCTCGTTGGCGACCGGATCGTTCTTGATCGGGATCAGCGCGCTCATTCCGCCAATGGCGGGCGCTTCGCGGCGGTGGCACGTTGCGAGCAGCAGCAGCGCGTAGGCGCGCATGAAGGGCGCGGTCATCGTCACACGAGCCCGATCGGCGAGGCAGAAGTTGCGATCGTTCTTGAACTTCTTGATGCAGGAGAAGATGTAATCCCAGCGCCCCGCGTTCAACCCCGCGCTGTGTTCGCGCAGCTCGTACAGGATCTCGTCCATCTCGAAGGCCGCGAGAATGGTCTCGATCAGCACCGTCGCCTTGATCGTGCCCCGGGCGATGCCAAGCTCGTTCTGCGTGGCGACGAAGATGTCGTTCCACAGCCGCGCCTCCAGGTGCGACTCCATCTTCGGCAGATAAAAGTACGGCCCCGAGCCGCGCGCGATCAGTTCCTTGGCGTTGTGAAACATGAACAACGCGAAGTCGAAAATTCCGCCCGACACACGCTCGCCGTCGACGAGCACGTGCTTTTCGTCCAGGTGCCAGCCGCGCGGCCGAACCACGAGTGTGGCGATCCTGTCGTTGAGCTTGTACAGCTTGCCGCCCTGCTCGAACGTGATGCGCCTGCGCACGGCGTCGATCAAATTGAGCTGGCCGGTGATTTGGTTGTCCCAATTCGGCGTGTTGCTGTCCTCGAAATCGGTCATGTACGCATCGGCGCCGGAATTCAGCGCGTTGATGATCATCTTGCGCTCGACTGGCCCCGTGATCTCGACGCGCCGGCACTGCAGATCCTTGGGCAGCGGCGCGATCTTCCAGTCGCCCGTGCGAACGTGTTTCGTCTCGGGAAGGAAGTCCGGCTTCTCTCCGGCGTCCAGCCGCTTTGCGCGTTCGGCCCGCCTGGCAAGCAGTTCGAGCCGGCGTGCGTTGAACGATCGATGCAGCTTCGCGACGAGCGCCAGCGCGTCGTGCGTGAGGACGTCTTCGAAACGGGGCTTGAGCGGCGCCTTGATCGTGACGCCTTGAGGCAGGTTCATCGCGTGCTCCTTCGAATCAGCGAGGTCGGGAATTCAGGCCGTCGACCGCACGGGTCGGCGAGCGGCCGGACGCAGGCGGGTCGCCGCGGGCCGCTTCGGCGGGGCGCCGCCGCGGTCGGCAGGCATCGATCTGGCGTCGAACGGCATCGGCCGGTCGCGCAACGCCTGCGCAAGTCGCACCCCGTGTGCGACGTGCGGGCACTCGGCCTGCACCGAACACACGTCAAGCGGCGATCCGAAGGCGTCGAACAGCGCGGCGCGCATGCGCAGACCAAAGCCGAAAGGTAGTGCAAGTATATTTGCCCGCGAGTTACCGATTGGGCGCTGGCCGGCATAGGTTCTTTGACTCACGCTCAACAATGGATCACTTCAAGCAAATCGCCACCTTCGTCAGCGTTGCGCAGCGCGGAAGCCTGTCCGCAGCGGCGAGGCACGAGGGGATCGCGCCGGCGATGGTGAGCCGTCGACTCGATGCGCTGGAGGCGCGACTCGGAGTCAAGTTACTGCAGCGGACCACGCGTCGCCTATCGCTGACGCCGGAAGGCGCGGCGTTCGTCGAGGACTGCCAGCGTATCCTGAGCGAACTCGAGGCCGCGGAGACCGCGGTGTCCGCGCGCGGCCTGGAGGCGACGGGTCACCTTCGCGTCACGGCACCGGCCGGGTTCGGGCGCAAGTACGTCGCGCCGCTGGTCGCCGACTTCGCGCGCGAGCATCGTCGACTCAACGTCTCGCTCGACCTGTCGGACCGAGTCGTCGATCTGCTTGCAGAAGGGTTCGATTGCGCGATCCGCTTCGGCGAACGGGCGGACAGTTCGCTCGTTCGGATCAAGCTCGCCGAAAGTCTGCGTGTGGTCGTCGCCGCGCCCGCTTACGTGCGCCGGCATGGCCGGCCGGAGCACCCGTCCGACTTGACGCAGCACGTTTGCCTGACGCTGGGCGACGGTGCCGGCAGCCCACCGCAGCGCGGGTGGACCTTCACGATCGACGGCGCGCCAAGCACGATTCGCGTCGCAGGCGCGCTCGCTTGCAACGACGGGGCCGTCCTGCACGACTGGGCGTTGGCCGGGCTCGGCCTGGCGTGGCGCTCGCTATGGGAGGTCGGCGACGACATGCTGGCAGGGCGGCTGGTCAGCGTGCTCGACCGTTACGCCGCCGCGCCGACCCCTGTTTACTGTGTCTTTCCGGCGCGCAAACACCTTCCGCTGCGCGTGCGACTGTTCGTCGACAGCCTGAAGGCCGCGTTTGCCGACGATGCGCTTCGGCTCGCGCTCGGCGGCACCCCGGACGCACGTCGAACGCGGACCTGATGCCGGGCGGAAAAAAAGAGGCCGCTCGTGCGGCCTCAGTGATCCATCGATCTTGTTCGAGCTTGTCTACGGCGTCTCCTACGACCTCGCCCTTGTCTTCCTCCGGCGCTAGCGCGCTGTGGCAATCGCGGCGCAGTCTAGAGGCCGCCCCACGGCTGCTCAAGTTGCGCCGCAACGAAGGCGTTGTCAGCGGGACACGAATATCCGATCAATTCAGGCGGCCTTCTTTTCCGCCTTTTTGTCGAAGAACTGTTCGTCCTCGGTGGACCCCTTCAAGGCTGCAGTCGATGCGTCGCTCTCGATCGTCGTCGTCACCGCGTCGAAGAACCCCGTACCGACCTCGCGCTGGTGCTTGACCGCCGTGAACCCCTTCTCCGTAGCGGCGAACTCGGCCTCCTGCAGCTCGACGAACGCGCTCATGTGATTGCGCGCATAGCCGTAAGCGAGGTTGAACATCGAGTAGTTCAGCGAGTGGAAGCCCGCCAGCGTGATGAACTGGAACTTGTAGCCCATCGCGCCGA
>CAZIJU010000108.1:0-12247 GCA_964539745.1 uncultured Burkholderiaceae bacterium | reverse complement strand
TGGCGCGGTTGCTGTACGGCACCGGCATGCGGATCAGCGAGGCGCTGCGGCTGCGCGTGAAGGACGTTGACTTCGACCGGCTGACGCTCGTGGTGCGCGAGGGCAAGGGAGACAAAGACCGCGCCCTGATGCTGCCGCAGTCGCTCGTCAGCGATCTGCGCGCGCAGCTTGCATACTCTCACTCGCTGTGGCAGCGCGATCGTGCGCAGGAGGTGGCCGGCGTCGAACTGCCGCATGCGCTGGAGCGCAAGTACCCGCGCGCGCCGCAGTCCTGGGCCTGGCATTGGGTGTTCCCGCAGGCCACGCTGAGTGTGGACCCGCGCTCCGGCGTGCGCCGGCGGCATCACCTGTTCGATCAGTCGTTCCAGCGCGCCTTCAAGCGCGCGGTTCTGGCCGCCGGGGTGCACAGGCCGGCCACGCCGCACACCCTGCGGCACGCCTTCGCCACTCACTTGCTGCAGGCGGGCTACGACATACGCACTGTGCAGGAACTGCTCGGCCATGCCGACGTCAGCACGACGATGATCTACACGCATGTGCTCAAGGTCGGCGGCATGGGCGTGCGCAGTCCGCTCGATGCGATGACCCGGCCGGCTGCGGTGAGCGCTTTGGCCCCGCCGACTAGCAGCCCAGCGCCTTCCGGTCCGGTCGGACAAGTGCGGCCAAGGATTCCGCGCGAGCCTGTTGCCTTCCGTCCTGCTTGATCCGCGACCGCAGCCTGACCGTCGGCCGACTATCAATTCGCCGCGGCTGCCGTCAGCCGGCGCGATGGTGCAGTCGCCGGTCCACCCACAGAAGCAGCGCATTGCCGACTGCGGCAAAGACCGCCAGCAGCCGGATCACCGCCATCATCGCCTCGACGTCGTGCAGACCGATCGCGTTCGTCAGCAGGAAGCCCAGGCCGCGTGCGAGGCGAACATCTCGCCGATCAGGATCGGCACGCCCAGCAGCGTCAGAGAAAAGCCGACGCGCACGCCCGACACGATTTCCGGCAGCGCGGCCGGACCCAATCGCCGTGTCCGGCACCGCTGGGTCCCGCCTGCAAAGTCTTTCGCCCTCATCGAGGACGGCGAGGACATCCCCATCCCGCGGCGCAGCACTCCGCACCATTGACGGCCGTTAGTTTACTTCTA
Source organism: uncultured Burkholderiaceae bacterium (assembly GCA_964539745.1). Taxonomy (GTDB): domain Bacteria; phylum Pseudomonadota; class Gammaproteobacteria; order Burkholderiales; family Burkholderiaceae_F; genus DSNY01. The sequence goes on along the minus strand of CAZIJU010000108.1, from coordinate 11,114 downwards.
AACTATTCGACTGACACGCCACGGGGGAATACCGATGCGCATCCTGTCGATCGGCGGCGGCCCGGCCGGGCTGTACTTCGCGCTGCTCGCCAAGCGCGCCGATCCCCGCCATACGATCCGCGTGATCGAGCGCAATCGGCCGTACGACACCTTCGGCTGGGGGGTGGTCTTCTCCGACCAGACGCTCGGCAACCTGGAGGCGGCCGATCCGGAGTCCGCGCACGAGATCGTCGGCGCCTTCAACCACTGGGACGACATCGACGTCCACTTCAAGGGCCGCACGATCACCTCCGGCGGCCACGGCTTCTGCGGCATCGGCCGCAAGCGGCTGCTGAACATCCTGCAGCGGCGCTGCGAGGCGCTCGGCGTCGAGCTGGTCTTCGAAAACGACGTGACCGACGACCGGCAGGCGGCGCGCGAGTTCGGCGCCGACCTCGTGATCGCCGCCGACGGCATCAACAGCCGCATCCGCACGCGCTACGCGGAAACGTTCCGCCCCGACGTCGACACGCGCCGCTGCCGCTTCGTCTGGCTCGGCACGAAGAAACTCTTCTCCGCGTTCACCTTCGCTTTCGAGAAGACCGAATACGGCTGGTTCCAGGCGCACGCCTACCAGTACGAAGGCGACACGTCGACCTTCATCGTCGAGACGCCCGAGGAAAACTGGCTGCGCGCCGGCATCGACCGGATGTCACAGGAGGAAGGCATCGCCTTCTGCGAGCGGCTGTTCGCGAAGTACCTCGACGGCCACAAGCTGATGAGCAACGCCGCGCACCTGCGCGGTTCCGCCATCTGGATCCGCTTTCCGCGCGTGATCTGCGCAAGCTGGAGCCACTGGAACACGCTCGACGGCTGCCGCGTGCCGGTCGTGCTGCTCGGCGACGCCGCGCACACGGCGCACTTCTCGGTCGGCTCGGGCACCAAGCTCGCGTTCGAGGACGGCATCGCGCTCGCCCGCGCGCTCGCCGCACATCCGGACGATCTCACCGCCGCGCTGGCCCGGTACGAAGCCGAGCGCAGCGTCGAGGTGCTGAAGATCCAGAACGCCGCGCGCAACTCGACCGAATGGTTCGAGAACGTCGAGCGCTACACCGCGTTCGAAGCCGAGCAGTTCGCCTACAGCCTGCTGACCCGCAGCCAGCGCATCTCGCACGAGAACCTGCGGTTGCGCGACAAGGCTTTCGTCGAGCGCATCGAAGGCTGGTTTGCCCGGCGAACGGGACTGCCCGAACGCGCGCTGCCGCCGATGTTCACGCCGTTCAAGCTGCGCGGGCTGACGCTGAAGAACCGTGTGGTCGTTTCGCCGATGGCGCAGTACTCGTGCGTCGACGGCACGCCCGACGACTACTACCTGGTCCACCTCGGCAGCCGCGCGCATGGCGGCGCCGGGCTCGTGTTCACCGAGATGGTGTGCGTCAGCGCCGACGCGCGCATCTCGCCCGGTTGCGCCGGCATGTACCGCGACGCGCATCGCGCCGCGTGGAAGCGCATCGTCGACTACGTGCATGCGCGCACGTCCGCGAAGATCGGCTTGCAGCTCGGCCACGCCGGGCCCAAGGGATCGACGCAACGCGGCTGGGAGGACGCCGACGAACCTTTGCCCGCGGCCGGCGACCCGCTGACCGGCGAGCGCAACTGGCCGCTGATCGCACCGTCGCCGATCGCCTACGGCCCGCGCAACCAGGTGCCGCGAGCGATGGCGCGCGCCGACATGGACCGCGTCAAGGCGGACTTCGTCCGCGCCGCGCAGTGGGGCTTCGAGTGCGGCTTCGACTGGCTCGAACTGCACTGCGCGCACGGCTACCTGCTGTCGGCGTTCATCTGCCCGCTGACGAACAGGCGCACCGACGAATACGGCGGCTCGATCGAAAACCGCTGCCGCTACCCGCTCGAAGTCTTCCGCGCGCTGCGCACCGTGTGGCCGCGGGACAGGCCGATGTCGGTGCGCATCTCCGCGCACGACTGGGCGCCCGGCGGCAATACGCCGGACGACGCGGTCGTGATCGCGCGGTTGTTCAAGGAAGCGGGCGCCGATCTGATCGACGTGTCGACCGGGCAGACGACGCGCGAGGCAAAGCCCGTCTACGGCCGCATGTACCAGACACCGTTCGCCGACCGTATCCGCAACGAAGTCGGCATCGCGACCATGGCGGTCGGCGCGATTTTCGAGCCCGACCACGTCAACTCGATCATCATGGCCGGCCGCGCGGACCTTGCCGCAATCGCGCGCCCGCATCTTGCGGACCCGTACTGGACGCTGCACGCGGCCGCGCAGCTCGGCTACGCCGATATCGAATGGCCGGTGCAGTACCTGACCGGCAAGGCGCAGCTCGAACGCAACCTCGCGCGTGCGGCGCAGATGGCCGCGGAACGGCCGGAAGCAAACGGATGAGCCGCGCAGCCCAGCTCGCTGCCGTGCCGGTCGACCGCGAAGCGCGCGCGTCGGAGGCTCACCACGACGCGCTGCGGCTGTGGCTGCGGCTGCTGACCTGCACGATGCTGATCGAAGGCGAAATTCGCGCGCGGCTGCGCGAGCGCTTTGCGATCACGCTGCCGCGCTTCGACCTGATGGCGCAGCTCGAGCGCAATCCGCAAGGCGTGCGCATGAGCGAGCTGTCGCGCCGGCTGATGGTCACCGGCGGCAACGTGACCGGACTGACCGACCAGCTCGTCGCCGAAGGCCTGGTCGAACGGCAGCCGGTGCCGACGGATCGCCGCGCCTTCACCGTGCGCTTGACGCGCGCGGGCAAGCGCGCTTTCGATCGGATGGCCGCCGAGCACGAAGCCTGGATCGTCGAACTGCTCGGCGGCCTTTCCGAGAGCGAACGCGATCGACTGCACACGCTGCTCGGCCGGCTCAAGACATCGGTGCGCACAAACGCGCGCACGAAGGAGGATTGACCGTGCAAGCCCGCCCGTACCGCGACTACGCCGCGCAGCACTTCCTGTGGAGCGTGCGCGACCGCGTCGCCACGCTGACCCTGAATCGGCCGGAACGCAAGAACCCGCTGACCTTCGATTCGTACGGCGAGCTGCGCGACCTGTTCCGCGGCCTCGTGTACGCCGACGACGTCAAGGCGGTCGTGTTGACCGGCGCCGGCGGTAACTTCTGTTCCGGCGGCGACGTGCACGAGATCATCGGTCCGCTGACGAAGATGTCCGCCCCCGAGCTGCTCGCGTTCACGCGCATGACCGGCGATGTCGTCAAGGCGATGCGCGCCTGCCCGCAACCGGTGATCGCCGCGGTCGACGGCGTCTGCGCGGGCGCCGGCGCGTTGCTCGCGCTGGCGTCCGACATCCGCATCGGCACGCCGCGCGCAAAAACGGCATTCCTGTTTACGCGCGTCGGACTGGCCGGCGCCGACATGGGCGCTTGCGCGCTGCTGCCGCGGATGATCGGCCAGGGCCGCGCCACCGAGCTGCTGCTGACGGGCCGCGCGATGAGCGCCGACGAAGGACTCGCCTGGGGTTTCTTCAACCGCGTGGTCGACGAGGGCGCGCTGCTCGTCGAAGCGACCCAGCTCGCGCAGCAGCTCGCCGCCGGCCCCACCTTCGCCCACGGCATCACCAAGACGATGCTGAATCAGGAGTGGAGTATGTCGATCGAACAGGCGATCGAGTCGGAGGCGCAGGCGCAGGCGATCTGCATGCAGACCGGCGACTTCGAGCGCGCCTACGACGCCTTCGTTGCCCGGCAGACGCCGCGGTTCGAGGGGAACTGAACATTGGCCTTCCACGTGTACGTGCTGCGCTGTACGGATGGCTCCTACTACACCGGGCACACCGATGAGCTCGAACTTCGGATCGCGCGGCATCAGGCGGGCGAGATCGACGGCTACACGAAGTCGAGGCGGCCGGTCGAACTCGTGTTCACCCAGGAATGCGCAACTCGCATCGAGGCGCTGGAGGCGGAGCGCCGGATCAAAGGCTGGAGCCGGGCGAAGAAGGAGGCGATGTTTCGCGGCGACTGGGATCAGGTGTCTCGGTTGGCGCGTCGTCATGAAAGCACGCGGAAGCCTGCGTCCGTTCGTGCTTCGACAAGCTCAGCACGAACGGCACACCGAGAGCGGATCGCTTCCAGCACACCTCAGTCCGCTCGCCCTGAACCTGTCGAAGGGCAAACGCGTTCACGGGACGAGCTGGCGCGTGTGTCAGGACCCTCGCCCGTCCGTGCTTCGACAAGCTCAGCACGAACGGGAATACCCGATCCGACCGACCCTGGCACATCGCGGTCCGTTCGCCCTGACGCCGTCCCGAGCTTGTCGAGGGGGCGTGTCGAAGGGCGAACGCGCTCAGGGGGCGAGCTTGCGCGTGTATCGGGACCCGCCCCGGTTCGTGCTTCGACAAGCTCAGCACGAACGGACTCTGGAACGGCTGCAGCCGCGATGACACTCGACCACCTCGACTGGCCCTTCTTCGACGCCGCCCACCGCGCGCTGGCGGGCGACGCGGATGCGTGGGCCGAGGCCAACCTGCAAGGCATCGCGCACGACGATGTCGACGCTGCCTGCCGCCGGCTCGTTCGCGCGCTTGGGCAAGGCGGATTGCTGCGTTGGTGCGTTCCGGCCGAGTTCGGCGGTGTGCTGCCTCGCCTCGACTCGCGCGTGTTGTGCCTGCTGCGCGAAACGCTCGCGTATCACGACGCCCTGGCCGACTTCGCGTTCGCGATGCAGGGGCTGGGGTCGGGCGCCATCACGCTGGCCGGCACTCACGAGCAGAAGCAGGCGATCCTGCCGCGCGTTGCACGCGGGGAGGCAATCATGGCCTTCGCGTTGTCCGAGCCGCAGGCCGGCTCGGATGTCGGCGCGATGCGTTGTTCCGCGCGGCGCGACGGCGCGCATTGGGTGCTCGCCGGCGAGAAGACCTGGATCTCCAACGGCGGAATCGCCGACGTCTACACGGTGTTCGCCCGGACCGATCCCGCGTCGACCGGCGCGCGCGGCATCGGCGCGTTCATCGTGCCCGCCGACGCGCCTGGGCTGCGCGTCGCCGAGCACATCGACGTGATCGCGCCGCATCCGCTCGCGCGGCTCGCGTTCGACGACTGCCGCATTCCCGCCGCCAACCTGCTCGGCGAAGAAGGCGCAGGCTTCAAATTGGCGATGGCTACGCTCGACATCTTTCGCGCGTCGGTCGCCGCGGCTGCGCTCGGCATGGCGCGCCGTGCGCTCGCCGAGTCGCTCGCCCACGCGCGCGAGCGCGAGATGTTCGGTACAAAGCTCGTCGATCAGCAACTCACGCAGGCGAAGCTCGCCGACATGGCCACCGCGATCGACGCCGCCGCCCTGCTCACCTACCGCGCCGCCTGGACGCGCGACGTGCGCGAGCGCCGCGCCACGCGCGAAGCGGCGATGGCCAAGATGACCGCGACCGAATCGGCGCAGCAGGTGATCGACGCGGCCGTGCAGCTCTTCGGCGGCCGCGGCGTGCGGCGCGGCGAGATCGTCGAACGCCTCTATCGCGAGATCCGCGCACTGCGCATCTACGAAGGCGCGACCGAAGTGCAGAAGCTCGTCATCGCCCGCGAATTGCTGAGGTCTTCATCGCCATGACCTACACCGCCCATATCGACACCTTTGCCCGCGACAACCTGCCGCCGCGCGCGCAGTGGCCGAACTTCCTGTTCGAGCTGCCCGAGCTGCAGTATCCGGAACGCATGAACTGCGCGACCGAGCTGCTCGACCGCGCGGTCGAACGCGGCTGGGGCGAGCGGCGCGCGATCCTCGCGCCGGGCGGTTTCGTCTGGACCTACCGGCAGTTGCGCGACGAAGCAAACCGCATCGCGCGCGTGCTGGTGGAAGACCTCGGCGTCGTTCCCGGCAACCGGGTGCTGCTGCGCGGGCCGAACAGCCCGCTGATGGCGGCGTGCTGGTTCGCGGTGATGAAGGCCGGCGGCATCGCGGTCGGCACGATGCCGCTGCTGCGCGCGGCCGAACTGACCAAGATCGTGACGAAAGCGAACGTCTCGCACGCGCTGTGCGATGCGCGGCTGGTCGACGAGTTGGCGAAGGCGCGCCCGAGCTGCCCGAGCCTGAAGACGGTTGCGCTGTTCCAGACCGACGCCGCCGACGGCATCGAGGCGCTCGCTGCGCGCAAGCCGGCGGAATTCACCGACGTTCCCACCGCCGCCGAAGACACCGCGCTGATCGCGTTCACGTCGGGCACGACCGGCGAGCCGAAAGGCACGATGCACTTCCATCGCGACGTGATCGCCGTGTGCGACTGCTTTCCGAAGTCGACGCTGCGCGCGCTGCCCGACGATCTCTTCACCGGCAGCCCGCCGCTCGCGTTCACCTTCGGGCTGGGCGGGCTGCTGCTGTTCCCGCTGCGCATCGGCGCCGCCACGCTGCTGCTGGAGAAAGCCTCGCCCGACGCACTGCCTGCCGCGATCGCTCGGCATCGGGCGACGGTGCTCTTCACCGCGCCGACCTCCTATCGCACGATGGCGCTGCAGGCCAAGCGCGCGGATTTCGCCAGCCTGCGCAAGTGTGTCTCCGCCGGCGAAGCGCTGCCGGCGGCCACGCGCGCGCTGTGGCGTGAAGCGACCGGCATCGAGATCATCGACGGCATCGGCTCGACCGAGATGCTGCACATCTTCATCTCGCACGATGAAGCGGGCGCCAAGCCCGGCGCGACCGGCAAGCCGATCCCCGGCTATCGCGCGTGTGTGATGGACGACGCAGGCCGGCCGCTCGCGCCCGGACAGGTCGGCAAGCTGGCAGTGATGGGGCCGACCGGCTGCCGCTATCTGGCCGATCCGCGGCAGACGAACTACGTGCGCGACGGCTGGAACTACACGGGCGACGCCTACCTCGTCGACGAGCACGGCTACTTCGTCTACCAGGCGCGCACCGACGACATGATCGTCTCGGCCGGCTACAACATCGCCGGGCCCGAGGTCGAAGCCGCGCTGCTCGCGCATCCGGCGGTGGCCGAATGCGGCGTGGTCGCTTCGCCCGACGAGGAGCGCGGAACGATCGTCAAGGCCTTCGTCGTGCTCAAGCCCGGCAACGCACCGGGCGATGCGCTGATCAAGGCGCTGCAGGAGCACGTCAAGTCGCAGATCGCGCCGTACAAGTACCCGCGCGCGATCGAGTTCGTGTCGGGCCTGCCGCGCACCGAAACCGGCAAGCTGCAGCGCTTCCAGCTTCGCCAGCTCGAAATGCAGCGCGCGCAGCAGCGGGCCGGCGGTGCCGCATGAGCGACCTTCGACCGGTTCAGGACAGTGCCCTTCGGCAGGCTCAGGACGCAGCTTGGCATACGCGACATACGGTGCGCTTCGCGCACTGCGATCCGGCGGGCATCGTGTTCTATCCGCGCTTCTTCGAGATCGCACATGAGGCGAAGGAGGAATGGTTCCGCGCGATCGTCGGCGTGCCGTTCCAGCAGTTCGTCGGCGCGCGCGGCCGCGGGTTGCCGATCGTGCGGCTCGAAGCGGACTTTTTCGCCGTCTCCCGCCACGGCGACGAGTTGGACATCGCGATCACGGTCGCACAGCTCGGCCGCAGCTCGCTGCACCTGCACTACACATTCGGTTGCGGCGGCGAGCCGCGGCTGGCCATCCGCACGGTCATCGTGCAGACGGATCTGCGCACGGGCCGGCCCGTGCCGATCGACGGCGAGCTGCGCGAGCGCATCGAGGCGTTCCGCGTGCAGCCGGGAACCCTCGCGACGGGAACGCAAGCATGAAGATCCTGCAACCGCCCGGCTGGGCCCAGCCGAAGGGCTATGCGAACGGCATCGCCGCGCGCGGCACCCTGGTGTTCGTCGGCGGTCAGGTCGGCTGGAACGCCGTGCAGCGGTTCGAAAGCGAGGACTTCGTCGCGCAGGCCGCGCAGGCGCTGCGCAACGTCGTCGCCGTGCTCGCGGAAGCCGGCGGCCGTCCCGAGCACATCGCGCGCATGACCTGGTACGTACTCGACAAGCGCGAATACCTCGCGAGCTATCGCGCGCTCGGCGCGGCCTACCGCGAAATCATCGGCCGCCATTATCCGGCGATGACCGCGGTCGAAGTGACCGCGCTGATGGAAGATCGCGCGCGCGTCGAGATCGAAGCGACGGCGGTGATCCCCGACTGAGGAACGACCGCCGTCGCACACGCACTCTACTGCGTCGACGCCGTCGGCGCGATCGCCGGCGGCAGCGGCTCCGGTACGGCATTCTTCACGGGCGGGATCGTGCGCAGGTAGCTGTAGATCGCCTCCAGATCCTCGTCGGTGAAGTTCTTGTACATCGGGATCGGCATCGGCGGCAGGATCTGCCGGCCGCGGCCCATGTGGCGGCCGGTGCGAATCGTGTCGACGAAATTGCGCAACGTCCATTTGCCGAGGCCGGTTTCCGGATCCGGCGTCAGGTTCGCGGTGAAGCTGACGCCCCACGGACCCGACCACGCGGTGTTGGTCGCTGCGGCGGAGACGATCCACGGACCGATCGGCTTCGGTGCGGGCGGCAGTTCCATCTTCTCGGGGTGGCCCGACAGCATGCGGCTGTAGTCGGGCTCGGGACCGTTCGGGCCCATCTTCCACGGCGTGTGGCAGTCGTTGCAGCCGGACGTGGTGACGAGGTACTTGCCGCGCGCGACCTTGTCCGCGGACGGCTTGCCGGCGTCCGCTGCGAGCGCGTTGCCGGACAGCGCGAACCAGGCGAACGCTGCGGCGATGCTCGCGCGCACGCTTGACTTGACGAGGGTCGATCGTTTCATCGGGTCTGCTCCTTTCGGGTGGTAGGAAGTTCGGAAATCCAGCGCTCGATCAGCGCGAGCGCCTCGGCGTCGGTGAGCTGCGTGCCGAGCGGCGGCATCTGCACCTGCGGATTGCGCGAACGCATGCGCGCAACGAGCACGCTCGCCTCCGGGCGGCCGGGGTCGATCAGCGGCGCGGCCTTCGACAGCCCGGGCGCGCGATAGCGGCTGCGTGCGCCGACGAGCGACCGCAGCACCTTGCCGGCACCGGTCGCCGCGGCATCGTGCGCGAGCAGCAGATCGACCGGCGGCTGCGCGCCGGCATCGTTGTGGCAGTGGCCGCAGTTGCCGTGCAGATAGCCGAGTGCGGCGCGTTCGACCGGCGTCGATGCCGCGACGCGCGGCGGACTCTCGAGCAGTGCCGGCGGCAGATTGCGCAGCCAGCCGCGTTCGACCAACAGCCGCAGATCGGCTTCGCCTTCCTTGCGCGGCTCGGCGTGCGGCGCGAGCGGATCGCGCAACGGCGAAAGCTGCAGCGCGCTCGCGCCGAGCACCGGAACGGCAGCGCCTTCGTGACAGGCTCGGCAATCGGCCTCGGAGGGGATCGCGTAGCGTCCGTTCGGCGCACCGCGAGCGGCGACGGTCATGCCCGCCGCGGGCGCGAGCACGGCGTCGGTGCCGCCGTCGTTCCACACGTAGGCGGCGAACCGCCACGACCCGTCGGCGAGCCGCTCGACGTAGCGCGTCTCGATCGGGCGTCCGTGCGAAAACTCCTTCCACAGCTTCGTTCCCGGCGGGAACACCCAGGCATCGGGGCGCGTACCGTCGATCGCGGTCCCGGGCGGGATGTACAGCCAGCGCCGCTTGGTCGCGCCGTCGGACCACAGCGGGTACTGTGGCGAAAATGGAAAGTTTTCGGGTCGCACGTCGCGCATCGAGCCCGCGACATACAAGCCCGTATCGCGCAGATGCTTCGGCAGCGGCGGCGCAACCGTCGGCTGCGCGGCCGCTGCGCCCGAGCGCGCGATGGTGGCCGCGCCCAACGCGGCTGCGCCGACACCGAGCGCAACGGCGGCCACGAATCGATGGCGGATGAAAAATTTCATGCCGCCAGCGTAGGGATATGCGCCCGTTCGCGTTCGTAAATCTTCGGTCAAGCAATCCTAAGAATCGCCTAACCGCAATCGCACGACCGCGGCGCGACGTTCGATCACGCGCGCACGCGGCGGGCCCGCCGCGGCCGACGCCGCCGGGCTCGGCAACGGCGGACCGCCCGATCGGTGTCGGGTATGGGGCTCGAGACAGACCATGACGTGGGCGGCAGCGATGCAACGTCGCCCGACTCACCGCGCGACGCGCTTCTCGTGCTGCCACCGTGCGAGAACGGCGCGGCGCTGTCTTGGGATCGAAGGCCGCGATGCTCGCGCAACGGCGCGAGCCGGGTTTCTTAAATCTCCCTGCCGCACTTCTTGGCGCCTCACCAACCGGCAGTCGCGGGCGCTGCCGCCGGACGCGGCATGCCGATCGAACCCAGCAAGCGCGCCGGTTTGCGCGTCGCGCGACCGGCGTTATCCACAGTTGCTGTGGACAACCATCGGACGCGTCGCTCCACGCTGGAAAAGCGCCGACGAGCGCTCTTACTGCCGGGGCGCCGGATCGGTCGCGGTTCTGTCGTCGGTCACCGGCCCTTGCACAACGTACGCCGGGATCACCTCGAGCCCCAGCATCGTGGCCGCGCGCCAGCGGCGCTCGCCGTGGACGATCACATAACCGCGCTCGGTTGCGCGCACCAGCACCGGCCGCAGCACGCCGCGTTCGCGGATATCGTCGGCGAGCCATTCGACCGCCGGGGGCTGGTAGCCGCGGCTGCGAGGGTCCGGATAGATCTGGTCACACGGAATCGGCTGCGCGTTCATGCACGTCGCCATGGCGGTCGGAAGCAGGAGGCAGGTGCAGTGTGCCAAGGACCCGACACGATGTGAATCGCCGGCCCGCGCTAATTCGCATCCGTCCGCAGAACAAATGCGCATATGCGTAGACAGGCGCGGCATGCGCTGCGCCGCACACGCGGTCTGCATTCGACGCATGCGACGCCGAGGGCCGTGCCGGCGCGGCGTCTCACGCGACGCGTCCGGCGACCGGATGCCTCGTGCCCCGGGCGATGGCGCCACCGCGCCTTCGCTTGCCGGACGCATGCAGGCCACTCGGACGATGGGAGATGCTCGTGCGTCGAGGCGCTCGTGCGCCTTCGAGTGCGCAAACGAAGCCGACCCCACCGCCTGACCCGCCCGTCGTATCAGCAGCCCCGAACTGCAGCCCGCGCAGCAGGCCGACAAAAGCAATCGGGCCGATCGCACGATCGGCCCGATTGCAGCGGAACTGGCGCGCCCGGCAGGATTCGAACCCACGACCCCTTGGTTCGTAGCCAAGTACT
>CAZIJU010000107.1:4250-12258 GCA_964539745.1 uncultured Burkholderiaceae bacterium | reverse complement strand
AGCTCATGCCCTTGGCGAGCAGCTGCAGGATCTCGGTCTCGCGCGCCGACAGCGGATTGGATTCTGGATTGGCCACGCGCGTCGGCGTGCTCGGGCCCATGCGGTTGCGGATCGCGCGCAGCACGCTGCGCGCGACGACGGGGCTCACCGGAGAGCCGCCGGCGCGCAGCAGCCGGATGCACGAGATCACGTCGGCCGGCGTCGAGTCCTTCAGGATATAGCCGGTCGCACCCGCTTCGATCGACGAGACGACGTGCTGCTCGTCGCCGAAGACGGTCACCACCATGATGTCGACGTCGGGCTTCTTCTGGCTGACGCTGCGGATCAGGTCGATCCCGCTGCCGTCGGGCAGGCCGAGATCGATCATCATCACGTCGAAGTTCTCGCGCTCGATCAGCGCCTGCGCTTCGCGCTTGTTCGCGGCCACACCGACGAGCCGCATGCTCGGTTCGTTCTCGACGATCTGCGCGAAGCGCCGCCTGAATTCCGGCTCGTCCTCGACGATGATGACCGAGATGATGTCTTCGCCCATGGGGGTGCCCCTCTCAGAGTAGGCCCGATTCTAGCCACGGTTGCCCGCCGGCACCGGGGCCGGGCGGACGGTCTAGCCCGCAGACGCTAAGTCCAGCGGTCCCGACCGCGGCATCCGGGCGAGTTCCGGCCTTCCGGGCGGCTCGCATGCTTCGATGCGCAAAGCCGTCGGGTTCGCACAGGCGCTGCCGTCGGCTCCGGACGGACCGGCCTGCATCCAGACGAAAGAACGGCGAAAACGGGCACGTGCGGCCTTCGCGACCTTTTCGCCGTGGCTTACGGTGCGAGCCGCGCGCGGGTCCAGCCTTCGCCGTCGCGCGTGTAAAGCAGCCGGTCGTGCAGCCGTGACGGGCGGCCCTGCCAGAACTCGATCGCATGCGGGCGCACGCGAAAGCCGCCCCAGTGAGGCGGCCGCGGCGGATGCAGGCCGTGGCGTACACCCATCTCGGCCGCGCGCGCGAGCAGCCACGCCTTGCCCGGAATCGGGCGGCTCTGCGGCGAAGCCCACGCGCCGATGCGGCTGGCCAGCGGGCGGCTCGCGAAATACGCGTCCGATTCCTCCGCGCTGGTGCGCTCCACGTCGCCGTCGATGCGGACCTGCCGCTCCAGTTCGGCCCAGAAGAACAGCAGGCACGCGCGCGGGTTCGCGGCGAGTTCCTGGCCCTTGCGGCTTTCGTAGTTCGTGTAGAAGACGAAGCCGTTCGCGTCGAAGCCCTTCAGCAGCACGACGCGCGCGCCCGGCCGTCCCTGCGCGTCGGCGGTGGCGAGCGTCATCGCATTGACTTCGGGCAGGTCGGAAGCGACCGCCTCGTCCCACCAGCGCGCGAACTGGCGGATCGGATCGGCGTCGGCGTGCTCCTCGTCGAGCGCCCCGCGCTTGTACTCGGTGCGGATCTGCGCGATGTTCTTCATGGCGCGCGCAGTCTAGCCGCGCGTCGGCGCATCGACGAGCAGCCGCTGCGCGCGGCGGGCGAGCCGTTCCAGGTGCGGATCGGCGAGTCCTTCGGCGCGCAGCCCTTCGACCGTGCGCAGCAGATAGTCGAGACTCGTGCCGTAACGGCCGCGGGCGCGCGCGAGCGCTGCGATCACCTCGCGCTCGCCGAGCCGGGCGCAGTAGTTCGGCGCGTCGCGCCGGACGACGAAAGCTAGCGCGGTCAGGCTGCCGTGGTCGTCGAGCCGCCTGACGTGAAGCCAGCGCGGCGCGTACGAGCCCATGAACATCTCGCGCTCCCACAGCCGCGCGAACTGCGCGCGCACGCTGTCGGCCGGAACGCGGTAGGCGATGCCGACGCACGAGCCGCCGCGATCGAGCCCGGCGACCAGCCCCGGACATTCCGGTGTGCCGCGGTTGCGTACCGACCGCAGGCACAGCTTGCGGTGATAGCCGTAGACGCGCGCCGGCACCCTGCGGTCGAACTCGAACTCCGGGTTCCAGATCAGCGAGCCGTAGCCGAACACCCACAACGGTTCGCGGCCGTCCCAGTGTGCGAGTGTCGTCGCGAGGGATTGCGCCAGGTCGTGCGGCGACAGGCGCGGCAGATCGGTCAGGCTCGCGGCGGCTTTCGCGCGCGGGCTCGCGGATCGCTTCATGGCTTCGCGCGCAGATGCCGCCACGCCGCGGTGCCACCGGCACCGAGCAGTGTCGCCATCGTCCAGAACACGGCGGCGGCGCCAAGCACCGAGCCGAAGGCGCCGAACGCGAGCGGCAGCGCGACATGGCTGCCGTTCATGATCGTCGTGCGCAGACCGAGCGCCTCGCCGACGCGGCCGAGCGGCGCGCGCGCGTGGATCAGCGACATCACGTTCGGCTGCGCGGCGCCGAGCCCGAGGCCGAGCAGGAACATCGCTGCCGCCAGCGGCAGCAGCCGATCGAGCAGCGGGATCAGCGCGAAGGCCACACAGCCGGTGAACAGCGTAAAGGTCAGCACCTGCCACTCGTGATACGTTCGCGCGATCCGCGGCATCGCCAGGCGGATCGCGAAAGTTGCCGCGGCGAAGCTGCCGAGCACGAGGCCGATCTCGGAGGCCGACAGGCCGATCCGCGTTCCGTACACGGGGATCATGAACGTCTGCAGGTCCCACGCCATCGAGACGAGACCGCTGGCGATCAGCACGTTGCGGATTCCGCGATGGCGCAGCAGGTCGAACATCGGCTTGTCGTCGTGCGCCGCGGCCGACGCGTGGTGCGACGGCAGGCGGCGCCGCTCGCGCGCGAGCAGTACCGCGGCCGCGGCGAGCAACGCGAACATCGCGCCGAACGCTGCACGATGGCCGAGCGTGTCGATCAGCACGCCGCTGGCGATCGGGCCGATCAGGCTCGAGGTCGAAAACCCGAGTGCGAGCACCGAAAAAGCCGCTGCGCGCTCGTCGGGCGCAGCGCGGTCGCCGACGATCTGCTGCACCGTCATCTGCAGCAGCATGAATCCGGTGCCGACCATCGCGCAGGCCACGAGCAGCGGACCGATGTCGGCCACTTCGTACGGAAACGCCGCGGGCAGCAGCACGCCGGCGCCCATCAGCGCGGTGCCGGTGGCGAGCGGCTTCCACGGGCCGACCGCGTCGAGCCAGCGGCCGGCGCGCATCGCCAGCAGCATCGGCACGAGCGCGAAAAGCGCCATCAGCACGCCGACGGTGAAGGCCGACGCCTTGTGGGCGAGTGCGTACAGCGACGCCGTCACGCGCGCCGCGCCGAAGGCGCTGTGCGACAGGACGACGAAGATGATGATGCGCGCGAGCGGCATGAAGCTTTTTGTGCCGCCAGTTTACGCGGCGCCTCGCGCCACCCGCCGCCGGATTGCGCCGCGCCGCGCCGGCTATTCGCGGCTTCGCGCGCGCCAGGCCACGAGTGCAACGCCGGCGCAGGTGACGACGATGCCGGCGAGCGTGAGCGCCGTCGGCACCACGCCAAACATGGCCCATTCGAGGATCACCGCGATCACCGGCGTCAGGTACAGCAGGCTCGTCACGCGCGTGGCCTCGCCTCGCCGCATCAGCGTGTGCAGCGCGTTGACCGCGAGGATCGACGCCAGGATCACCAGATACGCGATCGCGCCGGCGAGCCCCCAGTCCCAACGCACCGGGAAGCCCTCGACGGCAACCGCAAGCGGCGCGAGCGCGGCGAGCGTGGCGAGAAACTGGATCAACGACGCCGGCCGCAGGTCGACCGTCGGGCAGAACGCGCGCTGATACAGCGTGCCGATCGTGATCGCCGCGAGCGCGACCAGCGCCGCGGCGGCCGCGCCGAAGCTCACCGCGCGCACGTCGATCTTGTGCCAGACGACGAAGGCCACGCCGAGCAGGCCGAGCAGCACGCCGGCCCACTGGTACGGCCGCAGCCGTTCGTTCATCAGCGCCGCCGCGACGATCGCGGTCGCGAGCGGCTGCACCGCGAGCACGAGCGCGACGATGCCCGCCGACATGCCGAGGTACTGCGCATAGTGGCTCGCGCCGAGATTGGCCGCGTGCATCAGCAGCCCGGCGATGACGACGTGGGTCCAGTCGCGCGCGGCGCCGGGCCAGCGCAGCGGGTCGCGCCGATGCCAGAACACGAGCAACGGCACGAGAACGAACGCGCCGAACGCGAAGCGAAGCGCGAGGAAGGTCAACGGCGGCGCGTACTGCAGCCCGACCTTCGTCGCGAGATAGCCGCTGCCCCAGACGACGACGAAGAACCAGGCGAGCACCGGCGACGCGACCAGCGGCGACGCGGCCGGTGGCGGCCGCTGCGACGAGTCCGTGCGGACGGCGTCCATGGCGCACCGATTCTCGCATCGGCGCGCGCGGCGCTGCGTTTGGCTATCGGGGTTGTGGCGGCGCGCCGCCGGCTACGCCTCCCGCACCAGCAGCAGCGGCGTCTCGCAGTGCGCGGCCACGCGCGTGGCGGTCGAGCCGAGCACGGCCGCCTTGAATGCGCCGTAGCCGTGCGACCCCATCACGAGCACGTCGAGCTTCTTCTTCCTTGCGTACGCCGCGATCTCATCGCCCGGGTTGCCGACGAGGCAGACTTCCTCCGCGGCGAGCCCCTCGTCCTGCAGCAGCTTGCGCACCGGGTCGAGCGCGGCGTCGAAAGCCTTCTTCTGCATCGCCTTGATCTCGTCCTCGGTGAACGCCGGCATCGCGATGCCCGCCATGTCCGGCATCACCGCGCCGGCGAAATCGGGGACGACGTGAATCAGCACGATCGCGGGCGCGGCGCCGAACAGGTCGCGATGCTTGATGACGTAGCGCACCGCCGCCTTGCCGTACTTGCTGCCGTCGATGGCGATCCCGACTTTGAGCGAGTCGCCCTTCGGCGCCTGCGTCGCGCGCAGCACGAGGATCGGCTTGCGCGTGCGGGCGAGCACGGCGTTGGTCGTCGAGCCGAGGATCAGCCCGGCCAGCGCACCGTGTCCGTGCGAACCCATCACGATCAGGTCCACCTTGTCGCGGTCCGCGACTGCCGCGATCTCCTCGCCCGGATGGCCGACGGCGTACGTGGAAGTCGCTTCGAGTCCGGCCTTCTTCAGCGCCGCCAGCGCGGGCTTCAGCACGCGGTCGGATTCCTCCTCGTAGTACGACTTGACCACCGCCTTGCCGACCACGCGCGCGGCGCGCACCGGGATCGGCAACTGCACGTTCAGCAGCTCGACCTGCGGCGATGCGCCGATCAGCGTCGTGCGCGACGCGATGAAATCGATCGCCGCCTTGCTGAATTGGCTGCCGTCGACCGGAACGAGGATCTTCATGGCCGTCTCCAATGGTGCGTCGGCGTGGAGTCTAGTGCACGGTCCTGCGCGCCGCATGACCGGCGACAAAAAGGGCCGCGCGGGCGGACCCGGGCGGCCCTTGCGGGCGGACGGCGTGGCTACTTCGACGCGGTCGCGTTCTTCATCGGGCAGGTGCTCATGCCGAACAGCGAATACGCCGGGCAGAACCGGAAGATGCCGGTTGCGAGCGGCACGATGCCGATCCAGCCCCACGGCCCGATGACGTTCAACAGTGTGGCCGCGACCAGCGCCAGGCCCACGACGATGCGGATCACGCGATCGACGCCTCCAACATTGGCTTTCATGACGTGCTTCCTCCTCGAGAGTTCGCGGTCGGGACGGGTGCCCGATCGATACGATGCCGCAAGCTTAGGAAGCCTGGCCAGACGGGTCTGTGACTGCAGTCACCGCCGCCTGGCCACCCGCGGCCTGCGCACGCAGCGCGCGCGGCTGCACGATCTCGATCGCGCCGCGGCCGAGTTTGACCCAGCCTTTTTCCTCGAAGTGCTTCAACTGCCGGCTGACCGACTCGCGCGACACGCCGAGCTCGCGCGCAAGCTGCTCGTGCGAGGTTTCGATGCGCTGTCCCCGGCCGAGCAGCGCGGCCGCAAGCCGCTGGTCGAGCCGCTGGAAGCCGACCGCCTCGACGAGCTCCATCAGCCGCATCAACCGCTCGCCGAAGATGTGGAACACGTCTTCGCGGAACGGCCGGTGCTCGGCGACCAGGCGGTCGAACAACGCCGTCGGCAGCACGGCGATCTCCACGTCGGTCAGGCAGTCGCCGTGCGCGCCGTAGCTCGTCCCGCCCAGCAGGCAGCTCGTCGACAGCACGCAGGTCTCGCCCGCTTCGACGTCGTACAGTCCGACCTCATGACCGTTGGGCAGCCGCCGCGCTACGCGTACACGCCCGCGCAGCACGATCGGCAAGCCCGTGCAGCCGTCGCGCTCGCGGAAGATCGAAGCGCCGGCCGGGAAGTTCATCAGGGTGATGTTCTGCGCGACCGCCTCGCGCAGCTCGGCGGGCAGGGTGGCGAACGACGGAAGTACGCGTGCGATGCGCGAAATGTCGTTGTCGGTGACGGCGTTCATCGGCGGGTTGCAGCGGGGTCCGGCACGGCAGAACATGAGCATATTCCGGACCGGCAGAGGATGCGAATCCCATAAGCCCAACCGCGCCGGCGCGGCCCCCGGATCGGAGGCGAGGGGCACGCGCCGATATGCCGCGGGCGACGAGGACATGCCATCACGAGGACTCGAACGATGACAACCGATGAACAGAAATCGCTGCTGACGATCGCCCTCTTTGCCGCGTTCGCCGATGGCTCCAAAGGGCAGCGCGAGCGCGAGGAGATCCGCCGCGTGGCCAACGCGCTCGGCGGCGGCGACTTGGACTTCGCCGCGCTGTACCAGGACGTGCTGCTCAAACGGACGACGCTCGCAGCGGAAGCGGCCAAACTCGGCTCGCCCGAGTTGTGCCAGCTTGCGTTCGAGCTGGCGGTCGGCGTGTGCGACGCCGACGGCCTGCGCAACGATGCGGAGACGCGTTTCCTCGCCGGGCTCGGCCAGGCACTCGGACTGTCGCAGCCCGCGATGGCCGAACCGGCCGCCACCGCCGATGCGCTCGTGACGATGCCGCTCGAGCCGGCAGCGCAGCCGGGCGCGGTCGTCGCGTCGGCGCCGTCGGCCGCGGACGCCGAGCTGGACCGGACGATCCTGAACGATGCGATCCTGAGCGGCGCGCTCGAGCTGCTGCCGCAGTCGATCGCTTCGCTGGCGGTCATTGCGCTGCAGATGAAGATGGTCTATCGCATCGGCAAGGCGTATGGCTGCGAACCCGATCGCGGTCATGTCAAGGACTTCCTCGCCACCGCCGGCGTGGGACTGACGGGCCAATACCTCGAGGAGATCGGCCGCAAGCTGATCGGCGGGCTGCTCGGCACGGCGGCGGGACGCATGGCCGGTGGGCTGGCGCGCGGCGCGACCGGCGTCGCGTTTTCGTTCGCGACGACCTACGCGCTCGGCCACGTGGCCAAGCGCTACTACGCCGGCGGCCGCGCGATGGACGCGCAGATGCTGAAGGACGCGTTCGCCGCGCTGGCGGGTCAGGCCAAGTCGCTGCAGCAGCAGTACGCGCCGCAGATCGAGCAGCAGGCGCGCAGCATCGACGCCGCGCGCATCGTGCAGATCGTGCGCAGCCGGTAGCGCCGCGCGCCGACGGTGCGCAGCTTGGCGGACATCAAATCCGCGCGCCGCGTTCCTTGACACCCCCGCCTGCCCGCCGATAATCCGCGGCTTCTCCTGTAAGAACGGGCGCGCGAAGCGCCGCGCGCCGAATCGCCGTGCCGATGCGTTTCCGCTTTCCGATCGTCATCATCGACGAGGACTTCCGCTCCGAAAACGCGAGCGGCCTGGGCATCCGCGCGCTCGCCAAGGCGATCGAGAACGAGGGCGTCGAGGTGCTCGGCGTCACCAGTTACGGCGACTTGTCGAGCTTCGCGCAGCAGCAGAGCCGCGCCTCCGCGTTCATCGTCTCGATCGACGACGAGGAGTTCACCGAGCCGAACGCGCCGCAGCGCTTCGCCGGCCGCGCGGACGATCCGGCGACGCCGCAGAACGAGGCGGTCGAGGCGCTGCGCGCGTTCGTTCAGGAAATCCGCTGGCGCAACGCGCACATCCCCATCTTCCTGTACGGCGAGACGCGCACCTCGCGCCACATCCCGAACGACGTGCTG
>CAZIJU010000107.1:0-4240 GCA_964539745.1 uncultured Burkholderiaceae bacterium | reverse complement strand
GCGCGAGCTGCACGGCTTCATCCACATGTTCGAGGACACGCCCGAGTTCGTCGCGCGCTACATCGTGCGCGAGGCACGAGCGTATCTGGACAGCCTGGCGCCGCCGTTCTTCCGCGCGCTGACGCACTACGCGCAGGACGGTTCGTACTCGTGGCACTGCCCGGGGCATTCGGGCGGCGTGGCGTTCCTGAAGAGCCCGGTCGGGCACATGTTCCACCAGTTCTTCGGCGAAAACCTGCTGCGTGCCGACGTGTGCAACGCCGTCGAAGAACTCGGGCAGTTGCTCGACCATACCGGGCCGGTGGCCGCCAGCGAGCGCAACGCGGCGCGCATCTTCGGCTGCGACCACCTGTTCTTCGTCACCAACGGCACGTCGACCGCGAACAAGATCGTCTGGCACTACATGGTCGCGCCCGGCGACGTCGTCGTCGTCGACCGCAACTGCCACAAGAGCGTGCTGCACGCGATCGTGATGACGGGCGCGATCCCGGTGTTCCTGATGCCGACGCGCAATCACTACGGCATCATCGGGCCGATCCCGCTCGACGAGTTCAAGCCGGAGTCGATTGCGCGCAAGATCGCCACGCATCCGCTGATCAAGCGCGACCCCGGCATGCCGCGCGTGCTGACGATCACGCAGAGCACCTACGACGGCATCGTCTACAACGTCGAGACGATCAAGCGCCTGCTCGACGGCGCGATCGACACGCTGCACTTCGACGAGGCGTGGCTGCCGCACGCGGCGTTCCACGAGTTCTATCGCGACATGCACGCGATCGGCCACGGCCGCCCGCGCAACAGGTCGTCGATGATCTTCGCGACGCAGTCGACGCACAAACTGCTGGCGGGGCTGTCGCAGGCGTCGCAGATCCTGGTTCAGGACTCCGAGCGCGAGGCGCTCGACGCCTTCCAGTTCAACGAGTCGTACCACATGCACGTGTCGACGTCGCCGCAGTACGCGATCATCGCGAGCTGCGACGTCGCTGCCGCGATGATGGAGCCGCCCGGCGGCACCGCGCTCGTCGAGGAATCGATCGCCGAGGCGCTCGACTTCCGCCGCGCGATGCGCAAAGTCGACGCGGAGCTGGGAGAGTCGTGGTGGTTCAAGGTCTGGGGCCCTGAGCATCTGGCCGACGAAGGCATCGGCACGCGCGAGGACTGGATGCTGAAGCCCGGCGACCGCTGGCACGGCTTCGGCGACCTCGCCCCGGGCTTCAACATGCTCGACCCGATCAAGGCGACGGTCATCACGCCGGGACTCGACGTCGACGGCTCGTTCGCGGACCCTGGCATTCCCGCGTCGATCGTCACCAAGTACCTCGCCGAGCACGGCATCATCGTCGAGAAGACGGGGCTCTATTCGTTCTTCATCATGTTCACGATCGGCATCACCAAGGGCCGGTGGAACACGATGGTCACCGAGCTGCAGCAGTTCAAGGACGACTACGACAAGGACCAGCCGCTGTGGCGCGTGATGCCCGAGTTCGTTCGCGCGCACCCGAACTACGAGCGGATGGGCCTGCGCGAGCTGTGCGATTCGATCCACGCCGTCTACCGCGCCAACGACATCGCGCGGCTGACCACCGAGATGTACCTGTCGGAGATGGAGCCGGTGATGCGGCCCGCGGACGCGTACGCGAAGATGACCCATTGGGAGGTCGAGCGCGTGCCGATCGACGAGCTGAGCGGGCGCGTGTCCGCGGTGCTGCTGACGCCTTATCCGCCCGGCATCCCGCTGCTGATCCCCGGCGAGCGGATCAACGCGAAGATCGTCAACTACCTGAAGTTCGCTCGCGAGTTCAACCTGAAGTTCCCCGGCTTCGAGACCGACATCCACGGTCTGGTGAAGCTGCGCAACAACGGACGCGTCGAGTACTACGTCGACTGCGTCAGCGACACGCCGCGCATGACCTTCACAACGTAGGCCGCCTCACCCCCCTTGGAAAAGGGGGCAGGGGGGATTTCCTCCAATCACAATCGCGACAACGCAAAATCCCCTTCGATCCCCCTTTGACGAAGGGGGAGGTTGAAAGCCCGACCGAATAAGCACGCCCGAATCCCATGGCCCGACTCGACGAAACTGCCCGCGGGGTCTATCTGATCGCCGTCACGCCGTTCACCGACAACGGCGCGCTCGACCTCGAAAGCACCGACCGCATGGTCGACTTCTACCTCGAGCGCGGCGCCACGGGCCTCACGCTGCTCGGCATCATGGGCGAAGCGCCGAAGCTCACGACCGACGAGGCGCGCACGTTCGTGGCGCGCGTGCTCGCTCGCGTGCGCGGCCGCGTGCCCGTGGTGGTCGGTGTCTCGTCGCCGGGGCTTGCCGCGATGAAGGAACTCGCCGCAGGCGTGATGGACCTCGGCGCCTCGGGCGTGATGGTCGCGCCCGCCGGCGGCCTGCGCAGCGATGAGCAGATCATCAACTACTTCGAAAACGTGGCCGAGGCGCTCGGCCCGAAGACGCCGTGGGTGCTGCAGGATCATCCGCTCGCCACCGGCGTGCTGATGCCGACCTCGGTGATCCTGCGCGTGATCGAGTCGATCCCGACCTGCGTGATGCTCAAGCACGAGGAATGCCCCGGGCTCGCCAAGCTCGGCGCGATCCGCGCGGCGAGCGACAAGGGCGAAGTGCGCCGCATCTCGATCCTGACCGGCAACGGCGGCGGTCTGTTCCTGCCGGAGGAGCTTTCGCGCGGCGCCGACGGTGCGATGACCGGCTTCGCGTATCCGGAGATGATGGCCGACGTGGTCGCAGCGCACGCGCGCGGCGACGTGGAGCGCGCGCACGATCTGTTCGACGCGTATCTGCCGCTCGCGCGCTACGAGCAGCAGCCGAACGTGGGACTGGCGGTGCGCAAGTACCTGATGGCCAGACGCGGCGCCATCGGCTCCGCGATGATCCGCAAGCCGGGCCCAAAGCTCTCCGCCGCCGACATCGCCGACATCGAGCGGCTCGTGCGCAGACAGGATAAGCGCCTGCGCGAAATCGGCTGACGCGCGGCGCCCACGCGCTTCTCCCTCCCCTTCAAGGGGAAAGCAGGAGTGGGGATGGGGCTCGAGCAACGCCAACTTCCTTTCCTCGCCCGATCCGGGTACCGAAGGACGCGATCGATGAACACCGACCCTCTCCCACTCGAACCGAAAATCGTCGAAACCCTTTCCAGCGTCACCACCGCCACGCT
Source organism: uncultured Burkholderiaceae bacterium (assembly GCA_964539745.1). Lineage (GTDB taxonomy): Bacteria > Pseudomonadota > Gammaproteobacteria > Burkholderiales > Burkholderiaceae_F > DSNY01. The sequence goes on along the minus strand of CAZIJU010000107.1, from coordinate 1,055 downwards.
GACGACGGTCCTTCTGAAGAAAGGCCTGCGCAACGTCTGGCTGCGCGGCGCGCGGCCGCTGCGGCCCGACCAGCCGCGCACCGTCGGCCGCGCGTTTACGCTGCGCTTCGTGCCGGCGCGCGAAGACCTCGCGACCCCCGAGTCGTGGAGTTCGCCGATCTCCACGCGCGCCGCGATCGAAGCGATGCCCGCAGGCTGCGTCGCCGTCGTCGACGCGATGGGTGTCGCCGACGCCGGCATCTTCGGCGACATCCTGTGTGCGCGCATGGCCAGGCGCGGCGTGGCCGCGCTCGTCACCGACGGCGTCGTGCGCGACGTGGCCGGCGTGCTCGGCACGGGCCTGCCCGTCTGGTGTCGCGGCGCCGCCGCGCCGCCCTCGGTCGCGGGGCTCACCTTCGTCGCCTGGCAGCAGCCGATCGGTTGCGGCGGTGTGGCGGTGTTTCCGAACGACGTGATCGTCGCCGACGCCGACGGCGCCGTGCTGATCCCCGCCGCGGTTCTCGACGACGTGATCGCGCAGTCCGTCGAGCAGGAACGCCTCGAAGCCTGGATCATGCGCGAGGTCGAGCAGGGCGCCGCGCTGCCGGGGCTTTATCCGCCGAACGCGGAGAACAAGGCGAGGTACGAGGCGGCGAAGCGCAGGCAAACGAAGGCCTGAAGCGCCGCACGCGCCGCACCGACACACTCCCTCGCATTCGAGCGGAGGGCAGGGGGTGAGGATGGGGGTCGAGCGTCGCAATTGTGCTGTCGAACGAGGCTAGCCCGGATATTTCACGGGGACGCGGCCAAACGAGCCGCGCCAGAGCGCGGCGATGTTTCAAGCGCAGCGGCCATTGCGCGGATGCATGCGGGATGCGGATTGGGCGACAGGGGCGGAGGCGGGGTTTCGCGAAGCACTGCTTCGCGCCGCCGCAGCCGGCCGCGCATGCTTGCGCGGCCGTGGAACGGAGGCGGGGTTTCGCGAAGCACTGCTTCGCGCCGCCGCAGCCGGCCGCGCATGCTTGCGCGGCCGTGGAACGGAGGCGGGGTTTCGCGAAGCACTGCTTCGCGCCGCC
>CAZIJU010000106.1:0-12554 GCA_964539745.1 uncultured Burkholderiaceae bacterium | reverse complement strand
TCTTGAGGGGGTGGCGGCGCAAGCCGTGTGAGTTCGAGTCTCACCGTCGGCACCAACCCGCGCGATCCCGCAGCCTCGCGGGGCGCGCTTCGGGCGAGCGACGGCGCACGCGTTGAGCGCGGCGCGGCCGCAACCTCGAACCAGCCAGCGAGCGACTGAACCAGGAAGCGGAACGGGCAGTATGGATCTCGAGTCTTACGTACCGGTTCTGCTGTTCATCCTGGTCGGTATCGCGGTGGGCGCGGGGCCGCTCGTCATCGGCGTGCTGCTGGGGCCGCGTCGGCCCGACCCGGAGAAGCTTTCACCGTACGAGTGCGGCTTCGAGGCATTCGAAGACGCGCGGATGAAATTCGACGTGCGCTACTACCTGGTGGCGATTCTGTTCATCCTGTTCGACCTGGAGATCGCATTCCTCTTTCCGTGGGCCGCCGTGCTGGGTGACCTGCAACCGTGGGGCCCGGCTTTCTGGTCGATGATGGTGTTCCTCGGCATCCTGACGGTCGGCTTCGTGTACGAGTGGAAAAAGGGCGCGCTGGACTGGGAGTAGTTCGGCAAGGAGCGATCATGGGCATCGAGGGCGTGCTAAAGGAGGGCTTCGTTACCACCAGTGTCGACAAGCTCGTCAACTGGAGCAAGACCGGTTCGATGTGGCCAATGACCTTCGGACTGGCCTGCTGCGCGGTCGAAATGATGCATGCGGGCGCTTCGCGCTACGACCTCGACCGTTTCGGCGTCATGTTCCGCCCGAGCCCGCGCCAGTCCGACGTGATGATCGTCGCCGGCACGCTGTGCAACAAGATGGCGCCCGCGCTGCGCAAGGTCTACGACCAGATGGCCGAGCCGCGTTGGGTCATCAGCATGGGCTCCTGCGCCAATGGCGGCGGCTACTACCACTACTCCTATTCGGTCGTGCGGGGCTGCGATCGCATCGTGCCGGTGGACGTGTACGTCCCGGGCTGCCCGCCGACGGCCGAAGCGCTGATCTACGGGATCATCCAGTTGCAGAACAAGATCCGGCGCACGAACACGATCGCGCGCTGACGAACCCCCGGAAAGCGTCACACGATGACCCGGCTCGAAACCCTGGAGAGCAACCTGCGGTCTGCGCTCGGCGAGCGCATCGCCGAGCTGAAGGTCGCGCTCGGCGAGATCACGATCGTCGTCAGGGCCGCCGATCATCTTGCGGTCGCGCGAACGCTGCGCGACGATGAACGCCTGAAGTTCGAGCAGTGCATCGATCTGGCCGGCGTCGACTATCTGCACTACGGCGACGGCACGTGGGGCGGACCGCGCTTTGCGGCCGTGATGCACCTGCTGTCGGTGACGCACAACTGGCGCGTGCGCGTTCGCACGTTCTGTCCCGACGACGAGTTGCCGCTGATCGACTCGGTGACCGGGATATGGCCCGCCGCCGGCTGGTACGAGCGCGAAGCCTTCGATCTGTACGGCATCGTCTTCGAGGGCCACGCGGACCTGCGGCGGATCCTGACCGACTACGGTTTCGTCGGGCATCCGTTCCGCAAGGACTTCCCGATCTCGGGCTACGTCGAGATGCGCTACGACCCCGAACAGCGGCGCGTGATCTACCAGCCGGTGACGATCGAACCGCGCGAAGTGACGCCGCGTGTAATCCGCGAAGAGAACTACGGCCGTGGCTGAGATCAATAACTACGCGCTCAAGCTTGTCTTCGGCCGCCGCGCGATGCGCGGCTTAACTTGCGCTGCGCGCCAGTTGGCCTGCGACGAAATCCAAGGTGTAGTGGTGTAAGGCAGTCCGTATGGCAGAGGTCAAGAACTACACCTTGAATTTTGGTCCGCAGCATCCGGCGGCGCACGGGGTGCTGCGGCTCGTGCTGGAACTGGACGGCGAGGTGATCCAGCGCGCCGATCCGCACATCGGCCTGCTGCATCGGGCGACCGAGAAGCTCGCCGAAACGCGTACGTACATCCAGTCGGTCCCGTACATGGACCGGCTCGATTACGTCTCGATGATGGCGAACGAGCACGCGTATGTGATGGCGATCGAGAAGCTGCTCGGTATCGAGGTGCCGGTCCGCGCGCAGTACATCCGCGTGATGTTCGACGAGATCACGCGGCTGCTGAACCATCTGTTGTGGGTCGGCGCGCACGGTCTGGACGTTGGCGCGATGGCGGTGTTCCTGTACGCGTTCCGCGAGCGCGAGGACCTGATGGACATGTACGAGGCGGTGAGCGGCGCGCGCATGCATGCCGCGTACTACCGCCCGGGCGGCGTCTACCGCGACCTGCCGGACCGAATGCCGCAGTACCAGCCGTCGAAATACCGCAGCGCGAAGGAGACGGCGCGGCTGAACGAGAACCGGCAGGGTTCTCTGCTCGATTTCATCGAGGACTTCACGCGCCGCTTTCCGCAGTACGTCGACGAGTACGAGACGCTGCTCACCGACAACCGCATCTGGAAGCAGCGTCTGGTTGGCATCGGTGTCGTGCCGCCGGAACGCGCGCTGGCCCTCGGATTCACCGGCCCGATGCTGCGCGGCTCGGGTGTGGCGTGGGACTTGCGCAAGAAGCAGCCGTACGAGGTGTACGACCGTATCGAGTTCGACGTACCGGTCGGGCGCAACGGCGACTGCTACGACCGCTACCTCGTGCGAATGGAAGAGATGCGGCAGAGCAACCGCATCATCAAGCAGTGCGTCGACTGGCTGCGCGCCAACCCCGGACCGGTGATGATCCACAACCACAAGGTGGCGCCGCCGACGCGCGAGGAGATGAAGTCCAACATGGAAGAGCTGATCCATCACTTCAAGCTCTTCACCGAGGGCTTCCACGTTCCGGCGGGCGAAGCGTACGCGGCGGTCGAGCATCCGAAGGGCGAATTCGGCATCTACCTCGTGTCCGACGGCGCCAACAAGCCGTACCGGCTGAAGATCCGCGCACCGGGCTTCGCGCACCTGCAGGCGCTCGACGAAATGGCTCGCGGCCACATGATCGCCGATGCGGTCGCGATCATCGGCACGCAGGACATCGTTTTCGGGGAGATCGACCGATGAGCGCCGTGCGGCGGCAAACGCGCCTGCTTTCGGCGCAGGCGCTCGCGAGGATCGACCGCGAGGCCGCCAAGTACCCGGCGGAGCACAGGCAATCGGCCGTGATCGCGGCGCTCGCGATCGCGCAGGACGAACACGGCTGGCTGTCGAAGGAGCTGATCGAGGAGGTCGCCCAGTATCTCGGCATGCCGGCGATCGCCGTCTACGAGGTCGCCAGCTTCTACGCGATGTACAACCTCGAGCCGGTCGGCCGCTACAAGATCACCGTCTGCACGAACCTGCCATGCGCGCTGTCGGGCGGCACGCGCGCGGCCGAGCATCTGAAGCGAAGGCTCGGCATCGGCTTCAACGAGACGACCGCCGACGGCTGCTTCACGCTGAAGGAGGGCGAGTGCATGGGCGCGTGCGGCGACGCGCCGGTGCTGCTCGTGAACAACAAACGGATGGAGAGCTTCATGACGGAGGCGAAGCTCGACGCGCTGATCGACGCGCTGAAGCGCGAGGCTGAGCGATGAGCGGGCAGACCTGCTTCCACGGCCGCCACATCGATCCGATCATCCTCGCGGGGCTGGACGGGACGAACTGGCGGCTTGCCGACTACGTGAAACGCGGCGGCTATTCGGCGCTGCGCAAGATCCTGGCGGAGAAAATCGCCCCCGACATCGTGATCGCCGAGGTCAAGAAGTCCGCGCTGCGCGGCCGCGGCGGGGCGGGTTTCCCGACGGGGCTGAAGTGGAGCTTCATGCCGCGGCAGTTTCCGGGGCAGAAGTACCTCGTCTGCAACTCGGACGAAGGCGAACCCGGAACGTTCAAGGACCGCGACATCCTTCGCTACAACCCGCACATCGTGATCGAAGGCATGGCGATCGCCGCCTACGCGATGGGGATCCAGGTCGGCTACAACTACATCCACGGCGAGATCTGGGCCGAATACGAACGCTTCCAGGAAGCGCTCGACGAGGCCTACGCGGCGGGCTATCTGGGCAACAACATCCTGGGCTCGGAGTTTTCGTTCGACCTGTACGCCGCGCATGGCTACGGTGCCTACATCTGCGGCGAAGAAACCGCGCTGCTCGAATCGCTCGAGGGCAAGAAGGGTCAGCCCCGCTTCAAGCCGCCTTTTCCGGCGAGCTACGGCCTGTACGGCAAGCCGACGACGATCAACAACACGGAAACCTTCGCCGCGGTGCCGTGGATCATCAATCACGGCGGCGACGCCTTCCTGGCGATCGGCCGGCCGAACAACGGCGGAACGAAGATCTTCTCGGTGTCGGGCGACGTCACGCACCCCGGCAACTACGAGGTGCCTTTGGGCACGCCGTTCGCGAAGCTGCTGGAACTGGCCGGCGGCATGCGGGCGGGACGCAAGATCAAGGCCGTGATTCCCGGCGGTTCCTCGATGCCGGTGTTGCCGGGCGACGTGATGATGGCCACCGACATGGACTACGACTCGATCGCCAAGGCCGGGTCGATGCTCGGCTCCGGCGCCGTGATCGTGATGGACGAAACGCGCTGCATGGTCAAGTCCCTCGAGCGGCTTTCGTACTTCTACTTCGAGGAAAGCTGCGGCCAGTGCACGCCGTGCCGCGAAGGCACCGGCTGGCTGTACCGCATCGTGCACCGGATCGAGACCGGCAAGGGCCGGCCCGAGGATCTCGACCTGCTGAACTCGGTCGCCGACAACATCCAGGGCCGCACGATCTGCGCGCTCGGCGACGCCGCGGCGATGCCGGTGCGCGCGTTCGTCAAGCACTTCCGCGCCGAGTTCGAGCACCACATCGAGCACAAGCGGTGCGCCGTGCCCGAGTACGTGTGAGTCGACATGGTTGAGATCGAAATCGACGGCCGCAAGGTGCAGGTGTCCGAAGGCAGCATGCTGATGGACGCCGCGAACAAGCTCGGCATCTACATTCCGCACTTCTGCTACCACAAGAAGCTGTCGATCGCGGCCAACTGCCGGATGTGCCTGGTCGACGTCGAAAAGGCGCCGAAGCCGTTGCCGGCGTGCGCCACGCCGGTCGTGCAGGGCATGGTCGTGCACACGGCCAGCGCGAAGGCCAAGCAGGCGCAGAAGGGCGTAATGGAGTTCCTGCTGATCAACCATCCGCTCGACTGTCCGATCTGCGACCAGGGCGGCGAATGCCAGCTGCAGGATCTCGCGGTCGGATACGGCGCTTCCGAATCGCGCTACACCGAGCCCAAGCGCGTCGTCTTCAGGAAGGACCTCGGTCCGCTGATCGCGGCCGAGGAGATGACCCGTTGCATCCATTGCACGCGTTGCGTGCGTTTCGGGCAGGAGATCGCCGGCCAGATGGAGCTGGGCATGGCGGGCCGCGGCGAGCACTCGGAGATCCTCGCCTTCGTCGGGCGCACGGTCGATTCGGAGCTGTCGGGCAACATGATCGACCTGTGTCCGGTCGGGGCGCTGACCAGTCGGCCGTTTCGCTACGCCGCGCGGACCTGGGAGCTGGCGCGCCGCAAGAGCGTCGCCCCGCACGATTCGCTCGGCTCGAACCTGATCGTTCAGGTGAAGAACCAGCGCGTGTTGCGCGTCGTTCCGTACGAGAACGAAGAGGTCAACGAGTGCTGGCTGTCGGACCGCGACCGCTTCTCCTACGAGGGGCTGTATGCGGCCGATCGGCTGACGCGCCCGATGCTGAAGCAGGGCGGGCAGTGGCGCGAGGTCGACTGGCCGGATGCGCTCGACTTCGTCGCCGGTGCGCTCAATCACGTGAAGGCCGAGCACGGCGCCGGCGAGATCGGCGCGCTCGCCGCCGCGAACAGCACCCTTGAGGAGCTGTACCTGCTCGGCAAGCTCGTGCGCGCGCTCGGCAGTGACAACGTCGACTTCCGGTTGCGGCAGGCCGACTTCTCGGCCGACGCGCAACGCGCCGGTGCGCCTTGGCTCGGCATGAAAGTGGCCGAGATCGATACGCTGGACCGCGTGCTGCTGGTCGGTTCGTTCCTGCGCAAGGACCATCCGCTGCTTGCCGCGCGGGTTCGGCACGCGGTCAAGCGCGGCGCGCAGGTCCACGTCGTGCACGCCGTCGACGACGATCTGCTGATGCCGCTGGCGGGCAAGGCGATCGTCGCCCCGGACGCATGGGTGCAGACGCTGGCCGAAATCGCCACCGCCGTCGCGCAGCTCCGGGGCATCGCCGCGCCGGTCGACGGCGTGGCGCCTGGCGCGGCGGCCAAAACCATCGCCGCCTCGCTCGGCTCCGGCTCGAACGCGGCGATCCTTCTTGGCAACGCCGCCGTACAACACCCGCAGGCGGCGCAGCTTCACGCGTGGGCGCAATGGCTCGCGCAGGCGCTCGGCTGCAGGTTCGGCTTCCTGGGCGAAGCTGCGAACAGCGTCGGCGGCTACCTCGCCGGCGCGGTGCCCGCGCAAGGCGGGTTGAACGCGGCGCAGATGATCGCCGCGCCGCGCCGCGCCTACCTGCTGTGGAACTTCGAGCCCGAGTTCGATACGGCGAACCCCGCTGCGACGATCAAGGCGCTCGGCGCCGCCGACGTCGTGATCGCGTGTTCGCCGTACCGCAACGGCGCGCTCGAGTACGCGCACGCGATCCTTCCGATCGCGCCGTTCACCGAGACTTCTGGCACCTTCGTCAACACGGAAGGGCGCGCGCAGAGCTTCAACGGCGCGGTCCAGGCGCTCGGCGACGCGCGCCCGGGCTGGAAGGTGCTGCGCGTGCTCGGCAACGCGCTCGGGTTGCCGGGTTTCGACTACGACACGCCCGAGGCGGTGCGATCCGACGCGATCCCGCGCGACATCGCCGCACGCCTGTCGAACGCGACCACGCTCGCGCCCGCCCTCGTGCCGCCGGCGGGCGGCACGCGGCGCGTTGCCGACGTGCCGATCTATTTCGTCGATGCGATCGTGCGCCGCGCCGCATCGCTGCAAAAAACGCGCGATGCGCGCCCGCCGAAGGCTGCCGCGAATGCCGCGACGCTCGCCCGATTCGGACTCGCCCCGGGCGACAAGGCGCGCGTCGTGCAGGCGGCGCCGCAGGGTGAGGCGAGCGCCCTGCTGGAGTGCGCGGTCGACGACCGGCTGCCCGACGGCGTGGTGCGCGTGCCGGCCGCGCACGCATCGACCGCCACACTGGGTGCGATGTTCGGTCCGATCGCACTGGAGCGCGCAGGATGAACGGCGTGCTCGAGTTCGGCAACGGGGTGTTCGGCAGCGCGTGGCCGACGGTCTGGACGCTCGCCAAGATCGTCGCGGTCGTGCTGCCGCTGCTCGTGCTGGTCGCTTATCTGACGCTGTGGGAGCGGAAGATGATCGGCTGGATGCACGTGCGGCTCGGACCGAACCGCGTCGGTTACGGCGGCCTGCTGCAGCCATGGGCCGACGCGGTCAAGCTGATCTTCAAGGAAGTGATCGCGCCTGCGCAGGCGGACAAGCCGCTGTTCTTCCTCGCGCCGGTGATGGTGATGATGCCGGCGCTCGCCGCCTGGGCGGTCGTTCCGTTCGGTCCCGGTCTGGTGCTCGCGGACATCAACGCCGGGCTGCTGTTCGTGATGGCGGTCACCTCGGTCGGCGTCTACGGCGTGATCATCGCGGGATGGGCGTCGAACTCGAAGTACGCGTTCCTCGGCGCGATGCGCGCGGCCGCGCAGATGGTCAGTTACGAGCTCGCGATGGGTTTCGTGCTCGTCACCGTGCTGCTGGTCGCCGGCACGTTGAACATGACCGGCATCGTCCAGGGGCAGCTCGCCGGCTACTTCGCCGAACGCGGGCTGACTTTCCTGTCGTGGAACTGGCTGCCGCTCGCGCCGCTGTTCGTCATTTACGTCGTGTCCAGTGTGGCCGAGACGAACCGCCACCCGTTCGACGTCGTCGAGGGCGAGAGCGAGATCGTCGCCGGCCACATGGTCGAATACTCCGGGATGAGCTTCGCGGTGTTCTTCCTTGGCGAGTACGCGAACATGATCCTGCTGTCCACACTGGCGACGATCATGTTCCTCGGCGGCTGGGCCGCACCGGTCAATCTCGAGATCCTGCTCGGTGTGGACTTCCCGCCCTGGCTCGACGGGTTCGCGAACTGGTTCTGGCTTTTCGTGAAGGTTTTCTTCGTCGTGTCGCTGTTCATCTGGTTCCGGGCGTCCTTCCCGCGCTACCGCTACGACCAGATCATGCGGCTCGGTTGGAAGGTCTTCATCCCGATCACGCTCGTCTGGCTCGTGGTCGTCGCGGTGTGGATGCAGACGCCGTTCAACATCTGGAAGGCGGGGTAAGCATGGGTGCCGTCCGCGAGTTCTTCGACAGCCTGCTGCTGCGCGAGCTGCTCAAGGGCATGGCGCTGACCGGGCGCTACATGTTCGCGCGCAAGATCACGATCCAGTATCCGGAGGAGAAGACGCCGATGTCGCCGCGGTTCCGCGGGCTGCATGCGCTGCGCCGCTATCCGAACGGCGAGGAGCGCTGCATCGCGTGCAAGCTGTGCGAGGCGGTCTGCCCGGCGCTGGCGATCACGATCGAGTCCGAACTGCGCGCCGACGGAACGCGCCGAACGACCCGCTACGACATCGACCTGACGAAGTGCATCTTCTGCGGTTTCTGCGAAGAGAGCTGCCCGGTCGACTCGATCGTCGAGACGCACATCCACGAATACCACGGCGAGAAGCGCGGTGACCTGTACTACACGAAACAGATGCTGCTCGCGATCGGCGACCGTTACGAGAAGCAGATCGCCGCGGCGCGCGCCGAAGACTCGCGCTTCCGATAGCGGGCGAAATCCGGGCGGCACCCGACCATGGATACAAAGACCATCCTCTTCCTCGTGTTCGCTGCGATCCTGCTCGCCGCCGCAGTGCGAGTGATCACCGCGCGCAATCCGGTGCACGCGGTGCTTTTCCTCGTGCTGTCGTTCTTTTCGGCGGCGGCGCTGTGGATGCTCGCCCGCGCGGAGTTTCTCGCGATCGCGCTGGTGCTCGTCTACGTCGGCGCGGTGATGGTGCTGTTCCTCTTCGTCGTGATGATGCTCGACATCAACGTCGACCGGTTGCGGCAGGGCTTCTGGCGCCATCTGCCGGCAGCCGGCTTCGTCGCCGCGCTGATCGTGCTGCAGCTATGGCTCGTGCTGTCGTACGGGCGCTGGCAGACGATGACCGAGCCGGGCCGCGGTATCCGGGAGGCCAACAACATCGAGGCGCTCGGCCGCCTGACCTTCACCGAATACGTCTATCCGCTGCAGGTCGCCGGCGTCATCCTGCTGGTCGCGATCGTCGCGGCGATCGCGCTGACGCTGCGCCGGCGCAAGGACACGAAGTACCAGGACCCGTCGCGCCAGGTCAAGGTCAAGCGCGAGGAGCGCGTGCGGCTGGTGCCGATGCCGCCCGACCTCGAGGGCCGGCAGACCGCGGCGGCGCCGACGAAGAAGAGCTGAAGAAGAGCTGAAGAAGAGCGCGAGGAGAGGGGAAGCAACGACGATGGTTTCGCTGTCCTGGTATCTGGGCGTCGGAGCGCTGCTGTTCGCGATCAGCGTGATCGGCATTTTCCTGAACCGCAAGAACCTGATCGTGCTGCTGATGGCGATCGAGCTGATGCTGCTCGCCGTCAACACGAACTTCATCGCGTTTTCGCACTACCTCGGCGACTTCCACGGGCAGGTGTTCGTGTTCTTCATCCTGACCGTCGCGGCGGCCGAGTCTGCGATCGGGCTGGCGATCCTGGTCGTGCTGTTCCGCAACCTGTCGACGATCAATGTCGACGAGCTGGATTCGCTGAAGGGCTGACGCGATGACCGGTATGCAAAGGCTGTATCTGCTCGTTCCGCTGGCGCCGCTCGTCGGCGCGATCCTCGCGGGACTCGGCGGCCGCGTGCTCGGGCGCGCCGGCAGCCACACGGTGACGATCTTCGGCGTGCTGGTGGCGACGATCGCCTCGGCGCTCGTGTTCGTCGACGTCGTGTACCGCGGCCACACCTTCAACGGCGATGTCTACACGTGGTCCACGGTCGGCGACCTGAAGCTCGCGATCGGGTTCCTGATCGACCCGCTGACCGCGCTGATGATGCTCGTGGTCAGCTTCGTCTCGCTGATGGTGCACGTCTACACGATCGGCTACATGGCCGACGACCCGGGCTATCAGCGTTTCTTCAGCTACATCTCGCTCTTCACCTTCTCGATGCTGATGCTGGTGATGAGCAACAATTTCCTGCAGCTGTTCTTCGGCTGGGAGGCGGTGGGCCTCGTCTCGTACCTGCTGATCGGCTTCTGGTACACGCGGCCGACCGCCATTTACGCGAACCTCAAGGCCTTCCTGGTCAACCGCGTCGGCGACTTCGGCTTCATCCTCGGCATCGGGCTCGTCTTCGCGTATTTCGGCACGCTCGACTACGCCGCGGTGTTCAAGGCTGCGCCGGATCTCGTCGCCAAGGGGCCGATGCTGCCCGGAACCGACTGGGCGCTGATCACGGCGATCTGCTTGTGCCTTTTCGTCGGGGCGATGGGCAAGAGCGCGCAGTTCCCGCTGCACGTCTGGCTGCCCGACTCGATGGAGGGCCCGACCCCGATCTCGGCGCTGATCCACGCCGCGACGATGGTGACCGCGGGCATCTTCATGGTCGCGCGGATGTCGCCGCTGTTCGAGCTGTCCGAGGCGGCCTTGTCCTTCGTCATCGTGATCGGCGCGATCACGGCGCTCGCGATGGGCCTGCTCGGCATCGTGCAGAACGACATCAAGCGCGTCGTCGCGTATTCGACACTGTCGCAGCTTGGCTACATGACGGTGGCGCTCGGGGCGTCGGCGTATTCGGTCGCGATCTTCCATCTGATGACGCACGCGTTCTTCAAGGCGCTGCTGTTCCTCGCCGCCGGGTCGGTGATCATCGGGCTGCACCATGACCAGGACCTGCGCAACATGGGCGGACTGCGCAAGTACATGCCGGTGACCTGGATCACCGCGCTGATCGGCTCGGCTGCGCTGATCGGCACGCCGTTCTTCTCGGGCTTCTATTCGAAGGACAGCATCATCATAGCCACCGGCGCCTCGACCGTGCCAGGCAGCGGCTTCGCGTACTTTGCGGTGGTCGCGGGGGTGTTCGTCACCGCCTTCTATACGTTCCGGATGTACTTTCTGGCGTTCCACGGCAAGGAGCGCTTCGGCCGCGCGCACGACGAGGGCCGCGAGGACGAGGAACCGACCGGCGATCACCATCACGGCCTCGCACCTGGCGAGAAGCCGCACGAGTCGCCCGCGGTGGTGACGATCCCGCTGATCCTGCTGGCGATCCCTTCGGTCGTCATCGGTTTCGTCGCGATCGACAAGCTGCTGTTCGGCGACTTCTTCCGCGATTCGATCTTCGTCGACGGCAAGGCGCATCCCGCGATGGACGTTCTGCGCGAGCACTTTCACGGCGCCACCGCGATGGCGCTGCACGGGTTCGTCTCGCTTCCGTTCTTCCTCGCGCTGGCGGGCGTGCTGCTCGCCTGGTTCTTCTATCTGAAGCGGCCGGACATCCCGTGGATGCTGGCGCAGCGCTTCTCGGCGCTGTACGCGCTGCTCGCCAACAAGTACTACATGGACCGCTTCAACGAGCTCGTCTTCGCCGGCGGCGCACGCGCGATCGGCCGGGGTCTTTGGAAGGGCGGCGACGTTGCGCTGATCGACGGTGTGGCGGTCAACGGCACCGCGCGGCTCGTCGGCTGGGCCGCCGGCGTCATCCGTTTCGTCCAGTCCGGCTATATCTACCACTACGCCTTCGCAATGCTGATCGGCATCGCGATCGTGCTGTTCTTCTTCCTGACGCTGCCGTACGTCTGGCCGGCGTTGACCGCAAGGTAAGGGGCGAGCGCCGATGCAGACGTCGACCCCCTGGCTGAGCCTCGCGATCTGGATTCCGGTCGCAGCGGGTCTGTTCATCCTCGCGGCAGGACGCGACCGCAGCGCCGCGCTCGTCAAGACCGTTGCGCTCGCCGGCAGCCTGCTCGGTCTGCTGGTGACGATCCCGCTTTTGACGCAGTTCGACCCGGCGCAGGCCGGCCTGCAATTCGTCGAGAAAGCCGTCTGGATCGAGCGGCTGAACGCGCACTACCACCTCGGCGTGGACGGCATCTCGGTGTGGTTCGTTCCGCTGACCGCCTTCATGACGGTGCTCGTCGTGATCGCCGGCTGGGAGGTGATCGAGCAGAAGGTCGCGCAGTACAACGCGGCGTTCCTGATCCTGTCGGGACTGATGATCGGCGTGTTCGCCGCCGCCGACGGGCTGCTGTTCTACGTGTTCTTCGAGGCTACGCTGATTCCGATGTACATCATCATCGGCATTTGGGGCGGGCCGAGGCGCGTCTACGCGGCGTTCAAGTTCTTCCTGTACACGCTGGCCGGCTCGCTGCTGATGCTGGTCGCTTTCGTGTACCTCTACTACACGGCGGGCGCAAGCTTCGATCTGGCCGCCTGGCACAAGCTGAAGATCCCGCTCGAGGCGCAGATCCTGCTGTTCCTCGCGTTCTTCGCATCGTTCGCGGTCAAGGTGCCGATGTGGCCGGTGCACACCTGGCTGCCCGACGCGCACG
>CAZIJU010000105.1:0-12652 GCA_964539745.1 uncultured Burkholderiaceae bacterium | reverse complement strand
GGCTGCATCAAGCGACACAGTGGGGCCAGCTTGGGGCGGGCGCGGTCGGCCTGCGGCTGGATACCGCGGTCGACGGCGTGGGGTTGAGCGCAACGATGACCGCGGCGGCCGGGCTTGCGATCGACCCGGCTTCGGGTGCCGGTGCTGAGGGTGTATCGCCCGGCCGCCACCTGTCGCCTCACCCGGTTCGGTGACCTGCGCCGCGTTCTCACCGCCCTGCACGCACGACGCGCCGGACTGCTGTCATTCAGTGCGCGCGGCGTACGCTGCCAGGGATCGCCGTGCGAAGCCCTGTCACACCGCGGCTTCAACGGCATCGAGTCCGACGTGGTCGCGGCAATCGCGCGCTGGATCACCGCACGGTGAGGTTGGCGAAACCGTCGTTGAACGCGTAGTCGAGATAGTGCGGCTGGGCATCGATGTGCAGCAGTCGCGCGGATGCATCGAACCACCACGTGTTGGGCGCCAGCGTCGCCACGCCTGATGCCGGCGCCAGCGCCGTCTGCCGTTCGCGCAACGGACCGAAGTACGCACCGCCGAACACGACTTCGGTGGGCCGCTGCGCATACGGCACCTGAATCACGAAGCGATCGCCGGGCGCCAGTCCGCTGAAGCGCAAGGTGCTGCCGGGCGTCATCACGCCGTCGCGGAACGCCAGCCGCATCGGTGTGCCGCGGTCGAGCTTCAGTCGGTTCTCGTACGTGCGCACGAAGGCGCCGCCGATGCGGCCGGCGTCGATGCGGGTGACGCCGACGGGCATGTTGTCGCCGGCAAACTCGCCCTCGTACCACCACAGATCGATGAAGCGGAAGCGATCGCCGGCAGTCGCGCACACATGAAACGCGCGCGCGTGGCTGCCGCGACTCAGGCGGCGGGTGCAGCTCGCGTCCGACAGACTGGGCGCTTCGGCCGCGACCGACGCCGGCACACCGGTCACGCTGCCGTCGACATCGGTGAACGCAAACTGCGCGCCGCCCACGCCCATGCCGATGCGCGTCTCGGCCGGCACGTCCACGAACCGGATGCCGGCCGCGCTGTGTCCGGCCGCATCGGTGGTGTTGCCGGACAGCGCCGCGGTTTCGGCGCGCGCGGTGCCGTCGCTCAGGGCGCCGTGCACAAAGGCGGCAAACGTCAGATCCCGAATGGCCACGCGTTCGTCGTAGAAGCGAAAACCCACCAGCCGCTGGTCGAACTCGCGGGCCGCCGCATCGGGCAGGCTGTGGCCGCGTGGGCCGCGACGCTCGCCCGCGGCCGGCGTGCCGAGATTGGCGGTTTCGCCGGCGATCAGGCCGCCGCTCACCTCGCAGTTGTTGCACGCGAGCACCATGCCGACCCCGTTGTCGGCGAGCCGCACGTCGCGATAGCGCATGTAGAAGGCGCGGTTGCCGATGCCGAGCGCGTTTTTGTAGGCGGTGATGCGGCCGTACTCGACCCGCAGCCGGGGGTCGCTGGGCGCCGGCTCGACGCCGAGCGCCTGCGCCTGCTCGCGGATCGGGCCCCAGTAGCAGCCGGCGGTGGTTCCGTCGGCCTGCAGACAGTTGTCCTGGTGCACGCCGGCGCCACGATTCGAATGTGCGACGTTGTCGCTGAAGTCGAGTCGCCACTCGGCGCTGGGCGCGCCGTACGCGTCGGGGGCCAGCGCCGCCGCCGCGCCCGTGACCGCCGACGGCATGGCGAACCAGAACCCGGTGCTGGCCGAGCCGGCCGCCACGTTGTCGCGGAAGGTGTTGCGCGGATGGGTGATGAAGTACGTCGCCGGGCCGCCGTACTCGGGCCGCTCGGCCGCGAGCAGCGCCCGATCGGCGGCCGGCGCGCGCGTGACGAGCCCGAGGTTGCCGATGAAACGGTTGTCGACGCCGGCGCCGCCGTCGATGTGAAAGCCGTTGCCGACGTGGTCGTAGCAGACGTTGCGTTCGATCGACACGCCGTCGGTGGCGACCAGCGAAATGCAGCGGTTGGCACTGCGCACCACCACGCTGCCACGCACGAACGATTGCGCGCCGCCGGCGCGCAGCGCATGGAAGTGCAACGGATGGCGCGCGAAGACGCCGCTCTGGCCGAGGCCGCTGAACTCGACGTTCGACACCTGCGTGCGCGCCGCCGCACCGATCCACACGTGGCCGCCGCGGCCCGGCGCCGCCGGATCGGTGCGCACGGTCACGTTGCGCGCCAGCAGCGCGACCTCGCCGCGGGTGTCGATGGTCGCGTCGCCGAACGACTGCACGCTGCCGAAGTGCTCGAAGCGCAGCGGCGGGGTGATGTCGACGCGCGCGCCGTCGACCGCGGTGACCGTCACTTCCTCGGCTTGCGACATGTCGAAGTCGGTCGACGCCAGCACCAGCCGGTCGCCGACCCGCCAGCCGGCGGCCGCCGTCAGCGTGATCGACGTGGCACCGCGCGCCGCGGTGGCCGCCAGCCGGGTCCACGCCGTGCGCGGCGCACCGAAGAACGCCAGCGTGCCGGCCTTCACGCACAGGCCCTGCGTGCCGCAGTCGGCATCCGGTGCCGGCAGGTGACGCGCCGACAGCGTGAGCACCGCGCGCGTCGGATGCGGCGTGCTCGGACTGCCGGCCGCGAACCGGCTGTCCGCGCGGGTGAGCGTCACCGCGCCGGCGGTGAGTTCGATGTGGCGTTCGGCATCAAATACCAGCGCCCCGTCGATCCGCACCGAACGCAACGGCGGCGGCGACAGGTCGATCAGGATGGTGCGGCCCGCGGGTATGACCACATCTTCGCCGGCTTGCGGCAGCCGGCCGCCCCAGGTGGCAGGGTTCGACCAGCGTTCACCGGCCGCTGCAACCGGTGTGTCGGCCGGCGGCGGCGCCGGCGGCTCGAAAACGGCATCGCCGCCGCATGCCGACAACGCAGCCACGGCCGCCGCCGACACCAGCGCGCAGGCCCATGTCTCAGATCGCGTCCGCGCCACCCTCGCCCCCGAACAGCGCCGCGCGACCACGACGTAGCCGATGCGCTGCGCGGGCAGTATCTGGATCCGGGGTGGCGATGCCCATCGCCCTTACAGATGATCGCGACATAACGCCCGACCCCGACAGCCGTCGGGGCGGGGTGCCTTCGCGCGTTGCCGGTCAGACGAAGCCGAGCGTGCGCTCCGAGTAACGCGACAGGTTGGGAAAGATCTCGGCCAACTGACCGTCGGCCACACCAAACCAGCGCGCCAGAGTGGCGCCGTACTGGTCGACCGAGTACTGCGGGATCAGGATGCCCTTGCCCATGTCGCGCTCGTGGCCGGTGCCGATCTGCGGAAACGCGCCGTAGATGTCACGCCCGCGCACCGCGCCGCCAAGCACCAAGTGATGGGCGCCAAAGCCGTGGTCGGTGCCGGTGCCATTGCTGGTGAAGGTGCGCCCGAATTCGCTGGCGGTGAAGGCGGTCACCATCGAACGCACGTCCTGCCCGCCGAGCGTGCCGAGCACGCCGTCGAAGTAGGTCAGCGCGTGATCGACCTGGCGCAGCGCGTAGTCATGGTCGGCGGCCTGGTTGGCATGGGTGTCGAACGCGCCCAGCGTGACAAAGAACAACTGCCGCCGCATGCCGAGCGCGGCACGCGCGCCGATGATGCGTGCCACCGTCTGCAGCTGGATCGCGAGCGGGTTGTCGGTCATGCCGCCGCCCTGCCGCGCCGGAATCTGCGTCGGGTCGGGCACGCCGTTCGGTGTGGTCTGGCTCTGCCGCGGCAGGGTCGCGGTGCCGATCGTGTGTTCGGCGGCAATCGAGCGACGCGTGACGGCCGCGGTCTCTTTCTCGAACAGGTGACTCGCATCGCGCGACACGATTCTGCGCAGGATGTCGGCGCGCGCACGCTCGGCCGCCGTGGCCCCGGTGAGCAGGCCGATCTTCACGCCGCCGTCGCGGCTCGCCGCATAGGCAATGGTGTCGCGCCCGGCCAGCCAGCTCGACGCGCCGTCGGTCGAGATGCCGGTGAAGATCGTGTTGGCGCCGTTGGCGGAGGCCAGCAGGTCGCCCATGCGGCCGCCCCAGCCGACACCGCCCTGCGGGCTCTGCACCTGCCAGATGGCGGACTGGTGCTCGTGCGAGTACAGGCCCGGCGGCAGCATCGGCGCTACGCCGGTGTTGTAATTGCGCAGATCGAGCGGCCCCTTGATCGGTGCGATGTTCGACACGATCGCCAGCCGGCCCTGCTCGAACAGCGACGCCACACCGGCCAGGCGCGGGTGCAGCGCAAAGCTCCTGCCGCTTTGCGCAGTGCGCGGCGTGATCGGCACCACCCCGCCCGTGGCCCCTACCGCCGGTAGCGCGATCGGAATCGCGCCCAGCGTGCGCCAGCGCGTGTACTGGGTCCATGACGGACCGTCGTTGGCCAGCACCGTGTTGAACGAGTCGTTGCCGCCGCCGAGAAACACGCACACCAGCGCCTTGTAGTCGGTGGCGGACTGCGCGGCGGCCGGCCCGGCGAGTGTGAGATTCAGCAGCCAGGGCGTGGCCGGACCGGCCAGCGTGGCCGTGGCGGTGGCGGCGCGCAGAAAGCCGCGACGGCTCAGTTGTTGATGGATTGCGCTCATCGTTGCACCAGGTATTCGGGGGAAGCGAGCGTGAAGAGCACGGCGATGCGCGCGCGCTCCAGGCGTGCGTTGGTGGCCGACAGCGGCACCGTATTGATGGCGTCGCGCAGGTCGGCGCGCAGCGCGGCACTGATGCGGCCATCCATCAACAGCAGCGCGACGCGATCGATCAGAGCGTCCGGGTTGTCGGCCAGCGCCGCCTCGGCGGAAAAGTTGGAGCGCACGTCCCAGGTGAACGGGTTGGAATACCAGTTGCGGCCGGCGCCGTCGTAGACCAGCGTACGCAGGCCGTTCAGGTACTCGGCGGCGGAGACCTCGTGGTGGATCTGGAACTCTGGCCCGATCAGTCCGTTAGCCGACAGCACCGAGTTCGGCGGGCTGTAGGTCGCGCGGTAGAAGTTGAATACCGACGGTGCATGCATCGGCAACTGCGCCACGACCCGCGCGATCTCGTCCGGCATGAACCACGCGCCCTGCGCCGGAAGCATCCAACGCCCGGTCTCCGAGCGATAGTTGAACGCGCGCATCGCGCCGGTGATGCGCAGCACCGGCTCGCGCAGCTTGCCGAAGCCGATCGCGTCGCTCATACGCGGGTCGCGCGCCTCGGCATCCAGCAGCACCGCCCGCAGCACCGCGGCCAGGTTACCGCGTACACCTGCGCCGTCGTTGGCAAACACCGCCGCCACCCGGCCGACGTAGGCCGGCGACGGATTGCTGGTGACGAAACTCTGGATCAGCCGCCGCGCGATGAACGGACCGACGTTCGGGTGGGCCGCAATGTGGTCGAGCGCGGCCTTCAGACTGGCCTGCGGATTGGCGGTGGTCTGCGCCGGGATGATCAAACCTAGAAAGCGCTTCTCCGATGTGGAGTGAAACATCGGGTAGTCCATCATCGGCGCGCGCCACGCGCTGTTGTACTGGTGACCGTACACGCCGGAGAAGAAACCGATCTCGTTGCGCCAGTCGGCGCGCATGTCACCCCAGCTCCAGCCGGTGAAGACTTTGGCCAGTCCCTCGATGTCGGCGTTGCTGTAGGTCGGAATCGGCGCGCCGCCGGCAAGCTTTTGCGTGCCGTCCGGGCTCAGTTCCCACAGCCCGATGGAGAACAGCTGCATCACCTCGCGTGCGTAGTTCTCGTCGGGGCGTGCGCCGGTGGCAGGGTCGTCCTTCACGCTGGCCATGTGCGACAGGTACATGCCCATCGCCGGGTGCAGCGTTACGCGCTCCAGCAGCTGCCGGTAGTTGCCGAACGCGTTGTCCAGCAGCATGTCATAAAACGCCGGCACCACGTCGTAGTTGAACGCGGTGACCGGGTGCTCCAGCGACACCACGAAGATCTGCGACAGCGCAAAGGCCATACGCTGCCGCAACTGGTCCTGCCCGGTCACCGCCGCCCAGTACCACGCATACAGGTGCAGGTCCTGGTGATACAGGAAGTAGTTGTTGTCGAGCGCACGCTGCGCGGCCATGCGCGGTGTCAGGCGGTTGCCGGCGAGCGCAAGCTGCTCGTTGATCCACGCCGTGTAGCCGATCTGCATCACCCGGTCGATCTCGGCGTCGGTGGCTCCAAAGGTCGCTTGATTCAAAAAGCGCGCCGCCGCCGCACGCGAGACAGGCCGGTCCGGTTGCGGCTGCGCGGTGGGCAGGGGCGGTGGCGTCGGCGCAGGCGACGGGGCGGGTGTCGGCGCAGGTGACGGGGACGGTGTCGGCGCAGTCGTGCCGGGCGCAGGCGCCGGGCTTTGCACGGTGTCGCCACCGCAGCCTGCAACGACGGCCGCCGCGCACAGCGCCAGCAGCCAGGGTGTGCGGGTCGGTTTCACGCAGTCTCTTTCCGTGGAGAGCGAACGTTGGGGGTGTCCTCATGCACTTGGCCGTTCAGTATGTGCCGTGCCAGGCGCCGCTACAATCAGACCGGTGGATGGCGTTCGCCTCGCGGCTCGACCCGACATCTGTCGGTCTGCCCACCGAGTCCGCTCGCTACAGTGGTGGGCGCCGAAAACGATCGCGCCGATGGCTGTTGCACGCCCGACCGCTCCCCGCGCCGAACGCCGCGCTGGTCGCGCCTTGGCGCGGGCCGCCGTGCACGGGATGATCGAACGCGCTCGCGCATCGATGCACGGCGACCCGACCGGTGCCGTGCAGCTCGCCGCCGAGGCGATGGCGGCGGCCGATCAGCAGCGCGATGTCGCGCTCGGCGGTGCGGCGCGACGCACGCTCGGCAACGCGTACATCTGCGGCGGTAACTTTGCCGCGGCGCTGCCGGTGCTGATCGAGGGACTCGATGCCGCGCGCCGCACCCGCAACCGCGAGGACGAAATCGGCTGCCTGAACGGCATCGGCGTGGCGCTGATGCGGCTCGGCGACTTCGACGGCGCCACCGAACATCTGCACAAGGCGCTGGCGCTTACCGATGCCCACGCTGACCCGCTGGCGCGCATGTCGATGTACGCCAACCTGGCCAACGTGTGCGCCGAGATTGAAGACTTTGCGCGTGCGGTGGAGTTTGCGCAGCGTGCGCTCGATGCCGTGGGTGACGACCGCGGCCGGGTGGCGCGGATGAACCTCGGCGCTTATTTGGCGCGTACCGGTGCGGTGGCCGAAGCGCGCGATCACCTGCAGCGTGCGCTGGACGCGATGCGCCGCGCCGGCGATCGCACCGGCGAGGCGCGCGCGCTAGCCATTCTGGGCGAGGTGGAACTCGATGCCTTGCAGCCTGAGGCTGCGGCGCAGGCGCTCAATGCTGCGCTAGCGGTTGCGCGCAGCGCCGGCGCACCGCATTCGGAGGCCAATGTCCTGCATCTGCTCGGCCGGCTGGCCGCGCAGGCCGGCGCGACCGACGACAGCGAGCGACTGCTGCTGCAGGCGCTCGCGCTCGCCGAGTGGACGCAAGAGGTGCGGACCCAGAAACGGGTGCACGCAACGCTGGCCGACGTTTACGAGCACAGCGGGTCGCTGGCGCGTGCGCTGTTTCATCTGCGCGAATCGCACCGCGTCGAGCGTGACTACTACCAGTCGATGAACGAGCGCCGCGCCCAGGCCTTGCTGGTGCGAATGCGGGTGTCGGAGGCGCAGCGCGAGGCGCACGCCCAACGCATTCGAAATCTCGAGCTGATGGAGGCCAACCGGCGCATCGCCGCGCGCGACGCAACCGCGCACGCGCGCACCCGCGCGGCGGCGCAGTTGCGCAACTTTGGCCTGAGCGAGCGCGAATTGCGGGTGCTGGCGCAGCTGGGTCGCGGCGCGACCAACCCGCAGATCGCCGACGCCCTCGGACTGTCGCCCTACACGGTGCGCGATCACGTGTCGGTGATCCTGAACAAGCTCGGCGTGGCCACCCGCACCGAGGCGGCGGCGCTGGCGGTGAGAAACGGCTGGGTGTAGCCGGGCAGCGCGGCGCCCGCGGCGGTGCGCGGCGATCCGCGCACCGATCGTCCAAGGAGCGCGCCGTCAGCGACTCTATCGCCATCGTTGCCGCCGCCCGCTCGTCGGTCGGGCGTATTGAGGGAACTCTAAGTCGCAGCTCAATCCTCACGGCGACGTCAACTGCACCGTGTACGACCCGGTGCCGCCCGCATCGGCCACCACCTCCACGATGTACGTGCCGCTGCCGAAGGTCGCGTCGGCCGGGATGGTGAAGGTCAGCGCCGCCATCGTGTTGGCGGCGAGCGCCGCCGGCGTGCCGGCGAGGTTGAGGAGTTCGCTTGCGCGGTTGGTGAAGTCGCCGTTCGGACTGAGCTTGCGGATGCGCAGCGTGCCGTTGAAGGCGGGCAGCACGCGCACCGTGTAGGTCTGCCCGCCGGTGCCGGCAAAGCTGGCGTAGTCGCGCTCGCCATCGATATCGATGCTGCCTGCCGTCGGCGCTGCGCCTGCAGTCAGCGCCGCCGGCGCCTCCAGCGTCACCAGCGCCATGGTGAACGGCACCGTCGCGGCGCCGACGCCGGTGTGGCGCACGGTCACCGTGTGCTCGCCGGCGGCGAGCAGGCCCAGCCCCTCCTGCGGCACCGAGATCGAGTCCAGGCTCGACGAGAACTCGCCCGCATAACCGCCGGAGAAGGCGGTGTTGCTGGACCAGACCGTGCCCTGCAGGCCGAACGGCGCCGCTGCCGTCGAGGTCAGCCGCAGCAGGTAACGACCGCTGGCGGGCACCGTGAAGCGGTAACCCGTCCATTCGCCGGCGGCCACGTTGCCGGCGAGCGCCGTGTCGAAGTTCGCCGCCGCGGGCACCGGCCGAACCACGCTGACGCTGGCGCTGCCGCTCGCGCGTTCCAGCACCGAGGAGGTGGACCGCACGACCAGCGTCGCATTGCCGGTCGTGTAGACGAAGCTCGGTGGCGTGCTGACGCTGAACGGTCCGCTGCCGCTGCTCGGCGTCTGCGCGGCGACCACGCCCTCCACCGATGCGCTGAGGTTCAGCGCGCCCGGCGTGGCCAGCCGCAGCCCCATGATCTGGCCGCGTGTCTGGTCGAACGTGTAGCGCAGCACCTGGCCGAGCGGCAGGTCGATCGGCTGGGTGGTGACCGGCGGCGTCAGGGTCAGTGCCACCGGTGCCGGCGCATTGTTGATGCGGAAGGTGAAGGGCGCCGGCGTGCCGCCCAGTCCCGACAGCACCACCGAGTGCAGCCCGGTGGCTGCCAGCGTGTGCACCGGCGTGGTCTCGGGCAGCGCCGTGCCGGCCGGGGTCAGCACGCTGAACGCGGCCACCCCGAACGAAGACTGCGGATGCGCGCGGCCGAAGGCGATGGCGTCGCCCGCAGCGGCGTTGAATGCGTACACCGACACCCCACCGGCCGCTGCGGTGCCGCTGACGTCGGCATCGCGCGCGATGACCGTCGGCACGCCGGTCGTGATCGTCACCGTGCCGCTGCCCGAGTTGCGGAACACGCTGACCACCGGCAGCGCCGGCGCCTCCACCTTGTAGGCGAGCGCACCCGGGCTCGATGCGACCAGGAACGACGCCGGCCGCGGATTGAATCCTGCGCCCACCTGCCCGCCGGTGCTGGCCAGCGCCAGGTGGAACAGGCCATCGGCCGGCGGCTTGATCAGGTACAGCCGCGGCGTGGCCGTGGCCAGGTTGGTGATCGTGGCGGTCGCCGGTACGGCCAGCACTTCCACGGCCGGCTTGCTGAGAGCCAGCGTGACCGAGCCGGTGGCGTTGGTGGTGTTGGTCACGCGCAGCCGATAGGTGCCGGCCACCGACACCCCGGTCAGGATGCTGCTGCCCGCACCGGGTGCGCCGGCGCCGTAGTTCAGCGCCGCCAGCAGTTGCGCGCCGCCTGCGGTGGACAGCGAGATCGAACCCTGCACGCCGTTGCTGACGCCGGTCAGGTCGACCCGCACGGCGTCGTCCGCCGCCAGCGTCAGGTCATAGCAGCGCGACTGCTGCTGGCCGAGCGGCACCGTGGGTGTGGACGGAACACTCAGCGTCTCCACCGTGCCGCAACTGCCGAGGCTTGCCACCTCGAGCCGGAAGCCGCCGGGCGCATTGGCGCCGGCGGTGACTTCGATCCGGTACTCACCCGCCGCGGCCACCGTGCTTTCTGCGAGGTAGGCGCTGGTGGCATTGAACGGCACGTCGCCCACCACCGAGTTGTCGGGCCGCAAAAGCCGCACCGAGCCCGACAGCGTGGAGCCGGCGCGGCTGACGCGCACCTCGAACCCCGGCCCCGCTGGCAGCGGCAGGCGGAAGCGCGACACGTTGCCGACCGCCTGCAGCGCGTAGGTCTGGTCCCACGGAAGGCTGATGGCGATGTCGCCGGCCGACTGCGTGGGCAGCAGGTCGATCACCACGTTGTCGGTCACGTCAGGCCCGCCGCGAAACAGCCGCGTGCCGCGATAGGTGCCGTTGCGCGCAGTGGCCACGACGTCGATGTCCACGTCGGCCGGCATCGCGAGCACGGCGCCGGCGAGCGCCGGGATCTGCGCGGTGGCAACAGTCATCGGCACGCGGCGCGTCGCGGGATTCACCGCCAGCGGATTCACCGCGAACGGCCGCACCGCGCTCGACATGGCATTGCTGCCGTTGTTCTCGCGCGTGTTGCCGGCCACGTTGCACACGTCGCCCGAGTTCTCCTTGCACGGGCCGCCCGGCGTGTCGCGGATGCAGCAGCGGCCGTTGGGCCGGTACGGCGGGAACACGAACGCGTCGCAGTTCCACCACGAAAAGTGCGTCACCTGCGCGCGCAGCGCGAGTTCGCTCGGGCTGCCGGCATTGGCGACCACCGTGCCTACGCCTTCCTGCACCCACACGCCGGTGCGCTCATCCAGCGACCACAGCGGGATGGTGGCGCCCGCCACCACGGCGCTGCGGTCGAGGTTCAGCGTGGTGTAGATCGGGATCTCGATGGTGGCGCTCGCCCCCGGCGCGAGCTGCACGCGCTGGCCGTTGCTCGTCAGCACGTATTCCACCGTGCCGTACGACGCCAGCAGCCCGCGCGCGCCGTCTTCGCGAAAGCCGGCAAACAGGCCCGGGAACGCATCGGCGTTGCTGCCCACGTCCACTGGCGTGACGTTCACCTGCACCGCGCCCGTGACCGGCTGGCCGCTGGCATCGACCAGCGAGTTGGGCGCAAAGGTCACGCGCGCGCCGTCCTTGCCGGTCAGCGTGCCGCCGGCCGCCGCGCTCGGCAGCGTGAGCGGCGCCTCGCGCGCCAGCATGCGCACCTCCAGGTACCCGCCGCTGGCACCGGCCGGCAGCTCGATCGACTTGATCTGGTCGGCAAAGCCCGCCCTGGCAAAGCGCAACTGCAACGGGGCGCCGGTGCCGGTTGCAATGGTTGCCCGGCCGTCCGTGCCCGTGGTGGCGGTGGCCGTGCCGCCGACCACGCTGACGGCAACGCCCGCCAGCGGCGCGCTGCCGTCGGTGACCGCGAGCACTGTGTCCACCGCAGCACCCATCGTCGGGCCGCCCGAGACCGTGACCGCGCGCGTGGCCGTGGCGCTGCCGCCGCGGCCGTCGCTGACGGTGAGCGTGACGGTGTAGGTGCCGGCCGAGGCGAAAACATGCGGCAGCTTGCGGCCGCCGCCGCGCGTGCCGTCACCGAAGTTCCAGCTCAGGGTCAGCGGATCGCCGTCGGGGTCGGAGGAGGCCGCGGCATCCACCACCAACGGCGCGCCCGCGGCCACCGCGGGTGCGGCGGTGAAGCTCGCCACCGGCGGCTGGTTGGCGGGCGGCGGAGGTGGCGTCGGTGCAGGGGCAGGCGCGGAGCCGCCCCCACCGCCGCACGCGATCAATGAACCGGCCAGCGCGGCAGCGACGAGCAGCCGGGTGCGACGGCCGAGCGCGCCCAGTGATGCACGATCGACCTGCATGGATGAAGGGGAGGACGCGGTAGGTGCGCGGGCACCCGCGTGCGATGGCGGCGGAAGGAGGGCGTGAGTGGCGCGCAGGCGTGGCATCGGTCGGTCTCCGCGGGATCAGCGCAATCCGTAACGCCGGGGCGGCGCCATGAACTGCGCAAGGTGGCGAGCCAACGCAAGCGGCGTGTCGAAGACGAGCGCGTCGTCCGGAGCGGCCGGGTCCACCCCGGCACCCGCCGGCCGCAGCACCGCACGCCAGGGCTGCGCCGCCGTCTCGGGCTGCAGTTCCAGCGTGTAGCGAAGCGGGGCGGCGGGCGGAGGGGCCGTGCCTGCGTGGGTCATGCACGCAGGATGGGGCAGGGGGCGTTGCGGAAGCGTTGCGGGTCGACGGTGACGATCAGGCGGCGAGGGCAAGCGGCGCTGGCATTCGCGCCTGCCTGCCGGGCGGTAGGGTCAGGCGGAACTCAGACTACCAATCCAAATGATCGAACTTGCACATGCGACCCAGTGTGCTACTGCGCCTTTGAGAACGGGGCGCTGGACAGCTCCCGCTGGGCCCTGCTGTCTCGTGCCACAGCTCAAGCACGCAGCCTTGCGGGGGATAGTCTTTTCAAACGTCCTTCCTTCATCAGGGCACCCCGAACGCGGCGCGGCCAGCCGCTGCTGCAGCCGCCCGCCGGCGCGGCCGATCGATGACGTGCAGGCCGAGCTGGCGCGGTTGCGGCAGGAAAACGCTCGCCTGAAGCTGCAGCCGCGAGATCGTAACCGGTAACCCAGCGGCGTTGTAGTCGCACGCGAACGCCAGAACGAGAATC
>CAZIJU010000104.1:0-12907 GCA_964539745.1 uncultured Burkholderiaceae bacterium | reverse complement strand
AGCCGATGCGCCAGCCGGCCATGTTGTAGCTCTTGCTCATCGTGAAGAACTCGACCGCCACGTCGCGCGCGCCGGGCACCTGCATGATCGACGGCGCCCGGAAGCCGTCGAACGTGATGTCGGCGTACGCGAGATCGTGCACGACGTAGATGCCGTGTTGCCTGGCCAGCTCGATGACATGGTGGAAGAACGCCAGATCCACGCATTGCGCGGTCGGGTTGCTCGGAAAACCGAGGATCATCATCTTCGGCTTCGGAAACGACTCGCGGATCGCGCGCTCCAGCTCGGCAAAGAAGTCCACGCCGCGCGTCATCCGCACCGAGCGGATGTCCGCACCGGCGATGATCGCGCCGTAGATGTGGATCGGATAGCTCGGGTTCGGCACCAGCACGGTATCGCCACGCTCGAGCGTGGCGAGCATCAGGTGCGCCAGCCCCTCCTTCGAACCGATCGTGACGATCGCCTCGGCGTCCGGGTCGAAGTCGACGTCGAAGCGCCGCTTGTACCAGCCCGTGATCGCGCGCCGCAGCCGCGGGATGCCTTTGGAGACGGAATAACCGTGCGTGTCGGGACGCTGCGCGGCTTCGACCAGCTTGTCGACGATGTGCCTGGGTGTGGGCCCGTCCGGGTTGCCCATGCTCATGTCGATGATGTCTTCGCCGCGCCGACGCGCGGCCATCTTCAGCTCGCCAGTGATGTTGAACACATACGGCGGCAGACGCTTGATGCGCGCGAATTCGCGCGGGACCTCGGCCATGGTTTCCTCGATGCGGCGATTGCGCCCGGGACCAGCGCGGCGCGCTCGCTTTTGCGGTGCAACGTGTGCCTATAATTTACCCGAACCGCAGCAATCCCGCGCCACGGGCGCGACCGGTCACGAGGAGCCGCAGCCACTTGAAACTGCACGAGGATCCGAGGACGTCGCTGAACACCGTCACCGCCTACGGTCCCGGCTTCATCGAAATCAATGCCGTCCGCTTCAGCGGCAATCTCGTCGTTTCACCCGAACGGCCGCCATCGGCGTGGAGCCCGCACGACTTCGACGCGCTCGCCGAAAGCGACTTCGAGGAGCTGCTGGCCTTCGAACCGGAGATCGTGCTTCTCGGCACCGGATCACGCCAGCGCTTTCCCCGACCGGCACTGTACGCTGCGCTGACCCGCGCACGCATCGGCGTGGAGGTGATGGACACCGCCGCCGCCTGCCGAACCTACAACATCCTGACCGCCGAAGGCCGGCGCGTCGTCGCCGCCGTCTTGCAGGACGCCTGAACAGAGCCCATGACCGTTGCCGTCGACAAGAAGGTCCCCGACTTCACCGCCGAGTCCACCGGCGGCCCTTTTTCGCTCGCCTCGGTGCGGGGCCGTGCGCTCGTCCTGTACTTTTATCCGAAGGACAACACGCCCGGCTGCACGACCGAAGGCAAGGACTTCGCGGACCGTTATGCGAAGTTCCGCAAGGCGGGCGCCGAAGTCGTCGGCGTGTCGCGCGACAGTCTGAAGTCACACGAGAACTTCAAGCGCAAAATGGGCTTTCCGTTCGAGCTGATCTCGGACCCGGATGAAACGTTGTGCACGCTGTTCGACGTCATCAGGATGAAGAACATGTACGGCAAGCAGGTGCGCGGCATCGAGCGCAGCACCTTCCTGATCGACGCCTCGGGCCGTCTGCGCCGGCAATGGCGCGGCGTCAAAGTCCCCGGCCACGCAGACGACGTCCTCGCCGCCGTGCAGGCGCTGCAGTGACGCCGAATGCGGCAGCCGGCCGCTTGCAGATTGGCGCCCCAATCCGACCCGCCGCAGACCCGATCCATATGCCAACAGACCCGAGCCGCGTCCATGGCTTGCGGACCCGACCCCGTTCAACCGTCGCACTCGCGGTGAATGACCGATTCCCTGATCCGCGGCTTGCGCCGCCACGCTGATGCCACTGCCGAAAGCACCGACCCGCCCAGCCACGATCCTGATCCCGCTGCCGGCCGACACGGCGAAGCCGGAGCCAGAACGCGCTGCCCCGCAGGCGCGCGCGCACGAAGCGCCGCCGCCGGTGCGCCCCGCCGCCGCCCGGCTTGCCGTGATCGAAAACAAGCCGCGCGGCAACGGCAAACGGGCGCGCACGCCGACGGGCGCGCCGCGGCTGTTCGTCCTCGATACGAACGTGCTGATGCACGATCCGACCTGCCTGTTTCGTTTCGAGGAACACGACGTGTTCCTGCCAATGATGACGCTCGAGGAGCTCGACGGGCACAAGAAGGGCATGTCGGAAGTCGCGCGCAGCGCGCGACAGGTCTCGCGCACGCTCGACGCGCTGGTGGCCGCGTGCAAGACGCCGATCGAGGACGGCATTCCGCTGAACGCGCTCGGCAACGTCGAGGCGGGCGGGCGGCTGTATTTTCAGACGATGGCGGTGTCGGGACCGTTACCGGCGAGCTTGCCGGCGGGCAAGGCCGACAACCAGATCCTCGGCGTCGTTCGCGCGCTCAAGGACATGCACGCCGGGCGCGACGTCGTGCTGGTGTCGAAGGACATCAACATGCGCGTCAAGGCGCGCGCGCTCGGGCTGCCGGCCGAGGACTACTACAACGACAAGGTGCTCGAGGACACCGACGTCCTGTACACCGGCGTGCTCGCATTGCCGCCGAACTTCTGGGACAAGCACGGCAAGGGCATGGAGTCGTGGCAGCACGGCGGCCACACCTACTACCGGATCGCCGGTCCGATCGTCGCCGACCTGCTCGTCAACCAGTTCGTCTATCTGGAAAACGGCACGCCGTTCTACGCGCAGGTCAAGGAGATCCGAGGCAAGACGGCGGTGTTGCGCGTTCTGCGCGACTACATGCACGCGAAAAACGCGGTCTGGGGCATCACGGCGCGCAACCGCGAGCAGAGCTTCGCGCTGAACCTGCTGATGGACCCGGAATGCGACTTCGTCTCGCTGATCGGACAGGCCGGCACCGGCAAGACGCTGCTTGCGCTCGCCGCGGGACTCGCACAGACGCTCGAAACGAAGCGCTACTCCGAGATCATCGTCACGCGGGCCACGGTGCCGGTCGGCGAGGACATCGGCTTCCTGCCCGGCACCGAAGAGGAGAAGATGGCGCCATGGATGGGCGCGCTCGAGGACAACCTCGAGGTGCTGAACAAGAGCGACGACGCCGCCGGCGAGTGGGGGCGCGCCGCGACCAACGACCTGATCCGCACGCGGATCCGCATCAAGTCGATGAGCTTCATGCGCGGCCGCACGTTCATCAACAAGTACCTGATCATCGACGAGTGCCAGAACCTGACGCCGAAGCAGATGAAGACGCTGATCACGCGCGCCGGCCCCGGCACCAAGGTCGTCTGCCTCGGCAACATCGCCCAGATCGACACGCCGTATCTGACCGAAGGCTCGTCGGGACTGACCTTCGTCGTCGACCGTTTCAAGGGCTGGCCGCATTCGGGCCACGTGACCCTGCAGCGCGGCGAGCGTTCGCGGCTCGCCGATCACGCGGCCGAGGTACTGTAACGCGGTCGTCGTCAGCCGTCCCGCATGCGTCGGGCGGACGTCAGATCAGCAACGCGGCGACGAAGATGCCGACCATCGCGAACACGATCGCGAGTTTCGCGACCGCGCCCATGAGCATGCCGACCCAAGTCGCCACGCCGACGCGGCCGGCACGCAACGCGTCGCGATGGGCGATGAATTCGCCGACCGCAGCCCCGACGAGCGGCATGAAAATCAGCCCCCACAAGCCGGTGACGAAGCCGGCGAACGTGCCGAGCGCAGCCCCGAAAAGCCCCAGCTTCGTCGCGCCGGCGCGCTGTGCCGACAGCGCGCCGGCAACGTAATCGACGACGAAGCCGACCGTCGCCAGCACCGCAAGCACGCCGACGGTCCACCCCGAAATGCGCGCGAACCCGTCGATCCACGCGGCGAGCACGATGCCGCCGAAGACCAATGCGACGCCGGGCAGCGCCGGCAGCACGGTGCCCGCGAGGCCGAGAAGAATCAGCGCGACCGCGAGCACCCAGAGCGCCGTGGTCATCGCGACGCTCAGCCGTACTTCAGCACGACCGACTCCAGCTCGTTGGCCACGTCCTTGCACCGATCGGTCAGCGACTCCAGCACTTCGTAGACCGCCTTGAGCTTGACGAGCTGGCGCGCGTCGGGCTCCTCGCGGAACAGTCGCGACATCGCCGCGCGCATCACGTGGTCGGCCTGCGCCTCGATCGAATCGACTTCGGCGCACAGCGCGAGAATCGCGCGCGGGCTCGCCATCCGCTCGAGTGCGGCGATCGCGGTCTGCAGCTTCAGCACGCTTTCGAGCGCGAGTTCGGCCAGCCGCACCGCGTCGGCGGTCACGTGCGTGATGTGGTACAGGTGCAGCGACTGCGCGGCGTCCTCGGTCAGGTCGAGCACGTCGTCCATGCGGTTGACCAGCTCGAAGACGATCACGCGCCCGAACGGGGGAAACAGCGCATGCTCGAGCAGGGCGCGGACCTCGTCGACCACACCGTCGCCGCGCTTTTCGATGGCCTCGATGTCGCGGACGCGGCCGTCCGGGTCCTTCACGTTCGCAAGCAATTGCGTCAGCGCGCGCAGGCCGGAGACGCACAACTCGGCATGGCGGTTGAACAGCACGAAAAATCGGCCGCCACGCGGCCGCAGCGCGCGCCGCAGCAGGCGCATCAGGCCCCGCGGTTCGCGGCTGTCCGGCGCAAACTGCACGCTGGCGATTCCGTCAAAACGGCGGCGCGGCGGCGGACGCGCCCTGCGCGAGATTGTCGAAGCGCGTGTACTCGCCGCCGAAGCGCAGGTTGACACGGCCGATCGGCCCGTTGCGCTGCTTGCCGATGATGATCTCGGCGATGCCCTTGTCGGTCGTGTCCGGGTTGTAGACCTCGTCGCGATAGATGAACAGGATCAAGTCGGCATCCTGTTCGATCGCACCCGATTCGCGCAGGTCCGACATCACCGGGCGCTTGTCGGATCGGCTCTCGACCGTGCGATTCAGCTGCGACAAGGCGATCACCGGTACCGAAAGCTCCTTGGCCAGCGCCTTCAGCGAACGCGAGATCTCCGAGATCTCCGTCGCGCGATTCTCGCCCGAGGTGGTCGCCGACATCAGCTGAAGGTAGTCGACGATCACCAGCCCGAGCCGGCCGCAGGTGCGGTACAGCCGGCGCGCGCGCGCGCGCAGCTCGAGCGAATTGAGCGCCGGCGTCTCGTCGATGTACAGCGGCGCCTCGTGCATCTTCTGGATCGCGCTGGTGAGCTTGGGCCAGTCCTCGTCGAGCAGCCGGCCCGTGCGCAGCCGCTGCTGGTCGAGCCGCCCCACCGAACTGAGCATGCGCAGCGCGAGCTGCGCCGCGCCCATCTCCATCGAGAACACCGCGACCGGAAGCCCCTGATCGATCGCGACATGCTCGCCGATGTTCAGCGCGAGCGAGGTCTTGCCCATCGAAGGGCGGCCCGCAATGATGATCAGGTCCCCCGGCTGTAGCCCCGACGTCTTGCTGTCGAGGTCGGTGAAGCCGGTCGGCACACCCGTCACGTCGGACGGATGCGCGCGTTCGAACAGCTCCTGGATGCGCTCGACGACCTTCGTCAGCAGCGGCTCGATCTCGATGAAGCCCTGCTTGCCGCGCGCGCCCTCCTCGGCAATCTGGAAGACCCTCGCTTCGGCCTCGTCGAGAATCGTCTTCGTCTCGCGGCCCTGCGGATTGAGCGCGCTCGTGACGATCTCGTCGCCGACCGTGACGAGCCGTCGCAGTACGCTGCGGTCGCGCACGATCTCGGCGTAGCGGCGGATGTTCGCCGCCGACGGGGTGTTCTGCGCGAGCGCGTTCAGGTAAACGAGTCCGCCCGCATCGTCGGCCCGGCCGGCCGTCTGCAGCGACTCGTAGACCGTCACCGCGTCGGCGGGCTTGCCCTGGTCGATCAGGCGGCTGACGTGCTGGAAGATCAGCCGGTGATCCTGCCGATAGAAGTCATCGGCCGAGATCATGTCGGCGATCTTGTCCCACGCGGCATTGTCGAGCAACAGCCCGCCGAGCACGGACTGCTCGGCCTCGATCGAATGCGGTGGCGTGCGGACGGCGGCGAACTGCGGGTCCGCCACGGGGGAGTTCATCGTCGCTCCGGGTGGATGCGAACGAATCTATCACGCCCGCCGCCGCGCCGACGCGCTGCAGCGGGCGCGCGGCGACTACGCCTGCTCGGGGACCACCGTGACGCCGATCTCGACGACCACGTCCGCATGCAGCGCGACCGACACCTTGTGCTCGCCGACAATCTTCAGCGGACCCTGCGGCATGCGGATCTGGCCCTTCGCGACCTGCACGCCCTGTTTGCCGAGCGCCTCCGCGATGTCAAAGTTCGTGACGGATCCGAACAGGCGGCCGTCGACGCCGGCTCTGGCGGGAATCGTCAGCACGAGCCCCGCGAGCTTTTCGCCGACCGCCTGCGCGGCCGCGAGCTTGTCGGACTGCGCCTTCTCGAGCTCGGCGCGGCGCGCCTCGAACTCCTTGATCGCCGCTTCGGTCGCACGGCGCGCCTTGCCTTGCGGTATCAGGTAATTGCGCGCGTAGCCTTCCTTGACTTTGACCACGTCGCCGAGACCGCCGAGGTTGACGACCTTCTCCAGGAGGATGACCTGCATGGCGTGCCTCCCGCTCAGTGGTTGTCGGTGTACGGCAGCAGCGCCAGGAACCGCGCCCGCTTGATCGCCGTGTCGAGCTGACGCTGGTAGTGCGCTTTGGTGCCGGTCAGCCGCGCCGGCATGATCTTGCCGTTGTCGCTGATGAAGTCGCGCAGCGTCTCGATGTCTTTGTAGTCGATCTGCTCTACACCTTCGACCGTGAAGCGGCAGAACTTCTTGCGCTTGAACAGCGCGTTCTGCTGGCCGCCGCGGCGCCCGCCGCCCTTGCCCTTGGGTTTGCCTCGCGTAAATGCCATCTCAGACTCCTGAAATCCGTTTGTATTCGGTGATGTGAAGGTCGATTCGGCTCGTGCGCCGGCCGCGGGGGGCCAGGAATCCGCCCAGTTCGAGTTCGGCGCCGAGCGGCTCGCGGTTCAGTTGCTCGCCCACGCTACCCAGCGCCAGCCCCTTCACATCGAAAGCCAGTTCCCGCTCCAGCCCCGCCTCGACCGCCGTTCCGGTGTGCCGGAACCCCGCTTCGAGGACCGGCAATCCGGCCGGTGTGTAGCGCAGCGTCGCCTTCACGACCAGAACGGCGCGCAGTCGAAAGCGGTTCAAGTCCGACGCGACCTCGTTCGCCGGTTCAGGCCGACGCCTGCTCGGCAGCCGCCTTCTTCGCCTCTTCCTTCTCGACCACCTTCATCATCGGCGACGGACCGGTCTCCGCCTTCTTCATGCCGACGGTCAGGTGGCGCAGCACGGCGTCGTTGTAACGAAAGCCGTGCTCGAGTTCGTCGAGTGTGGCCTTGCCGCACTCGATGTTCATCAGCACGTAGTGGGCCTTGACGAGCTTTTCGATCGGATACGCGAGCTGCCGGCGACCCCAGTCCTCGACGCGATGGACCTTGCCGCCCTGACCGGTGATCAGGGCCTTGTAGCGATCGATCATCGCCGGCACCTGCTCGCTCTGGTCCGGATGGACGATGAAGCAGATTTCGTAATGACGCATTGAGACTCCTTGTGGATTGAAGCCGCCCCGAGCGTCGTTCGAGTGCGGCAAGGCTTGCGAGAACGCGCGAGTATACCGGCGAGCACCCGCCCGGCTCAAGGCGACCGTGCTCGAGCTCGACCGCGCCGTGCGCCCGTTCGCCCGCAGCCTGCTCTCGCCATGCGAGCCCCCTCAATGCTCGGCCGCCGCCAACAGCGCCGGCAGAGCCTTCGCCGCCGGGGCGCGGACGACGACCTCCGCGAGGTCGTCGAGTTCACTGCGGTTCGGATTGACGACGACGACGCGCGCACCGCTTGCCCGCGCCAGCGCGGGCAGCCCGGCTGCGGGATAGACGAGCCCCGAAGTCCCGACGACCAGCATCAGATCGCAGGCCGACGCAGCCTCCTCGGCGCGCGCGAGCACGCCCGGGTTGAGCGCTTCGCCGAACCACACGACGTCGGGCCGCAGCCACTCGCCGCAGTGTGGACAACGCGGCGGCTCACCCGCAGGCAGTTGCCCCGGATCGTCGTAGCGGATCCCGCACTCGGCGAAACACTTGGTGCGCAGGATGTTGCCGTGCAGCTCGATGACGTCACGGCTGCCGGCACGCGCGTGAAGCCCGTCGACGTTCTGCGTGATCAGCGCGAACCGTTCGAAGTGCCGGCTTGCCTGCGCAAGCGCGAGATGGCCCGCGTTCGGCGCGGCAGCCGCGACGAGCTGGCGCCGCCATGCGTACCAGCGCCAGACCAAGCGCGGATCGGCGCGGAATCCTTCCGGCGAGGCGAGCCGCGCAGGGTCGAACTTCGACCACAATCCCGTCTGCGCATCGCGGAAGGTCGGCACGCCGCTGTCGGCCGACACACCCGCGCCGGTCAGCGCCGCGCAGCGTCGGGCGCCGGCGATCAAGCGCGCGGCGGCATTCAAATTGTCCGCGCCGCTCATGCAGCGGCCCGCGCGCTTGCCAGGCGCGGGTCGATCAGCGCGAACCATAGCGGCGGCAGCAGCGCGGCGACGACCATCGTCGGATAGCCTGCCGGAAGCTGCGGCGCCTCGGGCATCGTGCGCAGCGCCTCGTAGGGCCGCTGCATGTGCGCATGGTGGTCGGAATGCAGCTGCAGGTTGAACAGCAGCCAGTTGCTGACCGCGAAGTCGGCGTTCCACGAGTGATGCGGCTGCACCGCTTCGTAACGCGCACCGTCGAATCGCCGCTGCAGTCCGTAGTGCTCGATGTAGTTGACCGCCTCGAGCAGGACGATCGCCCAGGCTGCCTGCAGCACGAACAACGCGAGCGCCTGCGCGCCGCCGGCCCAGGCCGCGCCGGCGAGCAGCAAACCCGACAGCGCCGCGCCGCTCAGCACCCAGTTCGACGGGTGCCACACCGAGCGGCCGATGCGCCGAAGGCGCAGCGCTTCGAGCTTGCATGCATGCGCGAAGCCGCCGGTCACCGAACGCAGGATGAAGCGGTACACGCTCATGCCGCGCGGTGCGGTCGCGGGGTCGCCGGGGGTGGCCACGCGCACGTGGTGACCACGAACGTGCTCGACGAAGAAGTGGCCATACAGCACCGTTACCAGCAGCGCCTTCGCGATCGCTCGATCGAGACGGGCCGACCGATGCCCGAGTTCGTGCGCCACCGTGATGCCGACGCCGCCGGTGACCGTGCCGACGGCCAGCGCGAAAACGACGAGGTCGCTCCAGCCGAGCGTCGGCGCGAGCCGGACCGCTTCCCCCAGCAGCCATACGTGCCAGACGAGATACGAACGCGGAATCCAGCGTGCGATTCGTGCGGGCGGCGCAAGCCGCACGCCCCGGCGCGGCGCACCGACCCACGCATCCAGCACTGGGATCAGCACGAAGGGCACGACCAGCCCCATCCAGGCCACGCCGAGCGCCTGCCATGCCAGCGGCATCGTCGCAAAGGCGGCAAGCGTCACCAACGCGAATAGTCCGGTCAACATCGAGCGATGTTGCGCGCTGCGCGCGTCGGATTCAAGTTGTTTGGCGCGCGGCGCGGCGCTGGCGTACCGTTTCGAACAAACAGATGCCGGCCGCCACCGACACGTTGAGGCTTTCCACGTGCCCGGAAAGCGGGATACGCGCCAGCCAATCGCAGCGCTCGCGCGTCAATCTCCGCAGTCCTTCGCCTTCGGCGCCGAGCGCCCAGGCCAGCGGTCCGGTCAGGTTCAGTTCGTACAGCGACGTCTGCGCGTCGCCGCTCGCGCCCGCGATCCACACACCCGCGTCCTTCAGCTCGCCCATCGCCCGCGCCAGATTGGTCACCGCGATCAGCGGCAGCGTTTCTGCAGCGCCTGCCGCCGCTTTCGCGACCACCGGTGACAGCGCCGCGGACCGATCGCGCGGCACGATCACCGCGGCCGCTCCGGCCGCGTCGGCCACGCGCAAACAGGCCCCCAAATTGCGCGGATCGGTGACGCCGTCGAGCAACAGCAGCAGCGTATCGGCGCGCACGTCGACGAGCACGTCGTCCAGCGTGGCGGCAGCCGCACGCTCGGCGCACAGCGCGACCACGCCCTGATGCGACACGTCGCCCGCCAGCCGATGCAGTCGCCGCGCGTCGGCGGCAACGATGCGCACGCGCGCCTGCTCGGCCCGCTCGAGCAGCTGCCCCATACGTGCGTCGCGGCGCTGCGCATCGACGTACAGGACTTCGACCGACTCGGGCGCATGACGCAGCCGCGCGTTGACCGCGTGGAAGCCGGCCAGAACGCGTCGGCCCGCCATTTAGCCTCCGCGCCTTCGCGTTTTGGCGCCCCGCGCCCCGCCGACGCCTCGTTTGCCCGAGCGCGCGCGTTCGCGCTTGTCGCTGTCGCGCAGTTTGCGCGCCGCCGCGGCCTCACGGCGCGCCTTGCGTTCCTCGGGGCTTTCGCCCTTCTTCGCCGGCTTGGCCGTTTTGGCTGCGCCGGCCGCGGCGGCGAGCAGGGCCTTGCGATCGGTCGCACGCACGAGCCGGAAATCGATGCGGCGCGCCTCGAGGTCGACGCGCGCAACCTGCACCGTGACGCGGTCCGACAGCCGGTAGCGAATCCCCGTGCGCTCGCCGCGCAGCTCGTGCATCGGCTCGTTGAACGTGAAGTATTCCGAACCCAGCTCGGAGACGTGCACGAGCCCTTCGACGAACAAGTCGTCGAGCACGACGAAGATGCCGAACGGCACCACGGCGCTGATCGTTCCGCTGAAGACCTCGCCGATGCGCTCGCGCATGTAGTAGCTCTTCAGCCAGGCTTCGACATCGCGCGAGGCTTCGTCCGCTCTGCGCTCGTTGGCCGAGCACAGCAAGCCAAGCTTCTCCCAGACCGCCAGCACCGCATCGTCCTTCGACTCGGTCTTCGCCGGCCGCACCCGCCCGCGCGCCGGCGGCGCAGTCGCGTCCACTGCGGCGCCGACGAGCGCGGGCGTGTAGGTCTGGCGGGCGAGGATCGCCTTGATCACGCGATGAATGAGAAGATCCGGGTAACGCCGGATCGGCGACGTGAAGTGCGTGTACGCCTCGTAGGCCAAGCCAAAGTGGCCGACGTTGTGCGGACTGTAGACGGCCTGCTGCATCGAGCGCAGCAAGACGGTCTGCAGCAGCTGCTGGTCGGGACGCGCACGGATCTTCGCGATCAGACGCGCATAGTCCGCCGGCTCCGGCGAATCGCCGCCTTCGAGCTGCAGACCGAGCGCCTTCAGCAGCGTGCGCAGATTGGCCAGGCGCTCCGGCGTCGGTCCTTCGTGGACACGGAACAGCGCCGGGTGCCGGTGCCGGATCACGAAGTCCGCCGCGCACACGTTCGCGGCGAGCATGCACTCCTCGATCAACTTGTGCGCGTCGTTGCGCGTGCGCGCGACGATGCGTTCGATGCGGCCGTTCGCGTCGCAGACGATGGACGTCTCGGTCGTCTCCAGATCGATCGCGCCGCGCGCTTCGCGCGCGCGGGCCAGCACCTGGTACAGGTCGTACAGGTCGTTGAGCTGTGGCAGCAACGGCGCGAGGTCCTTCGCCGCACGGCTGTCGGGTACCGACAGCGCCTCCCACACTTCCGTGTACGTGAGTCGCGCGTGCGAGTGCATGACGGCCGGATAGAACTGGTAAGCGGTGATCTCGCCCTTGGCCGAGATCACCATGTCGGCGACCATCACGAGCCGGTCGACGTTCGGGTTCAGCGAACAGATGCCGTTGGACAGCCGCTCCGGCAGCATCGGGATCACGCGGCGCGGGAAGTACACCGATGTCGAGCGGTTCTGCGCTTCGGCGTCGAGCGCATCGCCGCTGCCCACGTAGTGGCTCACGTCGGCGATCGCGACGATGAGCCGCCACTTCTTGCGCCCCGTACCGATCGGCTCGGCGTAGACGGCGTCGTCGAAGTCGCGCGCGTCCTCGCCGTCGATCGTCACCAGCGGCACGTCGCGAAGATCGACGCGCCCCCTAAGCTCGCGCTGCTGCACCGTCAGCGGGATCGTTTCGGCGTGCGCCAGCGTCGCTGGCGAGAACTCGTGCGGCACGGCGAACTTGCGCACTGCGATCTCGATCTCCATGCCCGGATCGTCGATCGCGCCGAGAACCTCGATCACGCGGCCGACAGGCTGCACGTGCCGCTGCGGCTGCTGCACGATCTCGACGACCACCACCTGACCGTGCTGCGCCGACAGCGTGGCACCGGGTGGAATCAGGATGTCGTGCTGGATGCGCTGATCCTCCGGCACGACGATGGTCACGCCGCGCTCGTTCAGGAAGCGGCCGACCAGCCGGTTGGTGCGGTGTTCGATGACCTCGACGATTTCGCCTTCGGGGCGGCCGCGGCGGTCCTGTCCGCTGATGCGTGCCAGCACGCGGTCGCCGTGCAGCACCTTGCTCATCTCGTGCTCGGGCAGCACGAGGTCGGGCCCGCCGTCGTCGCGGATCAGGAAGCCATAGCCGTCGCGATGCCCCTGCACCTGACCCGACAGCAGATTCGCGCGCGCAGCGACCAGCAGCAGCCCGGCGCGGTTGCGCACGATGCGGCCGGCGCGCTCGAGCGCGGCCACTTCGGCGTCGAGCGCGGCGCGCTCGTCGGCGTCGACGCGCAGGCGCTGCGCCAGTTCGTCGACGGTCAGCGGCGAGCGCGCGTGCGTAAGCGCCGCGAGGATCGCTTCGCGATCGGGAATTGCCTGTTTCAGCGACAAGTCTTTTCTTTCCTTTCGAGTGCGTCGCGACTCCGTTGATTTGACATCGCAAAGCCCGCAATTACAATTCGCGCCTCGCAGCGTGCCCAGGTGGCGGAATTGGTAGACGCACTAGTTTCAGGTACTAGCGCCGCGA
>CAZIJU010000103.1:0-12943 GCA_964539745.1 uncultured Burkholderiaceae bacterium | reverse complement strand
TGCCGGTGATCGTCTGCGTGCCGAGCAGGCACACGCCGCCGGCGAACGTGACCGAGACGTTGTACACCGCCTTGCCCGAAGCGCGCGGCGTGATCGATCCGCTGAAGGTGCAGCCCGAGGAGCCGGCGCCGGTAAGACGGCCGCGCGTTGCGCGGTCGAGCCCCGGAACGCGCAGCCGGCGCGATCGAATCCCGCATGGGATGTCGCGGTCGACTCCGTCAAGCATATCGCGATCGGCACGATCGCAATGCGCATCGGTGGGCGAAGTCCTCCGATCGGCGGGCTCATGGTGCGAGCCATGCCACGAATGCGGGAGCGCGTCGGGTCGCCTGCCGCCGGGCTCACGTCGTGAGCCTGCGGCACCTCATGCTGCACCCGCGATCCACTCGCCGGAGACCTCATGGAAGAACTGACCCAAACGCTGGAGGCGCTGCGCGTCGGCACGCCCGTCGCCTCGGCCAACCTGACGATGGTGCCGCTGCTCACCGGGCAGCCGACCGCCCCCGATTATCTGCTGCTGGACGACGCGCTCGACGCGGGCCTGGCCGAGGTGACCGAAATCTCCGAAGGCGGCTCGGTGCCGGAACTGATCTTCAGCAATCGCAGCGAACGCGACGTGCTGCTCGTCGACGGCGAGGAACTCGTCGGCGCCAAGCAGAACCGCGTGCTGAACCTCACGATCCTGGTGGCGGCCGGGCAGCGGACGACGATCCCGGTCTCGTGCGTCGAGGCCGGCCGCTGGGCGTGGCGCACGCAGCGCTTCGCCTCGGGGCGGCGCAAACTGCACGCGGCCGCGCGCATGGCCAAGATGCGCGGCGTGAGCGCCAGTTTGCGCGAGACCGGCAGCCGCGCCCGCGGCGACATCCAGTCCGAGGTCTGGCGCGCCGTTGACGCAAAGCTGCGAGCCTTCGCGTGCCGCTCGGAGACCGCCGCGCTGCACGACGTGTACGACTCCGCGGAACAACGGTTGCAGCCGATCCGCTCGGCATTCGCCGCGCAGCCGCGGCAGGTCGGCGCGGTCTTCTTCATCGACGGCAAGCCGGCAGGGCTGGAACTGTTCGATACCGAACACACGCTCGCCAAATTGCTGCCCAAGCTCGTCGACAGCTACGCATTCGATGCACTGGAAAGCGCCGATGAGACGGCGCAAGGCGCACCGAGCCTCACCGACGTGCGCGCGCTGCTCGCGCGAATCGCGGCCGCGCCGCGGACCTGCTACCCGAGCGTGGCCACCGGCACCGACGTACGAATCGAGGACGACGCGCTGCACGGCGCCGCGCTTTGCGCCAGGCGGCGCCTCGTGCATCTGTCCGCGCTGTGGGCCGATCGGCAGGCGCAATGACCCGACCGCGCGCCCCCGAAACGCGGCCTTGCGCATCGGCGCCCCTGCTTGCCACGCTTCGCGCATCGACACGACCCGCCGATACCCGGCGCCAGCCGCCGTACGCACACATGAACGAGCAGGCCCGACTCGATGCCGCCTACCGCGCCACGCTGTACCGCGTGCGCGCGGCAGGCTCCACGTTCGACCTGCGCGTCGATGCGCCGAGCGCGCCGCTCGCCGCGCTGATGCGCCGGCACGGCGTGGCCACCGCCGCGTATCTGACCGCGTGCAATCCGTACAGCGTGCGCGCCTCCGATGCGGCCAACCGCGCCGCCAACGAGGCGCTGCGCGCCGCGCTGGCGGCAGCGGACGCGTTCGTCCTCGAAGGCGAGGCGATCGACCCCGCCGGCGCCTGGCCCGCGGAGCCGTCGTTCCTCGCGCTGGGGTTGGCGCTGGCCACCGCACGCGCGCTCGGCATGCGCTTTCGCCAGAACGCGCTGCTGTTTGTCGACGACGACGCGGTACCGCGGCTGGTGTGGCTGCCGCGCGGCGGTCCGTCCGCGGGCGAGCCCCGCACATGACGTGCCCGATTGACGCGATCGCACCGGCGAATCGGGCAATGTGCAGAGCGCGTTGTTTTCGACGCCGGCAGTACGCCCCGCGCAGCACGATGAGCTCGCGGACCAGGTGCGCCGGCAGCGGCACGGCGAGCTTCCAGACAATCGACATCGGCCGGTCGCCTTCGGCCGATTCCGGCGTCACCGGTCCAAAGGCGCGGTAGGCGTCGCCCCTGCGCGCGCGCCTGAAGCGCTGC
Source organism: uncultured Burkholderiaceae bacterium (assembly GCA_964539745.1). GTDB lineage: Bacteria > Pseudomonadota > Gammaproteobacteria > Burkholderiales > Burkholderiaceae_F > DSNY01. The sequence goes on along the minus strand of CAZIJU010000103.1, from coordinate 10,805 downwards.
AAGCGCCCGCCGCGCGTGGCTCCTGCGCCGTCGCATCGGTCAGCGGCAACATGCCAGCGAGTGCACGTACGCGCGAGATGGCGTCGTCGCAGAGAAGGTCAGCGGTCACGCTGGCGCCGCGGTGCCGCGACGCTACGTCTCGCTGAACCCCGCCAGAACTCGCGTTGCAGAGCACGAAAAAGCCAGGCGCGAGGCCTGGCTTATCGAGTGGTACGTGGTGGAGACGAGGAGGATCGAACTCCCGACCTTCGCATTGCGAACGCGACGCTCTCCCAGCTGAGCTACGTCCCCGTGTTTCGTCGCGCGAACGGGGTGCCGCCGCGCGAGGCGCGCATTATACGTCGGCGGCGCGGCCGATCTCAAGGCGACGGGTCGGCTTAGACTGACGGCACCTTCGAAGCACACGAGTCCATGAAGTACACGGTCGAATTCTGCGAGCGCGAGTACAACGCGCGTGCCGCCATCCCCGAACATCCGCAGATCTTCGCGCGATGGGCCGAGCAGGCCGCCGCGACGCGCAGATTGCGCGCATGCCTCGTCGACCTGTCCTACGGCGAGTCGAGCGCTGAAAAGCTCGACCTGTTTCCCGCGCGCAGCGACAACGCACCGCTTTTCGTCTTCATCCATGGCGGTTACTGGCGTTCGCTCGACAAGTCGGACTTCTCGTGGATCGCGCCGCCGTTCGTGAATCACGGGATCGCGGTGGCGGTCGTCAACTACGGGCTGGCGCCGGCCACACCACTGGAGGAGATCGTGCGACAGATGCTGCGCGCGTTGGCGTGGCTGTACCGCAACGCCGACAGCTACGGCCTCGACCCCGAGCGCATCTACGTTTCGGGGCACTCCGCCGGCGGGCATCTGACGGCGATGATGATGGCGGCGCTGTGGGACGTCTACGCGCAGGACCTTCCGCGCAGCCTCGTCAAGGGGGGGTTGGCGATCAGCGGGCTGTACGACCTCGAACCGCTGGTGTATGCGCCGTTCGTCAACGTCGACCTGCGGCTGGACGTGCCCCGCGCGCGCAGGCTGTCGCCTGCGTACATGCCGCCGGCCACGCGGGCACCGCTGTACACCGCGGTCGGCGCGCTCGAGTCGAGCGAGTTCCGCCGGCAGAATGCGCTGATCGGCAAGCGCTGGTCCGCGAATCTCGTGCGCGACGTGCCGATGCCGGGCTGCAACCATCTGACCGTGTGCGACGAACTGGCGAATCCCGCGAGCCCCCTGTTCGACGCCGCGATCGAGCTCGTCCGCCGGCGTGTCGACGTCTGAAGTCAGACCGACGGCTTCGCCCGGATGCGTGATCGCCTCCGGTGCCGGCCGCGGCGAGCGGCCCGATACTTCGCCTCGTCGCTCAACGAAATAGGGAGTGCCGATCCATGAAACGCCGCCTCGCTGCCGCCGCGCTCGCCGTCGCCGCCGCACCCGCGGTTGCCGCGGACATCGATTCGATCCAGCTTCTTTCCCAGAGCGAGTTCCGGCTGCTGTCGGAGGATCTGGGCGCCGCGCTGTCGTTCAAGCCGCTGATTCCGTCGGAGGCGCTCGGCATCACGGGCTTCGACCTCGGTGTGGCGGTGACCGGCACCAAGCTCAAGCACAGTGCGATCCTCGACAAGGCCAGCTCCAGCGGAGACATCCCGTCGGTGCTGCCGGTGCCCACACTGCGTCTGCACAAGGGCTTGCCGCTGAATCTCGACGTGGGCTTGGCCTTTTCGCAGGTGCCCGGGACCAACATCCGCTACACGGGCGCAGAACTGCGCTGGGCGATCCTGCCGGGCAGCACACTCACGCCGGCGGTGGCCATCCGCGGTACGGTGACGCGACTCACCGGCGTCGATCAGCTCGACTTCGACACGAAGAGCCTCGACATCTCGATCTCGAAGGGCTTCGCCAACGTCACGCCGTACGGCGGAATCGGTCAGGTGTGGGTCAAGAGCACGCCGCGCGGGGTACCCGGCCTGCGCGGCGAAGACTTCACGCAGACGAAGGTGTTCGGTGGCGTCAACGTGAACCTGGGGCTCGCCAATCTCGCGTTCGAGGCCGACAGCACGGGCGGCGCAACGACCGTCGGCGCGAAGCTGGGGTTCAGGTTCTAGAATCGTGGACATATCGAGCATGACGAATCTTCGCGACACCATCGACCGCCTGGTGCTCGCATCCGTCGCCCTTCGTCATTCGGAGCCGCAGGCGAGGAGTCTGCGCCGCTCGCAACGCCGGGATCCCTCGCGTCGCTCGGGATGACGGCACAGCCGCCCGCGCGAGCGAAACGAACCCGAAGGGTCGCGGCGTCACGAGCTTGCGCGCTCCTCGACAGGATCGAGGATTCAGGATTGAGCAGACCGCGACTGCGCGAGTGGCCGGCTTACAAGGCGGCCTGCTGAATCCTGAATGCTCAGTCCTCGCTTCTGCCGTTGGTCGCCTCAAGCACCTTGAGCAGCGCGCTGGTGTCCTGTCTGCCCCAGCCTTGGCCGACGAGCGCGTTCAACTGCTGCGCGACGATCGCCACCGCGGGCATCGCCAGTTGCGCTTCGCGCGCCATGTCGACGATCAGGCCGAAATCCTTCTGGTGCAGGCGCGCTTCGATCCCCGCAGCGAAGTCGCGGCCGGCCATCTTGGGGCCCATCAGGTCGAGCATCTTGCTGCCGGCGAACCCCGCCTGCAGCGCGCGCACGACGGTCGCGCAGTCCACGCCGTTGGCACGCGCGAACAGCATCGCCTCGGCGATGCCCTGGATGTTGACGACCTGAACGATCTGGTTGCACGCCTTGGCGACCTGCCCCGCGCCGTGACCGCCGATGTGCGTGATCGTCGTGCCGAGCTTTTCGAGCAGCGGCCGCGCGCGTTCGAGCACGTCGGCCTTTCCGCCGACCATGATCGACAGGGTCGCCGCCTGCGCGCCCTTGACGCCGCCCGACACCGGGCAGTCGAGCATCTCGATGCCCTTCTCCGCGAGCTTCGCGGCGATTTCGCGCGTGGCCAGCGCCGAGATCGTGCTGTGGTCGATCACGATCGTTCCGGTCGCGGCCGTCTCGATCACCCCGTTTGCGGCGAGCAGCACCTGCTCGACGTCGGCGGTCGCGGTGACGTTCGTGAAGACGAACTGCGCGCCGCGCGCGGCCTGCCCCGGCGACGTGCACGCGGTCGCGCCCTGCGCGACGAAGGGCTGCATCGCCTCGGCGCGGCGCGCGTACACGCGCAGCCGATGGCCGGCGGCGAGAAGATGCCTTGCCATCGCGCTGCCCATCGCGCCCAGGCCGATGAAGGCGACGGTCGCGCTCATGGTCTCGCCTGCGCGAACGGCCGCGCCGCCGCCTCGATGCACTCGGCGAGCACGCGATCGTCGCCGATCTGGTTGGCCAGCAGCAGGATCAGCCGTGCGTCGAGCTGCGCGCACTGCTCGTCGGTGAGCCCGCGGTGCGCGTCGAGCAGCTTTTCGTAGAAGCCGTCGGGGTCGGCGATTTTCAGCTGGGTCTGCAAGGTCGTCTTCATTCGATCGCCAGGAGTTTGCGCAGCGCGCGCTCGATGTCGGCGGCCGACGGCTCTTCGAGCGTGCCTGCGAGGTAAAGATCGGGGCGAACCAGCGCGACGGCGCCGGGTGCGCCGTGCAGTTGCGCGGTGAGTTTGCCTTCGTCGTCGATCACGCTGGGGAAGGTCGAGGTCCGTCCCTCCTCGCTGCGCACGCAGAAGAAGCGGACCGGATAGCGCTGCTCGAGCGCGTCGAGTTCGCGCGCCGTGAGCGCGTCGAGGTCGCCGTGGAAAAAGCCGAGCACCGCGTGATCGCATCGTTGCAGCAGGTCGACCAGGTCGCCGCGCGAACCATTGGGCAGCGCGAGCGCGACGTTCTGCACGTGCACGCCCGCGTGTTCCCCGACAGCGATCGGCGAATCCTCGTAGCGGGTCGGCGACGACAGCCGGCCGGTGTTGACGAAGCCGCGCGCGAACGGGAACTCGCGCGCGAGCGAAATCACCGCGTCGCGAAAGCGCTTTTCGACGCGCGTCGGCGGCGAAAGGAAGCGCGTCGTGCGGTCGGTGATGCGGATGTTGTCGAGCGCGGCCTGGCGGCGTTCGACCGCATAGCTGTCGAGCAGCCGCTCGGGCGCCTTGCCTTCGAGCACGAGCGCGAGCTTCCACACGAGGTTGTCGGCGTCCTGGATGCCGCTGTTGCCGCCGCGCGCGCCGAACGGGCTCATCACGTGTGCGGCGTCACCGGCAAACAGCACGCGGCCGACGCGGAAGGCGTCGAGGCACAGGCTGCGGTAGGCGTAGGGGCCGACCCAGACCAGTTCGTACTTCACGTCGGGGCCGAACTGCCGGCGCAACCGCGCGGCGACGACTTCCGGGCGCGAGATCGCCTCGGGGTCCGCGTCGGCGGGCATCTGATAATCGAGCCGCCAGACGCGGTCGGCCATCAGGTGCTGCCAAACGGCGCGGTTTTCGTTGAACGGCGCCTCGATCCACGTCCAGCGTTCGGCCGGCGGCTCGTGCTCGAAGCGCACGTCGGAAATGCACCAGCGGTCCGGGATCTTGGCTCCGGAGGCACGCACGCCAAGCTTGTCGCGGATTGCGCTGTGCGCGCCGGAGCAGTCGACGACCCAGCTCGCCTCGAGCGTGTACGAGCCGGCCGGCGTCTGGACGGTCAGCACGACGCGTTCGTCGTCGGGTGCGATGTCGATCAGCCGGTTCTTCCAGCGCAGTTCGACCAGACCCAGCTCGTGGATGCGCTCGACCAGGAACCACTCGACGTAGAACTGCTGCAGGTTGATGAACGGCGGCTGCTCCGAGACGCTGTGCGACTGCACTTTCTTCAGGTCGAACGCGTAGACCTCGTCGTTGCCGGCGAAAGTGCGCCCGACCGACCACTGGATGCCCTTGGCGAGCATGCGGTCGAGGATGCCGAGCCGCTTGTAGATCTCGAGGCTTTTCTGCGCGTAGCAGATGCCGCGGCTCGCGGCGCCGCGCACGCCGACCGTGTCGTCCTCGTCGATCACGACCGCGGGGATTCCGCGCAACGCGCAGTCGCAGGCGGCAGTCAGTCCCGTCAGTCCTGCCCCGACGATCACGACCGGATGCCGCAGTCGCTCGCCGCGCAGCTCGGCCGGCTCGACGAACGGGTACACCGGCAGCTCGTACGCGCCGCCGGTGACGGCAGTCGCCGCGCGGATCGCTGGAGGAAAAGTGTGGTCGTCGGGCATCTATTGAGACTCACGCAAGCTCGTGACACCGCGACCCCGCAAGTTCGCGTCGCCCGCGTGGACACCGGTTCCGTCATCCCTCGCGTTGCTCGGGATGACGGAACCGGCGCGCGCAAAAGCGAAACAAACTTGCAGGGTGACGGTGTCACGAGGTTGGGCAATTATTTCTCAAGGAGCCAGCCCCAGCGTCTTCGCCCGCGCCAGCGCGAGCGCGTGCACGCGGCGGATCGTCGGCACGTCGATGCCGGCGCGTTGCGCAAGCTCGATGACCGCGCCGACGATCGCGGCCAGCTCCAGCGGCCGGCGCTGCTCCAGGTCCTGCAGCATCGAGATCTTGGCCGCGCCGAGCTGGCGCGCCAGGTCGATGCGCGCATCGGGCGTCATCGGCACGCGCACGCCGTAGTGCTCGGACACCGCCATGCCTTCGCGCATCATCGCGCGGATGATGTCGAGCACGCCTTCGTCGGCGCAGATCTGGTCCATCAGATAGCCGGTGAGTGCGGCGATCGGGTTGAACGACAGGTTGCCGAGCAGCTTGGTCCAGACGTCGAGCCGGATGTTCGTCGACGCGACCGCCTCGAACCCGGCCGCGGCGAGCGCGTCGCATACACGGCGCAGCCGCCGCGAATCGGAGTTGTCCGGTTCGCCGAGGATCAGCCGGCGGCCGCCGGTATGGTGCACTTCGCCGGGCGCGCGCACTTCGGCGGCGATGTGCACGACGCAGCCGAGCAGGTGCGCGCAGTCGAGCGCCTCGAACATCGTGCCGTCGGGATCGAGCGCGCGCACGCGCGCGCCGTCCAGCGGCCCGCCCTCCTTGTAGAAGTACCACCACGGCAGCCCGTTGATCGCCGGCACGACGACCGTATCGCGGCCGACGAGCGGGCGCATGCGCGGCAGCATCGCTCCGATCGCGTGCGCCTTCAGCGCGATGACGACGAGGTCCTGCGGCCCGAACGCACCGGGATCGTCGCTCGCCGCGAGCCGGTAGGTGCCGGAGTAGCGGTCGACGTGATCGACGAGCACGAGCCCCTTGTCGCGCAGCGCCGCCAGATGCGCGCCGCGCGCGACCAGCGCGACCTGATGGCCCGTCGCGGCAAGTTTGCCGCCGACCGTGGCGCCGACCGATCCGGCGCCGACAATGCAGACTCTCATCCCCGCTTACCGGCGCGCTCGGCGACCTCGGGCCGGTCGTTGCGCTGCGGCTTCAGCGGCCCCACGGCCTTGCCCGCAGCGCGCTGCCTGCGCCACTCGTTCTTGCGCCGCGTCCACTCCGCCAGCCGCGCGTGGGCGGTCTTGGACGCCTCGAGCATCTGCATCTCGGAGGCGAGCTGCGCGGTCAGCTCGAGCCGGATCCCGTTCGGGTCGAAGAAGTAGATCGACTTGAAGATGTGATGATCGGTGACACCCGTCACCTCGATACCGTGTGACTCGAGCCGCGCCTTGATCCGCTCCAGGTGCTCGACCGTGTCGACGCGCAACGCCAGGTGATTGACCCACGCCGGCGTGTTGGGCGAAGGCTCCGCGGCGACGTCGTCGCCGAGGTCGAAAAAGGCGACGCACGAGCCGTCGGTCATGCGGAAGAAGATATGGGTGTACGGGCAGTATTCGCCGGTCGACGGCACGTAGTCGGACTGGATGATGTGCCACAGCGGCATGCCGAGGATGTCTTCGTAGAAGTGCCGCGTCTGCTCGGCGTCGCGGCAGCGGTACGCGAAGTGATGCAGCCCGTGGATCGGGATCGCCGCCGCGGCCTTGGTCGCCGGTAGCGCGCGCGAAGTGGCGGGTGTGTTCATGTTCGCCTCCGGTTCTGGCGGGTCCGTCCGCTGGGGCCGGCCCAGTTTAGTCCGCGATCATCCGGCCTCACCCGCGAAACGCCTGCTCCAGCCTGCGCTTGTCCCAGCCCGGCGCCAGCAGTTCGATGAAGGCGTAGACGAAACCGCGCAGGTAGGCGCCCTGCTTGACCGCCAGCCGCGCCGTGTTGGTGCCGAACAGATGCCCGCACTCGATGGCGACCAGGCCCTCATTCGGCGACCGCGCGGCCACGCCGGCGACGATGCCGACGCCCAGCCCAATCTGCACGTACGTCTTGATCACGTCGGCGTCGATCGCCTCCAGCACGATCGACGGCTCGATCTGCGCCGCCGCGAAGGCCGCGTCGATGCGGCTGCGCCCGGCGAAGTGCCCCTCGTAGGTCACCAGCGGGTGACGCGCCAGCTCCTTGAGCGTGAGTTTGCCCGGCGCCGCAGCGAACCTCGTCAACGGATGCCCGCGCGGGACGATCACGACGTGCTGCCATTCGTACACCGGGATCGACTTCAGCCCCGGGGTCTCGGCGAGCGTCTCGGTCGCGAAGCCCACGTCGGCCTGTCCGCTCGCGAGCATCGCGGCGATCTGCGGCGGATCGGCCTGCAGCAGCTTCAGCCGCACTTTCGGATACTTCTGCGCGAACTTCTGCACGACCGGCGGCAGCACGTAGCGCGCCTGCGTGTGGGTGGTCGCGACGCGCAGCGTGCCTTCGGGCGACCCGGCGTAGTCGCGCGCCAGCTTCTTCAGGTTGTCGACCTCCTGCATGATCCGCTCGGCAGCGTCGAGCACCTGCTGACCGGGCGGCGTCAGTCCCAGGATGCGCTTGCCCTGGCGCGCGAAGATCGACACGCCGAGCTCGCCCTCGAGCTCGATGATCGCCTTCGAGACGCCGGGCTGCGAGGTGTGCAGAGCGCGCGCCGCGGCAGTGATGTTGAACTTCTGGCGCGCGGCTTCGCGCAGAAAGCGGAACTGCTGCAAGTTCATGGCGGCGCTCTTGCCCCTTCGGTCGGGGTCAGTATATCCAGCGCGGCCGGCGCGCCGGGACGACCGCCCTGCCCCGGCCCGGGCTTCCGCCAAAACCGCAAGATATTGGACCGCTAGTCCTTAGCGGGTCCATATCTTGTGCTTTTTCACGGCTTCGTTGCAGCGGTGTAGGCTTCGCCGAATCGATTCGGATCAATTGCGCATCGCGGGCTGCTGCCGATGTTGCGCGTCGCACGAACCGCCATCGTCCCCGCAGCCGCCCAGGAGACCACAACGATGAAACTCGACAAGGCCCAACTGCTGCTCGACGAACAGCCGATCTCCGTCGACGTGCTTCTGGAGAAGTACGCCAAGGGCGACGAGAAGACCGTCGACGACGTGCGCCGCCGCGTGGCGCGCGGGCTGGCCGCGGTCGAGAAGCCGGAAGTTCGCGCCGAATGGGAGCAGCGCTTCTACGAAACGATGGTCGACGGCTTCATCCCCGGCGGGCGCGTGAACTCGGCCGCCGGCACCGACATCGCCGCCACGCTGATCAACTGTTTCGTGCAGCCCGTAGGTGACGCGATCAGCGGCGTCAACGGCCAGGGGCTGCCATCGATCTACACAGCGCTGCAGCAGGCCGCCGAGACGATGCGGCGCGGTGGCGGCGTCGGCTACGACTTCTCGGCGATCCGCCCGCGCGGCGCGCTCGTGCACGGCACGCATTCGCGCGCGAGCGGCCCGCTGTCGTACATGCGCGTGTTCGACAAAAGCTGCGAGACGCTGGAGTCGGCCGGCGCACGACGCGGCGCGCAGATGGGGATGCTGCGCTGCGACCATCCGGACATCGAGGACTTCATCCACGCCAAGCGCGACGGTTCGCTCGCCAACTTCAACATGAGCGTGGCAGTGACCGACGCCTTCATGCGCGCGGTCGAAGCCGACGGCGAGATCGAGCTGTGGCACGCCGCCGAGCCGTTCGACCGCGACGGCGCCTACCAGCGCCCCGACGGCACCTGGGTCTACCGCAGGGCGCGCGCGCGCGACCTGTTCGACCAGATGATGCAGTCGACCTACAACCACGCCGAGCCGGGCGTGGTCTTCATCGATCGCGTCAACCAGGACAACAACCTGTCGTACTGCGAGACGATTGCGGCGACCAACCCCTGCGGCGAGCAGCCTCTTCCGCCCTACGGCTGCTGCTGCCTCGGTTCGGTCAATCTGACGCGCTTCGTGCTCGACCCGTTCGCCGAAGCGGCGGCGTTCGATTTCGTCAGGTTCCGCGAGGTCGTCAAGACGTCGATCCGCGCGCTCGACAACGTGCTCGATGCGACGCTGTGGCCGCTGCCGGAGCAGCAACGCGAGGCGATGAACAAGCGGCGCGTCGGTCTCGGGTTCACCGGGCTCGGCAACACGCTGACGATGCTGAACCTGCGATACGACACCGCCCCGGCGCGGGCGATGGCGAGCGAAATCGCCCGCACGATGCGCGACGCGGCGTACGAGGCGTCGGTCGATCTCGCACGGGAAAAAGGCCGCTTCCCGCTGTTCGACGCCGACAAGTTCCTGGCCGCCCCGCACTGCGCGTCGCGCCTGTCGGACGATTTGAAGGCGAAGATCCGCAAGCACGGCCTGCGCAACTCGCATCTGCTGTCGATCGCACCGACCGGCACGATTTCGCTCGCGTTCGCCGGCAATGCCTCGGGCGGCATTGAGCCGACGTATTCGTGGACCTACATCCGCAAGAAGCGCATGCCCGACGGCAGCAAGCAGGAGTACGCGGTCGAGGACTACGCGTACCGCCTGTACAAGCACATGGGCGGCGACACGAACCATCTTCCGCCCGCCTTCGTGCACGCGCTCGAGATGGGCGCCGTCGACCACATGCGGATGATCGCCGCGGTGCAGCCGTACATCGACGCCGCGGTCAGCAAGACCGTCAACGTGCCCGAGGACTATCCGTTCGACGACTTCCGCAACCTGTATCTGGAAGCGTGGAAAGCGGGACTGAAGGGCATCACGACCTACCGGCCGAACAATGTGATCGGCTCGGTGCTCGAGGTCAAGAAGGAACCGGCCGCGACACCCTCGTCGACGCCGCAGGACCTGAAGGACGACCCCGACCGCCGCGTGCGCCTGGCCTCCGCGCCGCAGCCCGCGCTCGCCAGTCTGAAGTGGCCGGGCCGGCCGGACCTCGCCGAAGGCAACATGGCGTGGACCTACATGGTCGAGATCCCCGAGCGCAAGGAAAGCTTCGCGATCTTCATCGGCCAGATCGACAACAACGGCCACGGGCCGATGCCGTTCGAGGTGTGGGTCAACGGCGCCGAGCAGCCGCGCGGACTCGGCGCGATCGCGAAAGCGCTGTCGATGGACATGCGCAGCGAGGATCGCGCGTGGCTCAAGATGAAGCTCGACGCGCTCGCCAAGGCGCGCGACGAGCAGGGCTTCCTGCTCGCGATGCCGCCGACCGGCGAACGCGTCTGGCAGAACGGCGTGGTCGCGGCGTTCGCGAACATCGTGCGCTTCCGCTGCGAGCAGCTCGGCACCTTCAAGGACATCGACAAGCACCCGACGCCGGTGCTGAACGCGCTGTTCAGCAAAAAGGAGCCGAAGGCCGGCCCGCTCGGCACGATGAGCTGGACGGTGGACATCAACAACGCCAACACCGGCGACGACTTCGTGCTCGGCGTCAAGGAGCTGCACCTGCCCGACGGCAGCCGCCGCCCCTACTCGATCTGGCTCGCCGGCGAATACCCGAAGGTGCTCGACGGCCTGTGCAAGCTGATCTCGCTCGACATGCGCGTGGTCGACGCCAACTGGATCGGCCTGAAGCTGAAGAAGCTG
>CAZIJU010000102.1:0-12974 GCA_964539745.1 uncultured Burkholderiaceae bacterium | reverse complement strand
GAGCTTCAGATTTTCTTCTTCGGTAATGCCGAGGGCACGGTGGACATGGAGGTCCCAGGTCTTGCCGAAGATGGAGACGACCGGGGTGCCGGCTTCGACAAGCTGGCGGACGTTCGGATCGCGGTCGACGGGGTTGCGGGCGAAGCGAGTGGAGCCGAAGGCCGTGAGCCTGGCGTGCTTCAAGCGAAGATCGCGCGCGCGAGCGAAGAACTCCTTGTCCTTGGGATTGGAGCCGGGCCAGCCGCCCTCAATGTAGTCGATGCCGATCTCGTCGAGTTTCTGAGCGACTGCAAGCTTGTCGGCAACCGTGAACGAGACGGCCTCACCTTGTGTGCCGTCTCGAAGCGTTGTGTCGAATACATCGATTTTCATGGCTGGCTCCTTGGGGACTGCTCTCTCAGAAGCTGTGAAAAGATCCTGGGGACACGCCTGCCGTTCGGTTCGAACGATTGGTTCCGTCAAGCCAGACCGGAGTGTCCCCGGATCTTTTCACAGTGGTTACTCCTGCGGTACGCCCGCTTCCTTGCGTTTCTTGAGGAACGTCATCATGCCGCGCAGCTTGCGGCCGACCTCCTCGATCTGATGATTCTTGCCGGCCTCGCGAAGGGCGAGGAACTTCTTGCGGCCGGTCTGGTTCTCTTCGATCCATTCCTTGGCGAACTGGCCGGACTGGATCTCGGCGAGGATCTTCTTCATTTCGGCGCGGGTCTGCTGGTTCACGATGCGCGGGCCGCGGGTGTAATCGCCGTATTCGGCGGTGTCGGAGACGGAGAAGCGCATGTAACCGAGGCCGCCCTCGTAGATCAGGTCGACGATCAGCTTCAACTCGTGCAGGCACTCGAAGTAGGCCATCTCCGGCGCGTAGCCCGCTTCGACCAGCGTCTCGAAACCGGCCTTGACCAGCTCGACGCAGCCGCCGCACAGCACCGTCTGCTCGCCGAACAGATCGGTTTCGGTTTCCTCGCGGAAGTTCGTTTCGATGACGCCCGCCTTGCCCCCGCCGATCGCGCACGCGTACGACAGCGCCAGATCGCGCGCCATGCCGGATGCGTCCTTGTGCACGGCGATCAGCATCGGCACGCCGCCGCCCTGCTGGTACGTGGAACGGACCGTGTGGCCCGGCGCTTTCGGCGCGACCATGATGACGTCGAGGTCCGCGCGCGGCTGGATCTGCCCGTAGTGGATGTTGAAACCGTGCGCGAACGCGAGCGCCGCGCCCTTTTTCATGTTGGGGGCGATCGAGTCGTTATAGACCTGCGGGTGGTTCTCGTCGGGCAGCAGGATCATCACGATGTCTGCGTCCTTGACCGCATCGGCGACTTCCTTGACCGTCAGTCCGGCGTTGACGGCCTTGTTCCACGAGACACCGCCACGGCGCAATGCGACCGTGACGCTGACGCCCGAATCCCTGAGGTTCAGCGCGTGCGCGTGGCCCTGCGAACCGTATCCGACGATTGCGACCTTCTTGCCCTTGACCAGCGAAAGATCGGCGTCCTTGTCGTAATAGACCTTCATTGTTCCTCCATGTGATTCAGCTTCGTCCCCCGGACTTGGCTGGGGGAGCACGAGGGGGCCAGCCGAGCCCCCTCGTTACTCAATGAGCGCCCTGCGAGGGCGAGGCGCGACAGCGCCTCACACTCGCAGGATGCGCTCGCCGCGACCGATGCCCGAGCTGCCGGTTCGGACCGTCTCGAGGATCGCCGCGCGGTCGACGGCACGGATGAACGCGTCGAGCTTGCTCGTATTGCCGGTGAGCTCGATCGTGTACGTGCGGTCCGTGACGTCGATGATGCGGCCGCGGAAGATGTCGGCCATCCGCTTCATCTCCTCGCGCTCCTTGCCGACCGCGCGCACCTTGATCAGCATCAGCTCGCGTTCGGTGTATTCGGCCTCGGTCAGATCGACCACCTTGACGACCTCGATCAGGCGGTTCAGGTGCTTCGTGATCTGCTCGATCACGTCGTCGGAGCCGACCGAAACGATCGTCATCCGCGACAGCGACGGATCCTCGGTCGGCGCGACCGTCAGCGTCTCGATGTTGTAGCCGCGCGCGGAAAACAGCCCGACCACGCGCGACAGCGCGCCCGGCTCGTTTTCCAGCAGCACCGAGATGATGTGCCTCATAGATCTTCGCTCCCGAGCAGCATCTCGGTCAGCCCCCTGCCCGCCTTGACCATCGGCCAGACGTTTTCGGTCTGGTCGGTGATGAAGTCGAGAAACACCAGCCGGTCCTTGTACTTGCCGAAAGCCTCGCGCAGCGCGGGTTCGACGTCGGCCGGCCTGTCGATCCGCATGCCGACGTGGCCGTATGCCTCGGCGAGCTTCACGAAGTCGGGCAGCGCGTCCATGTACGAGTGCGAATAGCGGCTACCGTAGTCGATCTGCTGCCACTGCCGCACCATTCCCAGATACCGGTTGTTCAGATTGACGATCTTCGGCGTCAGGTCGTACTGCTTGCAGGTCGACAGCTCCTGGATGCACATCTGAATCGACGCCTCGCCGGTGATCACCGCGACCTGCGCGCCTGGGTTGGCCATCTGCACGCCCATCGCGTACGGCAGGCCGACGCCCATCGTGCCGAGTCCGCCGGAGTTGATCCAGCGGCGAGGTTTGTCGAACTTGTAATACTGCGCCGCCCACATCTGGTGCTGGCCGACGTCGGACGTGATGAATGCGTCGCCCTTGGTCACCTTCCACAGGGTTTCGACGACGTACTGCGGCTTGATCACGCGGTCGGTGTGCTCGTACTTCAGGCACTCGCGCTTGCGCCACTCCCCGATCTGCGCCCACCATGCCTTCAGCGCCTCCGCATTGGGTCTGACGCCCGACGCTTCGATCAGCGCGAGCAGGTCGGTTAGCACCTCGCGCACGTCGCCGACGATCGGCACATCGACCTTGACACGCTTCGAGATCGACGACGGATCGACATCGACGTGGATGATCTTGCGCGGGTTCTGAGCGAAGTGCTTCGGGTTGCCGATCACGCGGTCGTCGAAGCGCGCGCCCACCGCGAGCAGCACGTCGCAGTGCTGCATCGCCATGTTCGCCTCGTAGGTTCCGTGCATCCCCGGCATGCCGACGAATTTCGGATCGCTCGCCTTGAACCCGCCGAGCCCCATCAGCGTGTTCGTGCAGGGAAAGCCGAGCAGGTTGACGAGCCTGTTCAGCAGATCGGACGAGTCCGACAGGATCACGCCGCCGCCCGTGTAGATCATCGGCCGCTCCGCCGCGAGCAGAAGCTGCACGGCCTTCTTGATCTGCCCCTGGTGCCCCTTGACCACCGGGTTGTACGAGCGCATCGACAGGTCTTTCGGGTAACTGAATGCGCAACGCGCGATCGTCACGTCCTTCGGTATGTCGACCAGTACCGGTCCGGGGCGGCCGGTCTGTGCGATGTAAAAGGCCTTGCGGATCGCCGGCGCCAGGTCGCGCACGTCCTTGACCAGGATGTTGTGTTTGACGCAAGGCCGCGTGATGCCGACCGTGTCGCACTCCTGGAACGCGTCCTGGCCGATCGCGTGCGTCGGCACCTGTCCGGTCAGGATCACCAGCGGGATCGAGTCCATGTACGCGGTGGCGATGCCCGTCACGGCGTTGGTCACGCCCGGGCCGCTGGTGACCAGCGCCACGCCGACCTTGCGGCTGGAGCGCGAGTACGCGTCGGCTGCGTGCACGGCCGCCTGCTCGTGCCGCACGAGAATGTGCTGGAAACTGTCCTGTTTGAAGATCTCGTCGTAGATGTACAGGACCGCCCCGCCGGGGTAGCCAAAGACGTGTTCGACGCCTTCTTCCTGCAGGCACCGTACGACGATTTCGGCGCCCGTGAGCTCGGCGGACTTCGGTTCCGCCCGTTTCGGTTCTGCGGGTGCGGTGCCCGCTCGTGTCTTTTCCGCGCTGAGGGTCTGCATATCTGCGGGTCCTCTCAAGGTCCTTCTGGAGATTGATCGGATGCCGTTCCTTACCCGCTTGTGACGGACGGTGCGGCGAGCGCGTTTAGCTGTCTGGAATGCAACTGGGTCGGCTGCTCCGAGCTAAGTGCCTCTCGTTTTGCAAGAAGAGAACACGATACTGCACCGCATCAGCGAGCGCAAATGACGCGGACGTCCAAGAGCGCGCAGCGCGATTGGAAACGGCCGCGTCATCCCGGTTGCGCGAAGCGCAGTCCGGGATCCAGTCTGCGAATCCGCCGGTGAGCAAGAGGCGAAGCTTCGCAGCGAACGGCAAGCGGATGCGTCATCCCGGTTTGCGCGAAGCGCGGACCGGGATCCAGCGGCGCGTCAGCGCCTTGCGCCCGCGGCGTAGCCCACGACATCGCGGACGTCCAAGAGCGCGCGGCGCGATTGGAAACGGCCGCGTCATCCCGGTTGCGCGAAGCGCAGGCCGGGATCCAGCGGCGCAGCGCGCCCGTGAGCAACAGGCGAAGCCTCGCGACGGACGAAGCGCGGCCGCGTCGTTCCCCCATCGACCACCTCCGCTCGCATGCGCCGGTCACCCGGAGCCGCCACGGCTGGTGCCGGTGCAAGGCGCCGCACCGCCGTGGTGCTCTGTTAGGATTCGCGCCGGTTTCGGGCCGTACGCTGAGCGCCTTCTTCGCGTCGACGCCGGCCCATTTCGATGGCGACTCGCGAAGAACTCTCGGAATTCCTGGCTGGCGTCGAGCGGCGCGCGTTCAAGCAGGCGCAGTTCGCCGTGCGCAATGAGGAGAACGCCCTCGACATCGTTCAGGACGCGATGATCAAGCTGGCCGAGAACTACGGCGACCGCCCGGCACCCGAACTGCCGCTGCTGTTTACGCGGATCCTGCAGAACGCGATCCACGACTTCTTCCGCCGCCAGAAGGTCCGCTCGACCTGGGTGACGCTGTTTTCGGCGCTCGGGTCCGGCGACGAGCCGGACGCCGACCCGCTGGAGACCCTGGAGGCGCTGGACGGCACTGAACAGGCGGAAAGCGCCGCCGATAAGGTGGAAAGAAGCCAGATCGTCGCCGCCATCGAGGAAGAAATCGCCCGCCTTCCGGCGCGTCAACGCGAGGCTTTTCTGCTGCGTTACTGGGAGGAGCTCGATGTTGCCGAAACGGCGGCGGCCATGGGGTGCTCGGAAGGCAGCGTCAAGACCCATTGTTCGCGCGCCACCCATGCCTTGGCGCGCGCATTGCGGGCACGGGGAATCACGCTATGAACGAAGTCGAATTCGGATACCGCGTCCGTCAGGCCCTCAACGAAGGGGCCGAGCGGCTCGATTACAGGACCGTCTACCGCCTCGAGCAGGCGCGTAAAGCTGCGCTCGCGCGCCAGAAACCGACGCAAGAGGCAGCCGTCTGGGTGCCGGCGCTTCAGGCCGCGGCGGCGAGCGCCGTACCGACGAACGGCGGCGCGTCGGGATTCTTGGTCTGGCTGCACCGGATGGGGCTCGTCGCCCCGCTCGCCGCCCTCGTGATCGGTTTCGTCGGGATCTATCAGTGGCAGCGGGCGCAGGCGATCGCCGAGATCGCCGACCTGGATTTCGCGGTGCTGATGGACGAGACCCCGCTGGAAGCGTACGCGGACCAGGGATTTTCCATTCTGTTGAGAAACGAGCAGCAGCTGTAGGCGCGCAGTACGATGATGCGCGTGCTCTTCCTCCTGGCTGCGCTGGCCGCGGCAATTTCGGTGGCGCCGTCTAGCGCCCAGCAGCTCCCCGCCGCACGCAAACCGCCGGCGACAGTAGCCGTTTCGCGCCCGACCTGGAACGAGCTGACGCCGGCCCAGCGCGAAGCACTGGCGCCGCTGCAGCCCGAGTGGGACAAACTCGACCGCGACCGCAAGCGCAAGTGGCTCGAAGTCGCACCGAAGTACCACCAACTATCCCCCGAAGGCAAACAGCGGATGCACGCGCGCATGGCCGAGTTCATCAAGCTCACGCCGGAGCAGCGCTGGACGACCCGCGAGAACTTCCAGCGCGCGTACGAGCTGCCGGCCGATCGGCGCGAGGCGCTCGTCGAGCAGTACAAGGCGCTGCCGCCCGAGAAAAAGAAGGAGCTCAAGGAGCAGGTGCAGAAGAAGCCCGCGCCCGATCGGCGGGCAAAACCGGCACCGGCGAACTGACCGTTACCGAAGGCTGTCCAGCCTGCGAGATCCGGACGCCGCGGTTGCACTGCCGGCGGCCGCATGTGAAGTGACCCGCGACCGCAGCCGAGCCGAGCCCGCATCTCCTGCGATGTCCGCCCACTTGACGCCTCGATCGCCCGGGTTGGCGCTGCGTCTGGCGGCAATGACTTACGAGGCCGTGTTGCTGTTCGGCGTCGTCTTCATCGTCGGCTACCTCGTGCTGGCTCTGGCGCAATGGACGTACCCGCTGCAGGACTACCAGCGCTGGGGGCTGCAGTCGGCGCTGTTCGTCGCCATCGGCGCCTATTTCGTCTGGTGCTGGACCCGCGGCGGACAAACGCTCGCGATGAAGACCTGGCGACTGCGGGTCGTGGGGCCGGACGGTGGACCCATCGGGTGGCGCACCGCGTTGCTCCGCTACCTGCTCGCATGGCACCTTTTTGCACCCGGCATCGCTTACGTGGCCGCATTCCGGACACACGCCGCCTGGGACGTTGCCGCGTTCGCGCTCGGCTTCTTCGCGATGCTCGCCGTGGGCGTTGCCAGCGGCGATCGGCAGTTGCTGCACGACCGCTGGCTCGGCACCCGCGTCGTTCGCGAGTAGCCGCCCTTCAATTGCCGAACCACTGGCGCATCAGCGCGGTTTCGCGTTCGCGGATCGTGGCCAGGAACTCGCCCGCGCCGCCCATCGCCTTGAAACTGTCGAACCCCGATGCGAGAAAGTGGTGCAGGTGCCCCAGGCCCGCAGCTTCGGCCGGCGCCCGCATCATGTGAAGCATGCCGGACAGAAACGGGATCCGCGCCAGCCGCTCGAGCGAACGGCCGATGTGGTCGATCATCTCGATCTGTCGCGCGCGCTCCGAGCGCGTGCCCGCGGCGCGATAGGCTTCGGCGTACGCTGCATCGTCGATCGGCATGCGGATCAGGCCTGCCACACGCGCATCGAGCGTCTCCGACAACTCGTCGAGCTCGACCGCGAGCGCCATCGTCTCGATCGCCCGATCAGGCAACATGCGCGCGAGCTTGGGCACAACCCGCAGTGCCTCGTTGTCGCGCTGGCTGAAGTCCTTCGCCGCGTACAGTTCGTCGAGGAAGAAGCGGCACGCCGGCCCGTAGCGCGGCGATGCAAGCAGGTCCGGATACGTGCGCTGCAGCCGCTGCGACTGCCACGACTTGACCGCACGCCAGCGCTGCGCGAGCACGGGGTCTGCCTCGAGCCGCCGGCGCAGCGCGATGACCCGGTTCAAGGCGTCGGCCAATCGCTCCTTGGCGGAGCCCTCTAATCCTCGCGCCATCTGCCCGTTTAGAAGCGGTGTTCTATCGGCGATCCCTAGAATGCCCGCGAAGGATACGTGAAGGCCACAATGCGTCGACGCACGTTTCTCAAGGTTGGCCTGATCGGCGGCGCTGTGCTGGCGGCCGCAGGGGGCGCGGCGCTGTGGCTGAAGCCGGCCGCACGCGATGCCGCAACCAGCGACGAAGCACGAACCGTGCTCCGCGCGGTCATCCCGGCGCTGCTCGCGGGCGCGCTGCCGACCGACGGCCTCGCGCAGGCGCGCGAGGCCGCGCTCGGCCGCACGCTCGCGGCGATCGCGAGCCTGCCACCGCCGATGCGGCTCGAACTGGGCGAGCTGTTCGCGCTGCTCGCGTCGCGTCCTGGCCGCTGGCTTGCCGGCGTCGAGGATTGGGAAACCGCCGACGTCGAACAGGTGTCGC
The DNA here is from genome assembly GCA_964539745.1 of uncultured Burkholderiaceae bacterium. Lineage (GTDB taxonomy): Bacteria > Pseudomonadota > Gammaproteobacteria > Burkholderiales > Burkholderiaceae_F > DSNY01. The sequence continues at coordinate 5,172 of CAZIJU010000102.1, read as the reverse complement.
GCTTCCTGCAGCACTGGCGCACGCATGCATTCGACCTGTTCCAGGCGGGCTATCACGCGCTGCACGACCTCGTGCTGGGACCGTGGTACGCGGACGAATCGACCTGGGACGCCATCGGCTACCCCGGCCCGCCGACGCTATGAAAACCACGCTGTCAAGGATCGTCGATCCAATCGCCGAAGGTCTCGCCCGCGGCTGGAAGGTCGTCGATGCATCGACGCTGCGCGAGCCGCAGCGCATCGACTGCGATGTCGCCGTCGTCGGCACCGGCGCCGGTGGCGGCATCACCGCCGAGTTGCTCGCCAAGGCCGGACTCGCCGTCGTGCTGATCGAGGAGGGACCGCTGGCGAGTTCGCGCGACTTCCGCATGCGCGAAGCCGACGCCTATCCGCAGCTGTACTGGGATTCAGCCGCGCGCAAGACCAAGGACAAGGCGATCACCATCCTGCAGGGCCGTGCGGTCGGCGGTTCGACCACCGTCAACTGGACGTCGAGCTTCCGCACGCCGCCTGCGACGCTGGACTTCTGGCGCACCCGCTTCGGACTGTCCGAGTTCTCGGAAGCGGCGCTCGCACCATGGTTTGCGCAGGCCGAGGCCCGCCTCGGCATCCGCCGCTGGACGGTCGCTCCGAACGAAAACAACGATCTGCTGCGGCGCGGCGCCACGAAGCTCGGCCTATCGACCGGCGTGATCCGTCGCAACGTCGCCGGCTGCGCAAACCTGGGCTACTGCGGCGTCGGCTGCCCGATCAACGCCAAGCAGTCGATGCTCGTGACGACGATCCCCGCAGCGCTGGACCGCGGGGCACGCCTATATACGCGGTTGCGCGCGCTGCGCTTCGAGTTCGACGGCGCGCGGATCGCGCGGCTCGTCTGCGCGGCGCTGCGCCCGGACGGGCTGACCGAAAGCGGCATGACGCTCGAGGTGCACGCGCGCCACTTCGTCGCCGCCGCGGGTGCCATCAACACGCCGGGGCTCTTGCTGCGTTCGGACGCGCCGGACCCTTATCGCCTGCTGGGCCGCCGCACCTTCCTGCATCCGACGGTGATCTCCGCTGCGCTGTTGCCGCAGCGGGTCGACGGTTTCGCCGGCGCGCCGCAGACGGTGTACTCCGATCACTTTCTCGAAGTCGACCGCATCGACGGCCCGGTCGGTTTCAAGCTCGAGGCGCCGCCGCTGCATCCGGTGCTGTACGCCACGACGCTGCACGGCTTCGGCACTGCGCATGCCGAGTTGATGGAGCGGTTCGCGCATGCGCATGCGTTGATCGCGCTGCTGCGCGACGGGTTCCACCCGGAAAGCCGCGGCGGAACCGTCGAACTCGCGGCCGACGGCCGCGCGATCCTGGACTATCCGCTCGACGCGCCGCTGTGGGACGGCGTGCGGCGCGCCTATCTTGCGATGGCCGAGATCCAGTTCGCGGCTGGCGCCAGGACCGTCTACCCGGTCCACGAGCTGGCGGGCGGATTGACGAACTGGGCGCAAGCGAAGCAGGCGATCGGGCAGTTGCCGCTGAAACCGCTGCTCGCGCGCGTGGTCAGCGCGCACGTGATGGGCGGCTGCGCGATGGCCGCAAGCGAACGCGCCGGCGTGGTCGACGGCCGCGGCCGACACTACCAGGTCGAGAATCTGTCGGTGCACGATGGCTCGATCTTCCCGACCTCGCTCGGCGCCAATCCGCAACTGTCGATCTACGGCATCGTCGCGCGCATGGCGAGCGTGCTGGCCGCCGATCTCACGGGGCGGTCGCCGCCGGCGCTGGCCTGACGCCGCGCGTCGCGCGGGACGGCGTGTAGCCGCGCGGAATCGACGCGAGCAGCTTCTTCGTGTACTCGTGGCGGGGCGCTTCGTAGATCGCCTCGCTCGAGCCGCGCTCGACGATCTCGCCCTGGTTCATCACGACGATGTCGTCGGCCATGTACTTGACCACCGCCAGGTCATGGCTGATGAAGACATAGCTGATGCCGAATTCGTCCTGCAGATCGAGCAGCAGGTTCAGCACGGTGGCCTGCACCGACACGTCGAGCGCCGACACCGACTCGTCGCAGATGATCACTTCGGGCTGCATCGTCAGCACGCGCGCGATCGCGATGCGCTGGCGCTGCCCGCCGGAGAACTCGTGCGGGTACTTGTGGACGCTGTCGGCCGGGAGACCGACGCGCCTGATCAGCTGCACCGCGCGCTCGAAGCGCTCGCCGTCGTTCGCGCCGATGCGATGGATCTTCATCGGCTCGGTGAGGATCTGCCCGATCGTGAAACGCGGGTTCAGGCTCGCATACGGATTCTGGAAGATGATCTGGATGCGTCGCCGGTACGCCATCATCTCGCGCTCCGACAGCTTCAGCAGGTCCGTGCCGCCCCACAGCACTTCGCCCGCGGTCGCATCGACGAGCCGCATCAGCAGCATGCCGACCGTCGTCTTGCCCGAGCCCGATTCGCCGACCACACCCAGCGTGCGGCCGCGCATCACCGAAAACGACGCATCCTTCACCGCCTCGATCGTCTTGCGCGCGAACAGCCCCGTCTTCAGCCGATACTCCTTGCGCAGCCCGCGCGCCTCGATCAACGGCTTGTCGTCGACTGCGCGCGAGGCGCGCTGCTGCGCATCGGCGCGCCCCAGAACGACCGCCGCGCTGTCGTCCGACTTCATGAAGTCGTCGATCACCGGCAGCCGCCGCGGCCGCGCATCGAGCCTTGGCCGGCACGCGAGCAGCGCCTTCGTATAGGGGTCCTGCGGTGCCAAGAAGATCTGCGCGACCGGCCCGCGCTCGCGCACGATGCCTTCGCGCATCACGACGACGCGGTCGGCGATCTCGCCGACCACGCCCAGATCGTGGCTGATGAACAGTACGCTCATCCGGTGCGTGTCCTGCAGCCGCGCGATCAGTTCGAGGATCTGCCGCTGCACGGTCACGTCCAGCGCGGTGGTCGGCTCGTCGGCGATCAGCAGCTTCGGCTGGCAGGCGATCGCCATCGCGATCATCACGCGCTGCTGCTGGCCGCCCGACAGCTCGTGCGGATAGCTTCCGGCACGTGCGCGCGGGTCGGGGATGCCGACTTCGGCCATCAGTTCGACGACGCGGTCGGCCGCCTGCCGCGGCGTCAAGCCCAGATGCAACCGCAGCACTTCGGCGATCTGTTCACCGACGGTGAACACCGGGTTCAGCGAGGTCATCGGCTCCTGGAAGACGACGCCGATGTCCTTGCCGCGGATCGCGCGCAGGGTTTCGATCGGTTCGGCGAGCAGGTTGCGTCCGCCGAACTCGACGCGACTGGCGGCTGCGACGATCGCGTTGTCGGGCAACAGGCGCATGATCGACATTGCCGATACGCTCTTGCCGCTGCCCGATTCGCCGACGAGCGCGACGGTCGCATTCTCCGGCACGTCGAAGCTCACGCCGCGCACGGCTTCGACGACGTGATGCTTTCCCAGCCGGAACGACACGGCGAGATCACGCACCGAAACCAGGTTCGTCGACGTCATCGGAGCTTCGGGTCGAGCGCGTCGCGCAACGCGTCGGTCAGCAGCGAAAATGCGGTGACGAAAGTCGCCATGAACGCGGTCGCGGCGGCCAGTTGCCACCACTTGCCAAGCACGAGTTCGACGTTGGCCTCGGCGAGCATCGTTCCCCACGACACCATGTCGACCGGAACGCCGAGCCCGAGGAAGGACAGGATCACCTCGGCCTTGATGAAATACACGACGTGCAGCGAAAGCTGCACGAGGATGACGTGGCTGACGTTCGGCAGGATATGCACGAACATCCGCGCCGAGTGGCTCGCGCCGATCGCCTCGGCCGCGCGCACGTACTCGCGGTTGCGATGCTTGATGTATTCGGCGCGGACGAGCCGGTAGATGCCGGTCCAGCCGGCGAGCCCAAGGATCAGGATCACCGTGTCGATGCCGCGGCCGAACACCGCCGCGAACGCGAAGATCAGCAGGATGCCCGGGATCGACGTGAAGACGTTGTAGACCCACTCGAGGAAGTCGCCGATCCGTCCTCCGAAGTAGCCGCCGAAGGCGCCGAGCAGCGTTCCGATCAGGGTCGCGAGCACGGCTGCGGCGAGCCCGACGAAGATCGAGATCTCGGCGCCCTTGATGGCCTTCGCGAGCACGTCGCGGCCGAGCCGGTCTCCGCCGAACGGCAAGGTGTCGGACTTGACGGTCTCCACCGACTGGAACTTCGCCGCGCGCTCGGCCCACTCCTTGTAGCGCGGCGCGAGCGGATCGACGTCGGACAGGTCGACCGGCGGCCCCTTTGGCGTTTCGACGATCGCCGCAGCTTCCGGCGGCGCCGGCCCCAGAAAGGTCGGCGGCGCGTACGGCACGCCGACTTCGCGCTGCCAGTCGCGCGCGACCAGCCCCGCCGCGGCGAACAGGATCAGCACGATGAACGCGGCGACGATCGCAGCCGATACCATGCCGACGCGGTCCCGCGCCAGCCGCCTGCCCGCGGCGATCCAGACGCCGGACGAGCGGCCCGGCATCGCTTCGACATACGGTGCGGCGGGCGCGCTCATTTGAGCACCACGCGCGGATCGACGACCCGGTACAGCAGGTCGGCGAGCAGGTTGATCACCATCGTCAGGAACGCGAGATAGACGGTGACCGCCTGGATCACCGGGTAGTCGCTGCGGTTGACGGCGAGATAAACCTCGCGCCCCAGGCCAGGAATCGAGAAGAACACCTCGATCAGAAAGGATCCGACGAAGATTCCCGGCAGCCCCACCGCGACGTTGGTAAGAATCGGGATCATCGCGTTGCGCAGCACGTGCTTGAGCAGAATCGACGTTTCGCCCGCCCCTTTGGCGCGCGCGGTGCGCACGTAGTCCTGACCGATCTCGTCCAGGAAGAAACTGCGGTAGAGCCGCGTCTGCGGCGCCAGGCTGACCAGCACGGCAAGAATCACCGGCAGCGGCGTGTACAGGGTCAGGTTCTTCCAAAAGCTGTCGCTCCAGCCTTGCACGGGGAACCACCCGAGCAGGAAGCCGAATACGTACTGCCCGACGATGATGTACACGAGAAACGAGATCGACAGCGCAACCGTCGTCAGGACCATGATCGAACGATCGAGCAGCGAGCCGCGCATATAGGCGACCAGCAGCGCAAACGGGATTGCGAGCACGACTTCCAGAATCAGGATGGGGACCATCACCGTCAGCGTCGCCGG
>CAZIJU010000101.1:0-13314 GCA_964539745.1 uncultured Burkholderiaceae bacterium | reverse complement strand
ACTGCAGCACGTTGGTGTCCTGGAACTCGTCGACCAGGATGTGGCGGAAGCGCTCCTGGTAGTGCGTTCGCAGCGGCTCGTTGCGCGCGAGCAGCTCGTAGCAGCGCAGCAGCAGCTCGGCGAAGTCGACCACGCCCTCGCGCTGGCACTGCGCGTCGTACGCCGCGTACAGCTCGACGAACTTGCGGTTGTAGTCGTCGTTGACCTCGACGTCCTTGGCGCGCAGCCCGGCCTCCTTCGCGTTGTTGATGAACCACTGCAGGTTGCGCGGCGCATAGCGCTCCTCGTCGACGTTGTTGGCCTTCAGCAGCCGCTTGATCGCCGAGAGCTGGTCGGCCGAGTCGAGGATCTGGAAGGTCTGCGGCAGATTCGCGTCGCGGTGATGCGCGCGCAGCATCCGGTTGCACAGTCCGTGGAAGGTGCCGAGCCACATGCCGCGCACGTTGATCGGCAGCATCGCCGCCAGCCGCGTCAGCATTTCCTTCGCGGCCTTGTTCGTGAACGTCACCGCGAGCACGTTGTGCGGGCTCGCCTGACGGGTCTGGATCAGCCAGGCGATGCGCGTGGTCAGCACGCGCGTCTTGCCGCTGCCGGCGCCGGCGAGGATCAGCGCGGACTGATTGGGCAGCGTCACCGCCGCGAGCTGGCGGTCGTTCAGATTCTCGAGCAGGTTCATCGCGGTCGCGAGTGTAGCGGCCCCTATAATCGTCGCTTGAAATCGAGGGCTTGGACAAACCAATGCGCGACAAGTACGCACCGGCCGAAGTCGAAGCGGCCGCGCAATCGCACTGGCGGTCGATCGACGCCTATCGCGCGCGCGAGAACGATCCGCGCTACCCGAAGGGCAAGTTCTACGTGTGCTCGATGCTGCCGTACCCGAGCGGCAAGCTGCACATGGGGCACGTGCGCAACTACACGTTGAACGACGTGCTGTACCGGATCCTGCGCATGCGCGGGTACAACGTGATGACTCCGATGGGCTGGGACGCGTTCGGTCTGCCGGCGGAAAACGCCGCGATCGAAAAAGGCATCGCACCGGCCAAATGGACGCGCGACAACATCGCCGACATGAAGGCGCAGATGCAGCCGCTCGGGCTGGCGTTCGACTGGTCGCGCGAGATCGCTACCTGCGATCCGTCCTACTACAAGTGGAACCAGTGGCTGTTCCTGAAGATGCTCGAGCGCGGCATCGCCTACCGCAAGACGCAGATCGTCAACTGGGACCCCGTGGACAACACCGTGCTCGCCAACGAGCAGGTGATCGACGGCCGCGGCTGGCGCTCGGGCGCCGTGGTCGAGAAGCGCGAAATTCCCGGCTACTACCTGGCGATCACCAAGTACGCGGAAGAGCTGCTCGCCGACCTGGCCAAGCTCGACGGCTGGCCGGAAAAAGTCCGCGTGATGCAGGAGAACTGGATCGGCAAAAGCGTCGGCGTGAACTTCGGCTTCCCGTACGACCTCGACGACAGCGCAAGCTGGCGCTCGAACCCTCCCTCCCCTTCGAGGGGAGGGAACGAGGGTGGGGATGGGTTTCCGTCGAAGGGCGTGCTGCGCGTGTTCACCACGCGTGCCGACACGATCATGGGCGTGACGTTCGTCGCCATTGCTGCCGAGCATCCGCTTGCCGCACGCCTGGCGCGCGACGACCCCAAGCTGGCGGCGTTCATCGAAGAGTGCAAGCGCGGCGGCGTCGCCGAGGCCGAGCTCGCGCTGATGGAAAAGAAGGGCGTGCCGACCGGCTTCTTCGTCACGCATCCGCTGACGCAGGAAAGAATCGAGGTGTGGATCGGCAATTACGTGCTGATGAGCTACGGCGAAGGCGCGGTGATGGGCGTGCCCGCGCACGACGAACGCGACTTCGAGTTTGCGAAGAAATACGGTCTGCCGATCAAGCAGGTGATCGCACCCGCCCAGCCGCACGCCGACGTGGAGCCGTTTACCGACGAACGCTGGCACGACTGGTACGCGGACAAATCGATCGGCGTGTGCGTGAACTCCGGCAAGTACGACGGGCTGGCGTACGAAGCGGCGGTCGACGCGATCGCCGCCGATCTGCAGGTCAACGGGCTGGGCGAGAAGCAGGTGCAGTACCGGCTGCGCGACTGGGGGATTTCGCGCCAGCGCTATTGGGGCACGCCGATTCCGATCATCCATTGCGAGACCTGCGGGCCGGTGCCGGTACCGGAGAAGGATCTGCCGGTCGTGCTGCCGGAGGACCTCGTGCCCGACGGCAGCGGCAACCCGCTCGCGAAGGACGAACGCTTCCTCGCGTGCACGTGTCCGAAGTGCGGCAAGCCGGCGCGGCGCGAGACCGACACGATGGACACGTTCGTCGACAGCGCCTGGTACTACATGCGCTATTGCTGCCCGGACGCGCCGACGATGGTCGATCGCCGCAACGACTACTGGATGCCGATGGACCAGTACATCGGCGGCATCGAGCACGCGGTGCTGCACCTGTTGTACGCGCGCTTCTGGACCAAGGTGATGCGCGACCTCGGCCTGGTGAAGTTCGACGAGCCGTTTTTGCGGCTGTTCACGCAGGGCATGCTGCTGGCCGAGTGCTGGTATCGCGAGGACGAAAGCGGGCGCAAGCGCTGGTTCTATCCGAACGAGGTCGACGTGCAGTTCGACGAGCGCGGCCGCCCGGTCGGCGCCACCGCCAAGGCCGACGGCCAGCCGGTGTTCTTCGGCGGCATCGAGAAGATGAGCAAGAGCAAGAACAACGTGGTCGAGCCGAAGGAGGTGATCGCGCGCTTCGGCGCCGATACGGCGCGCGCGTTCGTGATGTTTGCCGGCCCGCCCGATCAGAGCGCCGCGTGGTCGGATTCCGGCGCCGAAGGCGTTTATCGCTTCCTGCGGCGGCTGTGGAACTTCTGCTACGCGCAGCGCGCCGCGATCGCCGCCGGCGGTGCCATCGACGCGTTGCCGCTCGACGGCCGCGCCAAGGCGCTGCGGCGCGAGATCCATCTGAACCTGAAACAGGCGGACTTCGACTACCAGCGCATGCAGTACAACACCGTCGTTTCGGCGGCGATGAAGATGCTGAACGCGATCGAGGACGCGCAGCTTTCCGATTCGCCCGCCAGCGCGGCTGCGCTGCGCGAGAGCGTGTCGATCCTGCTGCGAACGCTTTATCCGATCGCGCCGCACATCGCGCACGTGTTGTGGGTCGAGCTGGGCTACGCCAAGGCGTTCGGCGACATCCTCGACGCACCGTGGCCGCAGGCCGACGAGCAGGCGCTGGCGCGCGACGAAATCGAACTGGTGGTTCAGGTCAACGGCAAGCTGCGCGGCTCGATCCGCGTGCCGGCGCAAGCCGACCGCGCCGCGATCGAAGCCGCCGCCATCGCCGACGCGACGGTGCGGAAGTACATCGCCGGCAGTCCGGTCAAGCGCGTGGTCGTCGTGCCGGGCAAGCTGGTCAACGTGGTCGTCTGACGGCGAAGTCAAAGACCGTTTTCGCCACCGAGACGCAGAGAGCACAGAGAAGCGATGAAAACGGGGTCGAGAAACTTCTCGGTGTTCTCGGCGTCCCGGTGGTTCATATTGAGCCTCGCGCTCGCGCTCGCCGGTTGCGGTTTCAAGCTGCGCGGCGCGCAGCAGCTTCCGTTCGAGACGATCTATCTGGGCTTCGGCCCGAACTCGTCGCTCGGCGCCGAACTGGCGCGCAACATCCGGTCGGCGACGAGCACGCGGATCGTCGCGGATCGCGCGAAGGCGCAGGCCGTGCTCGACGTGCTCGGCGAGGCGCGCGAACGCGAAGTGCTGTCGGTCAGCGCGCAGGGGCGCGCGCGCGAGTTCCAGCTCAGGCTGCGGCTGCAGTTCAGGCTGCACGACGGCAAGGGGCGCGAGTTCATCGCGCCGACGCAGATCGCCGTGCAACGCGATGTCTCCTTCAACGAGGCGCAGGTGCTCGCCAAGGAGTCCGAGGAAGCGCTGCTTTATCGCGACATGCAGACGGACGTCGTGCAACAGTTGCTGCGCCGCCTCGCTGCGGTCCGCGTCGATGCAGTTAAAGGCTGAAGCGCTCGCCGGGCATCTGGCCAGCCGCGCCAAGTCGGGCGCGCTCGCGCGCGTGTACACCGTCGCGGGCGACGAGCCGCTGCTGGCGATCGAGGCGCAGGATGCCATCCGCGCCGCGGCGCGCGCGGCAGGCTATACCGAGCGCGAAGTCCTGCACGCGCACGCAAACTGGGACTGGTCGGAGCTCGCCGGACGTGCGCAGGCGCTTTCGCTGTTCGCGCAGCGCCGGATCATCGAAATCCGTCTGCCGTCGGGCAAGCCGGGAGCGGCAGGCGCCGAGGCGCTGCGCGAATACGCCCGCACCGTGGCCGACGACACGCTGACGATCGTGGCGCTGCCGAAGCTCGACCGCAAGCAGCGACAGGCCGACTGGGCCATGGCGCTCGACGCGGCGGGTGTGTGGATCGACGTGCCGGCGATCGGACGCGAGCGGCTACCGGCGTGGATCGGCGCGCGGCTCGCGCGGCAGCAGCAGAAGGCGCCGAACGAGGCGCTCGCGTTCATCGCCGACCGGGTCGAAGGCAATCTGCTCGCAGCGCATCAGGAGATCGCCAAGCTCGCGCTGCTGTATCCGCCGGGCGAACTCACGTTCGAGCAGGTCGAGGCCAGCGTGCTCGATGTCGCGCGATACGACGTCTTTGCGCTGCCGGTGGCGATGCTGCAGGGGGAAGCTTCCCGCGTGCTGCGCATCATGGACCGGCTGCGCGCCGAGGGCGAACCGCTGCCGCTGCTGCTGTGGGCGGTGACCGAGGATCTGCGAACGCTGCTGAGGCTGCGTGCGGCGCTCGACCAGGGCGTGCCGTACGAACAGGCCGCGCGCGACGTGTGGATCCGCCGCGAGAAGGAGGCCGCGATGCGCGCCGCGCTGCGCCGGGTCGATGCGGCCGCACTGGCGCGGCTGCTCGCTCGCTGCGCCGACGTCGATCGCGCGTTCAAGGGCCTGCGCACACCGCGGGCCGACGGCGACGCGTGGCTAGAATTGACCGACATCGCGCTGCGCGTGGCTTTATCGCCCGCATCGACATCATGAACGCCCCCGGCGATTGCCCCGGCAACGATCTGGCCGCTTACATGACCGCGGTCGGACGGCGCGCGCGCGCGGCCTCGGTCGCGCTGGCGCGCGCTTCGACCGCGGCGAAGAACGCGGCGCTGCGCGCGATCGCGGCGGCGATCCGCGCGCGCCGCGGCGAGATCGCCGAAGCCAACGGCCGCGACGTCGCGCGTGCACGCGCGGGCGGGCTCGAAACCGCGCTGCTCGACCGGCTGAAACTCTCCGACGATTACATCGAGCAGATGGCCGCCGGACTCGAGCAGGTTGCGCTGCTGCCGGACCCGATCGGCGAGATCATCGACGTGCGGCCGCAGCCGTCGGGCATCCGCGTCGGGCGGATGCGCGTGCCGCTCGGCGTGGTCGCCATCGTGTACGAAAGCCGTCCGAACGTGACGATCGACGCCGCGGGGCTAACGATCAAGAGCGGCAACGCCGCGATCCTGCGCGGCGGCTCCGAAGCGATCGAATGCAACCGGCTGCTGGCTGCGCTGATCGGCGACGGTCTGGCCGGCGCCGGACTGACGCGCGACGCCGTGCAGCTCGTCGACACGACCGACCGCGCCGCGGTCGGGCTGCTGGCGACGATGACCGAGTACGTCGACATCCTCGTTCCGCGCGGCGGCCGCGGGCTGATCGAGCGGCTGATGCGCGAGGCGCGCGTGCCGATGATCAAGCACCTCGACGGCATCTGCCACGTCTACATCGACGACGCGGCGGATCCGGCGAAGGCCATCGCGATCGCCGACAACGCCAAGACGCAGCGCTACGGCGTGTGCAACGCGATGGAGACGCTGCTGGTCGCGCGGTCGATCGCGCCGCGCGTTCTGCCGCAGCTCGGCCGCATCTATGCCGACAAGGGTGTGGAGCTGCGCGCCTGCCCGCAGACGAAGGCGATCCTGCTCGCCGCCGGAATCGCCTGCACCGACGCGACCGAGGAGGACTGGCGCACCGAGTACCTTGCGCCGATCCTGGCGATCGCGACCGTGCCGGACGTGGACGCGGCGATCGCGCACATCAACACGTTCGGAAGCCGCCACACCGACGCGATCGTCACCGAGAACTACACGACCGCGCTGCGCTTCCTGCGCGAGGTCGATTCGGCCTCGGTGATGGTCAACGCCTCGACGCGCTTCGCCGACGGCTTCGAGTACGGCCTCGGCGCGGAGATCGGCATCTCCAACGACAAGCTGCACGCGCGCGGCCCGGTCGGACTCGAAGGACTGACGTCGCAGAAGTATGTCGTCTTCGGCAACGGCGAAGTGCGACGCTAAGCGGCTCGCCGTCGGCGCTGCGCATTCCGAATTGCGAGCATGCTCTGGGTCAAGTCGCTGCACATCGTCTTCATGGTGACGTGGTTCGCCGGGCTGTTCTACCTGCCGCGGCTGTTCGTCTACCACGCGCTGGCCGAGGACGCGGTGTCGAAGGAGCGCTTCAAGGTCATGGAGCGCAAGCTGTACTACGGCATCATGACGCCGGGCGCAGTGCTGACCGTCGTCTTCGGCGTCTGGCTGTGGGCCGGCTACGGCATCGGCGCGGGACAAGGCTGGCTGATGGCGAAGCTCGCGCTGGTGATCGCGCTGATCGGCTACCACATCTACTGCGGCATCCTGCTCGACGACTTCAAGAACGACCGCAACACAAAGTCGCACCGGTGGTTCCGCTGGTTCAACGAAGCGCCGGTCCTCGTGCTGGCAGGTGCGGTGCTGCTGGTCGTCTTCAAGCCGTTCTGAGCGCCGCGCGTAAGGCGGGCGCGCCCGCCCCGACTCAGCGGATTTCGAGGAGGACCCGATGAAAGTCGTCGACTACTACATGACGCCGGTTTCGCCGTTCACCTACCTCGGGCACGACCGGCTGCGCGCGATCTGCACGCGGCACGGCGCCGAGATCCGGTTGAAGTTGATGGACCTCGGCAAGGTCTTTCCCGCCTCGGGTGGTCTGGCGCTGAAGGACCGTCCGCCGCAGCGGCGCGCCTACCGGATGCTCGAACTGAAGCGCTGGCGCGACTATCTGGAGATGCCGCTCGTGCTCGAACCGAAGCACTTCCCCGTGCCGCCGCACGCGGCGGCCAGCGTCATCATCGCGGTCAGGCAAGCGCACGGCACGGCCGCGGGGCTCGATGTCGCGGGCGACTGCCTGCGAGCGGTCTGGGCCGAGGAGAAGGACATCTCGGACGAAGCGACCCTCGCGGCCATCCTGGCAAAGCGCGGCTTCGACGCGGACGCGCTGCTCGCACGCGCGAAGAACCCGGAAGTTGCGCAACGCTACGCGGCCGAAACGCAGGAGGCGATCGAGCGCGGCGTTTTCGGCTCGCCGAGCTTCGTCCACGAGGGCGAGCTGTACTGGGGCCAGGACCGGCTCGACTTCCTCGACCGCGCGCTGGCGCGCTGAGCGCGGTTCAGGCGACGCGGATCTTGGCGGCGAGCGCGCGCAGTTCCTCCAGCGGCGGGTTCTTGCGCGGCCAGGTGAGCCCCACCCCGTCGTTCGCGTGGCGCGGCAGCACGTGCAGATGCACGTGCGGCACGGTCTGCCAGCCGGCGGGCTTGTTCGCCTGCAGCACCGTGATGCCCTCCGGCTTGAACGCGGCATCGACCGCACGCGCCACCCGCACCGCCGTCATGAACAGCGCGGCGGCCAGCGCGTCGTCGAGTTCGAGGATCGTCTCGATCTGCTTTTTGGTCGCGACGATCACGTGCCCGGGATTGACCTGCCCCGCATCCATGAAAGCGATCGTGTGCTCGTCCTCGTAGACCTTAGCCGCCGGGATCTCGCCGCGGACGATGCGGGTGAAGACAGTCGGTTCCATCGTGGCTACCCTCCGGGATGAAATGCGTGCATTGTAGGAATGCAGGCGCCCGGCCCGATCCGCCGCCGGCGCACGCCAAACAAATACGTGACCGAATCTTTCTTCGCCATCTGTCCGCGCGGGCTCGAAGCGGTGCTCGCCGCCGAACTCGCCGCGGTTGGCGCGAGCGCGGTGCGCGCCGAGTCCGGCGGCGTGGCCTTCGCGGGCGAACTGCGCACGGCCTACGCGGCGAACCTGCACTCGCGCATCGCCAGCCGCGTGCTGTGGCGGATCGCACAGGCCCCCTATCGCGACGAAAAGAGTCTGTACGCGCTTGCCGCCGATTTGCCTTGGGAGCGGCACTTCTCGCCGCAGCAGACGCTGCGCGTCGACCTGAACGCGTCGCGCTCGCCGCTGGCGAGCCTCGAGTTCGCCACGCTGACGGTCAAGGACGCGATCGTCGACCGACTGCGCGCGCAGGCGGGCGAACGCCCTTCGATCGACCGCGCGCGCCCCGACGTGCGGGTGTTCGTGTACCTCGACGCGACGACGGCCACGCTGTATCTGGATTTGTCGGGCGAGCCGCTTTTCAAGCGCGGCTGGCGCGAGGACAAGGGCGAGGCGCCACTGAAGGAGAACCTCGCCGCCGGGCTGCTCGCGGCAGCGGGCTGGACGCCCGAGCGGCCGCTGCTCGATCCGTTCTGCGGCAGCGGAACGATCGTCATCGAAGCCGCCTCGATCGCCGCGCGCCGCGCGCCCGGGTTGCAACGCCGTTTCGCGTTCGAAAAGCTGCAGAGCTTCGACGCCGCGGCCTGGCGCGCGCTGCGCGAGCAGGCGCGCGCGGCGATCGACGATCGCTCCGCCGCGCTGATCGCGGGGTCGGACATCTCGACGCGCGTGGTCGAGACGGCGCGCAGGAACGCGGGCCTCGCCGGGCTCGACGCGTGGCTTGCCGACGGCCGCCTGCGCCTGGCGGCCGTCGATGCGCGCAGGATCGAGCCGCCCGCGCCGGTCGGGCTGATCGTCACCAACCCGCCGTACGGCGAGCAGAGCCACCCCAAGTCCGCGCCGGTGCCGAAGATGATGGGCGAAGTCGCCGACCGGCTGAAGCAGTCGTTCGCGGGTTGGACCGCATGGATCCTGACGGCAGATCGCGGACTTCCGCGCCAGATGCGATTACAGGAGACGCGCAAGACCGTGCTGTTCAACGGACCGCTGGAATGCCGGTTCTTCCGCTTCGAGATCGTCGCGGGCACCTATCGGCCGCGCGGCGATGCCTCGGCGTAGCCACGCCTGCCGACCGCCGGAGCCACCGAGGACCGCCGCAAAGCGACGACTTTCTCCCGGATCGCGCGCGCTGCGCTACGCTGCAATTCGATTGTGCGATCGGCAGTCGCGTCTTGCGCGGTCGCCGACGACGCATCGAGTCTTCCCCATGCTGTTCCGCATCTGCGTCGAGTGCGACCACACGAATCCGCCGGACTCGCGGTTCTGCGGCAAGTGCGGCGCGCCGCTGCAGGTCAGGTTCTGCCGGCTGTGCCGGTCGGCCAACGATGCCGTGTCGCGCTATTGCCAGTCGTGCGGCACCGAGTTGCCCGAGCTGACCGCGCCCGAGGTCGCGCCGCCGGCTGCTCCCGGGCCGGCGATGATCCCGCCGCTCGTGATCGCGACACCCGGACGTCCGGTCGCAGAAGCGGTCTCGGCGTCAGCCACGACGACGACGATCGCTGCCGCGTTCTCCGGCGATGAAGCGCGCGGCAAGGCCGACGCCGAAACCGGCGCACCGGCCTTCGACCGAGCCGGGACCCAGCCTGTCGGAGGCAACGGCGCGCAACCCGCGATCGAAGTTCTTCCGCCGCGCCCGGCCCACTCAACGCCGATCGTGGTCGAAAGCGCGGTCACGACCGTAAACCTCTCGATCGTGACCGACGTCACGAGGCCGCCGGCACGCACGTGGCGCGCGCCGAGGGCCGCCGCAGTCCTGGCCATCGCAGCGATCGTCGCCGCGTTCGGCGCATTGGCTCTCAAGGCATGGCGGACTGGCGGCGCAAATCAGCGGCCCGATCGCGCTGAAGTTCCGGCCGCGCCGCAGTCCGCCCCAATGGTCGTGCCGGCGCCGCCCCCGGGCGCGGACCAGACGAACGCGGCGCCGCCGACGCCCGCGGCGGCTCCGGCAGCCGAACCTGCAGCGCCGCCGCCGGCGGCGGGTTCGACTAAAAGGGCCCCACGGGAACGGCGCGACGTCGCGCCGCCCGGCGCAGGACGCCCCGCCGCCGCGCCAACGGCACCTGCGCTTCCGCCCGCGCTGAGCGAGTGCACGCCGGCCGTCGCAGCGCTGGGCCTGTGTACGCCAGAACCCAAACCGGAAGGAAACTGAACCCTCATGCTCCGCTCACTGCGCAACACCGCCTTCTTCGCCTGCACGATCGCGTTGGCCCACGGCATCGCGGCGGCGGGCACGCCGTACAAGATCGTCACCGCTTCCGAACGCGGAACCTACATCCAGATCGGACGCGATCTGGCCAAGTACGTCGCACCCGCGGCCGACATCGATCTGGAGGTGCTGCCCTCGGCCGGATCTTCGGAGAACGTGCAGCGGCTGCGCTACGAGCCGGGCGTGAAGTTCGCGCTGGTGCAGTCCGACGTGTACCAGGCCTATATCAACCAGGGCGCGAGCGGCCACGCGGAAGCCGCGCGCATCATCCGCCCGCTGCGCGTGATCCTGCCGCTGTACAACGAAGAGATCTACTTCATCGCGCGCGCCGACGCGCCGTACACCTACGTGCACGAGATCCGCGACGCGAAGATCAACGTCGGCCTGCTGCGCAGCGGCACCGCGATGTCGGCGACGACGCTGTACCGGCTGATGTTCGATCGTCCGCTGCCCGACGCCAACATCTCGTTCCTGTCGAACGAAGAGGCGCTCGTCCGGCTCGTCACCGACAAGTCGATCGACGTCGTCGTGGTCGTTGCGGGACAACCCGCGAAGCTGCTGACGGACATGAAACCCGAGGCACGCGCGCTGATCAAGCTGCTGAAGCTCGATCCCAAGCATCCGGCGAGCCAGGCGGCGCTGAAGACCTATTTCCCGACGAGCGTGCGCGCTTCGCTGCACCCCAATCTTCTGACCGAGGACGTGCCCAGCCTCGCCGTGAAGGCTTTCCTCGTCACCTACGACTACAACCAGTCGGCCACGCAGGCGCGGCTCGCGCGTTTCGCGCGCGCGCTGTGCGAGAACTTCGGCACGCTGCAGGCCGAGGGGCATCCGAAGTGGAAGGAGGTCGAGCTGGCGATGCCCGACCTGGGCCGCGGCTGGGCCTACTTCCCGCCGATTGCGCGCGAGTTCGAGCGCTGCCTCGCCGCGCGCGCACGGCCGGCGCAGGCGAAGTCCTGCACGACGGAGCAGAAGATCCTGGGCCTGTGCGAATAGCGCCGCGGCGCCGCCGCGCCCGGTTCCGGCGGGCGGCGCTCGATGCACGGCGCCGGCAGCCGTCCGCGACGGATGTCAGCGCAGCGAGCCCGTTCAGCCAAGCGCCTTCTCGATGTCGGCGGCGATGTCCTCGGGTTTGGTGGTCGGCGCGTAGCGTTCGATCACCTTGCCGTCCCGGCCGACGAGGAACTTGGTGAAGTTCCATTTGATCGCCTCCGATCCGAGCAAGCCGGGCTTGGCCGACGTCAGGTACTTGAACAGCGGGTGCGCGTTTTCGCCGTTGACGTCGACTTTCGCGAACATCGGAAAGGTCACGCCGTAGTTCGTCTCGCAGAACTCGGCGATCTCGGACTCGGCCCCCGGTTCCTGCTCGCCGAACTGGTTGCACGGAAAACCGAGCACGGCGAAACCGCGTTTGGCGAACCGCCGGTGCAGCTCCTCGAGCCCTTTGTACTGCGGCGTGAACCCGCAGCGGCTCGCGGTGTTGACGATCAGAAGCACCTTGCCCTTGTAGTCGGCAAGTTTCTTCGTCTTGCCGTCGATGGTCTTGGCTGAGAAGTCATAAACGGTGGTCATCTTCGATTCTTTCGTCATGAGCGATGGGCAGCGCGCGGCGCCAAGGAGAACAGCGCTGCGCGCATCGTCGCGGTTGCGCGAGGCGCAGAACCGGACCCGCTTGCCTGCGCCATGAATCGGGTCCGGCACTCGCCGGGCGACCGATCGCCCCTGCCGGGGCCGCCAAGCACGCCTTCGTTCGACCCGAGCGCCCGTCAGCCGACAAGCCTGGCGTTGAGCACGATACGCGGTCCGGCGAGCGCCTTCGATACGGGACAGCCCTGCTTCGCGGCTTCCGCGTGCTGCTGGAAGTCCGCGGCCGCCAGGCCGGGCACCTCCGCTTCGGTCGTCAGCTCGATCAGGTCGATCGCGGGTCCTTCGCCGAGGTGAACTGCGGCTGTGGTATGGATGCGCTTTGGCGCAAAGCCCGCCTTGGTCAGCAGCGCCGACAGGAACATCGAATAGCAGCCCGCGTGCGCGGCGCCGATCAGTTCCTCCGGATTGGTGCCCGGGCCCGATTCGAAACGCGAAGCGAAGGTGAACGGCCCTTCGTAGGCCCCGCTGCCGAGCCGCATCGTGCCGGCGCCTTCCTTCAGCGTGCCTGTCCATTCCGCCGACGAGGTGCGAACCGTCATGGTGTCCTCCATGCAAAAGCGTCGAGGCGGCATCGTAGTACGCGAAGCGCCGGCGCGCATCGTCGCGTCTTCGTCTTCGCCGGGCGGGGACGGTCGGGCGCCGTCGCGCCGCGTCGGCCAAATCCGATGCGCCGCTCAGCCGGCCAGCCCGAGGTGCTCGATGCCCTTGTGAATCCCCGCGACGCCGCCGTACAGCTTGGAGTTGAGCTTGATCTGCAGCCGCAGGTCGTTGACCGAGTCGGCGTTGCGCAGCGCGTCCTCGTAGGAGATCAGCTCGCGCTCGTGCAGGTCGAACAGCGCCTGGTCGAAAGTCTGCATGCCCTGCTCGCGCGAGCGCTTCATCACGTCCTTGATCTCGTGCACTTCGCCCTTGAAGATCAGGTCCGAGATCAGCGGCGAGTTCAGCATGATCTCGACCGCCGGGATGCGGCCCTTGCGGTCCTTGAACGCGACGAGCCGCTGCGAAATCATCGCGCGCAGATTCAGCGACAGATCCATCAGAAGCTGGCTGCGCTTGTCCTCCGGGAAGAAGTTGATCACGCGGTCGAGCGCCTGGTTGGTGCTGTTCGCGTGCAGCGTGCACATGACCAGGTGGCCGGTCTCGGCGAACGCGATCGCGTGCTCCATCGTCTCGCGGTCGCGCACCTCGCCGATCAGGATCACGTCGGGCGCCTGCCGCAGCGTGTTCTTCAGCGCCACCTGCCAGCTGTCGCAATCGACGCCCACTTCGCGCTGCGTGACGATGCAGTTGCGGTGCGGGTGGACGTACTCGATCGGATCTTCGATCGTGATGATGTGGCCCTGGCTGTTTTCGTTGCGGTAGCCGACCATCGCC
>CAZIJU010000100.1:0-13577 GCA_964539745.1 uncultured Burkholderiaceae bacterium | reverse complement strand
CCGGCAGGATGCGCTGCGCCGCGCCGGCCTCGTCGATCACGTCGATCGCCTTGTCGGGCAGATGCCGGTCGTTGATGAACTTGGCCGACAGTTCGGCCGCCGCGGTGATCGCGCCGGCCGAGTATTTGACGCCATGGTGCTCCTCGAACCGCGACTTCAGCCCCTTCAGGATCTCGATCGTCTGCGCCACCGTCGGCTCGCTCACGTCGATCTTCTGGAAGCGCCGCGACAGCGCGTGGTCTTTCTCGAAGATCCCGCGGTACTCGTTGTAGGTCGTCGCCCCGATGCACTTCAACTGCCCGCTCGCCAGCGCAGGCTTCAGCAGGTTGGACGCGTCGAGCGTGCCCCCCGATGCGGAGCCGGCGCCGATCAGCGTGTGGATCTCGTCGATGAACAGGATCGCGTTCACGTTGCTCTTCAGCTGCTTGAGCACGGCCTTCAGGCGCTGTTCGAAGTCGCCGCGGTACTTGGTGCCGGCCAGCAGTGCGCCCATGTCCAGCGAGTACACGGTGGACTTCTCGAGGATTTCGGGCACGTCGCCCTTGACGATGCGCCATGCGAGACCTTCCGCGATCGCGGTCTTGCCGACACCCGCCTCCCCGACCAGCAGCGGGTTGTTCTTGCGGCGGCGGCACAGCACCTGGATCACGCGTTCGACCTCGGGTTCGCGGCCGATCAGCGGATCGATCTTGCCGTCGCGCGCAAGCGCGTTCAGGTTCATCGTGTACTGCTCGAGCGGAGAGGTCTGCTCGCGGCCTTCGCTTTGCTGCTCGTCCTGCTCGCCGCTGTGACCCTTGCCGGACTTCTCGTTCTCGGACGGCGCCTTCGTGATCCCGTGGCTGATGAAATTGACGACGTCCAGACGCGTCACGCCCTGCTGGTGCAGGTAATAGACCGCGTGTGAGTCCTTCTCGCCGAAGATCGCCACCAGCACGTTGGCGCCGGTCACCTCCTTCTTGCCATTGCTCGTGGACTGCACGTGCATGATCGCGCGCTGGATGACGCGCTGGAACCCCAGCGTCGGCTGCGTATCAGCCTCGGAATTGGGCGGCAGCACCGGCGTGTTGTCGGCGATGAAATTCTGCAGGCTCTTGCGCAGGTCCTCGATATTGCACGCGCAGGCGCGCAGCACCTCGGCCGCGGACGGGTTGTCCAGCAGCGCAAGCAGCAGGTGCTCGACGGTGATGAATTCGTGTCGCGCTTGCCTGGCCTCGACGAAGGCCATGTGCAAGCTGACTTCCAGTTCCTGCGCAATCATGCTTCCTCCATCACGCACTGCAGCGGATGCTGATGCTGGCGTGAATAACTGCAAACCTGCTCGACCTTGCTGGCGGCGATGTCGCGCGGATAGACGCCACACACGCCGCGGCCCTCATGATGCACCTTCAGCATGATCTGGGTCGCCTGCTCGCGCCCCTTGCCGAAGAATTTCTGCAGCACGCCGACGACGAACTCCATCGGGGTGAAATCGTCGTTGAGCAGGACCACCTGATACATCGGTGGCGGCTTAACGCGAGAAACCTGCTTCTCGACGACCGTGCCTTCGCCGATCCGCTCACTCATGAGGCCATTCTAAGAAATTCGCCCGACCTGCGCCGTACCCGATAAGCAGGTCAATCATATGTTATCTCGGTGCCCCTCCCGACGGCGCGCAGCGCCGCCTTTCGACCGCTGATCCGCATCGCGCGCAAGCGTCGGCAACGGCACCGGGCCCCCTTGCCGCCGCCCCGCCCCGATTGCGCTCGATGCTATGCACAAAACCGGCGCTCGCGGTCATCGTCCCGGTGCGGAGTCGTCGGTGCGCGCAGCCTGTCGCTCGCGCGCGACGGCCGAATGCGCTGCCTTCGGCCCGCCGGCGCCTCCGGCTCTTGACGCCCGGCTGCCGAACTCCAAGAATGCACCGTCCGTCCGCAGGAACAACAAGGGCGAATGACGGATCGCCGGCGGTCTTGCGTTTCCCTCGCCCCGCCGGCGGGGAGAGGAGTCGGGAGGACACCGCAGCCGCGTGCCGCGGCGCGCCATGACCCCTCGCGTGAGGATGCAGGAAGAGGAAAGCATTATGGCAACGGGTACCGTCAAGTGGTTCAACGACGCGAAGGGGTACGGCTTCATCACGCCGGACGACGGCGGCGAGGATCTGTTCGCGCATTTTTCGGCGATCCAGATGAACGGCTTCAAGACGCTGAAGGAAGGGCAGAAGGTCGTCTTCGAGGTCGTGCAGGGTCCGAAGGGCAAGCAGGCGTCGAATATCACGACCGGTAGCTAGGCCCGTCCCACGGCTCCGATCGGAAACCGGGCTCCGCATCGACAAAAAACCCCGCCTCGGCGGGGTTTTTTGTCGACCTCCCTGCCCCTCACATGTGGTCGATCATCACCTGGCCGAAGCCGGAACAGCTCACTTGTGTCGCACCCTCCATCAAACGCGCGAAGTCGTAGGTCACCTTCTTGCTCAGGATCGCGCGCTCCATCGACTTGATGATCAGATCCGCCGCCTCGATCCATCCCATGTGCCGCAGCATCATCTCGGCCGACAGGATTTCGGAGCCCGGGTTCACGTAGTCCTTGCCGGCGTACTTCGGAGCGGTACCGTGCGTGGCCTCGAACATGGCCACCGAATCCGACAGGTTGGCGCCCGGCGCGATGCCGATGCCGCCGACCTGCGCCGCCAGCGCGTCGGAGATGTAGTCGCCATTCAGGTTCATCGTGGCGATCACGTCGTACTCGGCCGGCCGCAGCAGGATCTGCTGCAGGAACGCGTCGGCGATCACGTCCTTCACGACGATGTCGCCGTGGCTGGCCTTGATCTTCATCCACGGCCCGCCGTCGAGCAGTTCGGCGCCGAATTCACGCTGCGCCAGACCGTAGCCCCACTTGGCGAACGCACCCTCGGTGAATTTCATGATGTTGCCCTTGTGCACGAAGGTCACGCTCTTGCGCCGGTTGTCGATCGCGTACCGGATCGCCTTGCGCACCAGCCGCTCGGTGCCTTCGCGCGAAATGGGCTTGATGCCGATGCCCGACGTATTGGGAAAGCGGATCTTCCGGACCCCCATCTCATCCTGCAGGAACTTGATCAGCTTGCGCGCCTTGTCGCTTTCCGCCTCGAACTCGATGCCGGCGTAGATGTCTTCGGAGTTCTCGCGGAAGATCACCATGTCGGTTTTCTCCGGCTCGCGCACAGGGCTGGGCACACCCTTGAAGTAGCGTACCGGGCGCAGACAGACGTACAGATCGAGTTCCTGCCGCAGGGCAACGTTGATCGAGCGGATGCCGCCGCCGACGGGGGTAGTCAGCGGCCCTTTGATCGACACCACGTACTCGCGCAGCGCCGCCAGCGTTTCGTCGGGAAGCCAGACGTCGGGACCGTAGACCTTGGTCGACTTCTCGCCGGCGTAGACCTCCATCCAGACAATCTTGCGCTTGCCCCCGTACGCCTTTGCCACCGCCGCGTCGACCACCTTGATCATCACCGGCGTGATGTCCACACCGGTACCGTCGCCCTCGATGTAAGGGATGATCGGCTGGTCCGGCACGTTCAGCGTGTAATCCTTGTTGACGGTGATCTTCCGGCCTGCACTGGGCACTTTGATGTGCTGATACATGACGTTTCCGCTCGCCTTTCGCTCGTTGTTCGCGGTTCCGGGTGCGACCAGCGCCTTCGTCCGTCGCACCGCCCCGACGCGACGAGTTTACTCGTCCGCGGTCGCCGCACCGGTCAACCCACCGCGTCGCGCCGCCGTTATCCGCTCGACGAGTTCTCGTCCGCGGTCGCCCATCCGGGCCATCGTCGTCATGTTCCAACTTGAGTTCTCCAGGGAGAAACGCATGAACAAGCTGCTCGCCGCCCTCGTCTCGACGCTCTTCGCCGGTGCCGTGTTCGCGCAGGCCCAGCCGGCCGCCCCCGCCACGCCGGCGCAGCCCGCGGCGCCCGCCAAGGCCGAAGCCAAGGCGGAAGCCAAGGGCGAGATGAAAGGCGAAACCAAAAAGGTCACCAAGAAGACCAAGGCCAAGGCCAAGAAGGCCGGCGACGCCAAAGCGGCCGAAGCCAAGAAGTAATCGATCCGCACGATCGGCAAAGGCAGGGGCGACCCTGCCTTTTTTGTTCCGGCGCCGCCGCTTTGCGGTAGGACCGCCAACCGGTCTCCTTACAATGCCGGCGCGTCGCTATTGCCGCCCGTCGATGAAGTCCGCCGCCATCCACAAACGTCTATCCGCCCTGGCGCTGGCGCTGGCCTGTATCGCTCCGGCAAGCGCCCAGGGGCCGCAGCCCGCGTTGCCGACGATCAAGCTGAGCGCAGGCATCCACCTGATCACCGCCGAAGTCGCTGCCAGCGATCCGAGCCGCACGCGCGGGTTGATGTTCCGCGACTCCCTCGCGCCGAACCACGGCATGTTGTTCGTGTTCGATCAGAAGGCCATCCACTGCATGTGGATGCGTAACACGTTGCTACCTCTGTCGGTCGCCTTCGTCGATGACGACGGAACCATCGTCAACATCGAGGACATGGCGCCCCGGACCGAAACGAGCCATTGCGCCCAGCGCCCGGTGCGCTTTGCGCTCGAGATGGAAAAGGGCTGGTTCGCAAAGCGCGGCATTGGCCCGGGCGCGACGCTGGCGGGGCTGCCGCGCCCGCGTTAGCGCTCGAGCCACCGCCGCGCGCCAGCCGGCAAAAAAGGGGCCGGCAGGCCCCTTTCTCGTGTGCCGGCGCGGAGTCGGATCGGTGTCAGAGTCCGGCGTTCTGCTGCGCGACCATGCAGTAGAGCATCGGGATCGACAGCATCGTGTTAAAGCGCGAGGTCAGCATCGCCAGGCGCGCAGCCTTCGCCTTCGCGTCGGCGTCGACCTGCACGATACCGAGTGCCTTCTTCTGGTTCGGCCAGATGATGAACCACACGTTGAAGGCCATGATCAATCCGAGCCACATGCCGATGCCGATCGGATGAACGCCTTTCGTGAATGCCAGCGCCTGCAACAGGTAGCCGTTCATCCAGGCAAGCAGCAGACCGGTGACGACGGTCGCCAGCGCCGCCCAGCGGAACCAGAACAGCGCCGTGGGTGCGATCACCTTGCTGACCGCCGGCTTCTGCTCGTCCGGAATCTTCGGCATCGACGGAATCTGCACGAAGTTGAAGTACCACAGCAGCCCGATCCACATCACGCCCGACAGCACGTGCAGCCAGCGCATGAAAAAGCGCGACCATCCCATGTCGATCGAGACGTACTGCCCCGTCAGTGCGCCGGCGAGCAGCACGATGATGACGAGCAGAACGACACCGGCCGCCACCGTGCGGCCCAGCGATTGAAAGATGGCTCCCATCTTCGACTCTCCTCTCACGAAAGAAGACACACACGGCCGCGCGTGCTTCGCATCTTGCCTGCGACCGCTCGATCAGGGGCCGCGAATCTAACACAGCGCGCCTGGCGTCCGACGCGCCGATTCAATAGCTGTCCTCCACGCGCGCGTGCGCGCCGCCTTCGGCGAAGCGAATGTCGAGCCGTTCGCCGCGCGCGAGCGCGCGGCCTTCGCGCACCACGCGGCCGGACGAGTCGCGCACAACGCTGTAGCCGCGCGCCAGCACGGCCAGCGGATCGAGCGCCTGCAGGCGGGCGTCGAGCTGCGCGAGCTTCAGGCGGTCCGCATGCAGGCGCGCGGTTGCGGCCGCGGTCAGACGGCCGACGGTCGCCTGCACGTGCGGCGCCGTTCGCAGCGGCGCAGGTGCTGCCTGCGCGAGACGGCGCAGCGCGCCGGCGAGACGTTCGCGCAGCCTGTCCGCGACGCGTGCCGCGGCGCGCGCCAGGCGCGTGCGGCGCTCGAGCAGGCGCAGCTCGAGCCCGCGCAACGGCGCGCGCGGCGCGGCCAGCGCGCGCACTGCGTAGTCCAGCCGCTGCTGCGCGCGCCCGAACACCGACGCGAGCTGGCGCCGCAGTGCGGCCGCTCGTTCGTCCAACGCTGCGAGCAGCGTGTCGCGATCGGGCGCGACCAGCTCGGCCGCAGCGGTCGGCGTCGGCGCCCGCACATCCGAAGCGAAGTCGGCGATCGTGAAGTCGGATTCGTGACCGACTCCGACGATCACGGGAACGCGGCATGCACGGATCGCGCGTGCGACGGCCTCTTCGTTGAAAGCCCACAGATCCTCGATCGATCCGCCCCCGCGCACCAGCAGTAGCGCATCGACCTCGGCGCGGCGGCTCGCCGCCTGTAACATGGCGGCGATGCGTTCACCGGCGCCGGCGCCCTGCACGGGTACCGGATAGACCAGCACGCGCAAATACGGCGCACGACGCGCAAGCGTGGTCACGACGTCGCGCAGCGCGGCGGCCTGCAGCGAGGTCACGATGCCGACCGCACGCGGAAACCGCGGCAGCGCACGCTTGCGCGCCTCGTCGAACAGCCCCTCGGCCGCCAGCCGTGCCTTCAGACGAAGGAACTCCTCGAACAGCCGCCCCTGCCCAGCGCGACGTATCGACTCGAGCGTCAGCTGATACTCGCCGCGCGGCTCGTACAGCCCGACCTGCGCGAGGACTTCGACCGCGTCGCCGTCGCGCGGAGCAAACTCGACGAGCGCATTGCGTCCGCGAAACATCACACAGCGCACCTGCGCGGCATCGTCCTTCAGCGTCAGGTACCAGTGCCCGCTGGCGGCGCGCGTGAAGTTGGCGATCTCGCCGCGAACCCGCACCAGCGGGAAGCCTCGCGCGAGCAAGCCAGCCACGGCGCGGTTCAGCAGGGAAACCGTCAGCGTTTCCCGCGCCGTTGCTGGGTCTGGCTCGGCAAACTCAGGAGGCATGCGGATCTCCGCGACGAAACTGTCCACACTGGCGCGGTTTGGCCGCGGAGCTCGCAGCCTCGCGGCCCTGCGGCCGAGCCCTATCGGATAAGGCATTGATTTGCATGCGTTTTTCGCCGTGCTCAACGAATGGGCAAGCAACCGAAAGCACGTGACCGCGCGGACTTGCCGACGGTTCGCGCCGTTTGTTCACACACTTGTCCACAGATTCTGTGGAAATTTGCCGGTGATTTCATAGCCACTAAACTGCGCGCTTTCTCCGCATCGGCGCTTCGGGAAGGACTCCGCACTTGTTCGCGATCGTACAGGCCATCGGCTGGCCGATCTGGCCGCTCATCATCGCTTCCATCGTCGCGCTCGCGTTGATCATCGAACGCAGCGCATCCCTGCGGCGTGTCCGCATCGTGCCCCCGACGCTGCTGCAAGATGTGTTGTCGCTGCACGCCAGGCGCCAAGTCACGCCGGAGGTGATCGCCAAGCTCGAGCAGAACTCTCCCCTCGGGCGCGTGCTCGCGGCAGCGTTGCGCAACGAGCGCGCGCCGCGCGACATCGCCGGCGAGGCGGTCGCCAACGCCGGCAGCCACGTCGCGCATGACCTTTCACGGTACCTGACGCTGCTCGGTTCGATCGGGTCGATCGCCCCGCTGCTCGGCCTGCTCGGCACCGTGGTCGGCATGATCGAGATCTTCGCGTCGCAGCAGGCCGGCTCCAGCCCGCAGCAGCTCGCGCACGGCATCTCGATAGCGTTGTACTGCACGGCCTTCGGCATCATCGTCGCGGTGCCCGCGGTGCTGTTCTACCGCCACTTCCGCACGCGCGTCGAGGACATGCTGGTCGACATGGAAGACCAGGCACAACGCCTGCTCGACACGCTGTACAACGAGCGGCTGATGGGCCGGGGCGGCTGATGCGCTTCCGCCGCCCGCTGGACGAGGAACCGGAGATGAATCTGATTCCTCTGATCGACGTGATGCTGATCGTGCTGATCTTCCTTGCGGTCAGTACGACGTACGCCCGGTTCGCCGAACTGCAGATCGAGCTGCCGCGCGCCGACGCGGTCAAGAGTCAGAGCCGGCCGAACGAGATCCAGGTCGGCATCACGGCCGATGGCCGGGTGGCGATCGATCGCGCGCTGACACCGTTTACCGACGCCGCCGCGTTCTCCGAAGTGCTGCAGCGCGCAGCCAAAGGGCGCGACAACCCGTTGCTGGTCATCAACGCGGACGCGCAGGCGCCGCACCAGTCGGTGATCAACGTGATGGAAGCCGCGCGACTCGCCGGCTTGTCGCGAATCAGCTTCGCCACGCAGCGGCAGTCCGCGGCTGCGGTCAAGTAGTCGCGCTTTAGTCCAGTCGGTGCCGCGGTGAACGCTCGATGGCCCTGTCCCCCGTTTGACGGGCGCGCTTGCAGGCGCGCCCGGCTCCGGCGGCGCGAAGCAGTGCTTCGCGAAACCTTCCTCCGTGGGCCTGCGGCCGGTCCCGCGCTGCGCTCGGGGCCGCCACCGTTTGGCCTTCTGCGCGCTGCACGCGGGTCGCGCAGGCCATTGCGGCGGGGAATCGGCTGCAAGTGGTCGGCTGACCGTTTGCCGGACGGCGGGTAGCAACGCAGGCCATGACCCTGCGCGCGTATCTGCAGCAAGCGCTGCTGCGCATGTGGCAGCGGCGCGGCATCGGCGCGCGGCTGCTGTATCCGCTGACGCTCCTGCATCGCGCCTGGCGTGCTTTGGATGCGTGGCGTTACCGCAGCGGTCTGGTGCACGCCCAGCGCGTCGGTGTTCCCGTCGTCGTCGTCGGCAATCTGTACGTCGGCGGCACGGGCAAGACGCCGCTCGTCATCGAGATCGTGCGCGCACTGAAAGCGCGCGGTTGGCATCCGGGCATCGTCGCGCGCGGCTATGGCGCCGCCGTCGGCGAGCCGCGCGAGGTCGATCCGCGGGGCGCGGCGCGCGACTTCGGCGACGAGCCGCTGCTGATGGCGCAGGCCACCGGCGTTCCGGTGGCCGTCGGCCACGACCGCGTCGCAGCCGCCAGGCTGCTGCACAACCTGCACCCGCGCGCGGACGTCATCGTCACCGACGACGGGCTGCAGCACCGGCGACTTGCGCGCGACGTGGAGATCGCGGTGATCCACTACCGCGGGCTGGGCAACGGCTGGCTGCTACCGGCCGGCCCGTTGCGCGACCCGCCCGAGCGGCTGCAGGACGTGAGCGCCGTCGTCTTCCACGGCGACATCCTGCCCGTGCGCATCTATTCGCCGCACTTCTTCATGCGAACGCAGCTCGGCACCATCTACGCGCTGAAAGACCCGTCGCGCAAGGTCGACCTGGCCGAGCTGGCGCGAGAGCAACGCGACAAGGGCGTGCGCCTGATCGCCGCTGCGGGAATCGGCATGCCCGACCGGTTCTTCGCGATGCTTCGCGCGCACGGGCTGCAGTTCGACGAGCTGGCGCTGCCCGATCATTACGATTACGCGGACAATCCGTTTGCCAACCGCCGCTTCGACTGCGCGCTGATCACCGAAAAGGACGCCGTAAAATGCCGCGGCAATCCGGCGCTCGCGGCCGACGGCCGCATCTGCGTGGTGCCGTTGCAAACGACGGTGCATGCGGCGCTGATCGATCTAATCGAGCAGCGCATCCGCGCGGCCGCGCACGCGGACGAAGCGCACGGAACGCGCGCGGCGGAGTTGAGCAAAGCGAAGGCTGCCGATGGATCACCGACTACTTGAAATCCTCGTTTGCCCGGTCACCAAGGGTCCGCTCGAATACGACAAGGCGCGGCAGGAGCTGATCTCGCGCTCGGCCGGGCTGGCCTACCCGATCCGCGACGGCATCCCGGTGATGCTCGAGAGCGAGGCGCGCCGGCTCGACGAGCCGGCGCCATCGCAGTGACCGCGCCTCGGCGCCACGCTCCGCACCGATGAGCGCGCCGCGCTTCGTCGCGATCGTGCCTGCGCGGCTGGCATCGACAAGGCTGCCGCGCAAGCCGCTCGCCGATCTCGGCGGTGTGCCGATGGTCGTTCGCGTCGCGCAGCGGGCGGCCGCGGCCGGCGCGCAGCGGGTCGTCGTCGCGGCCGACGGCGAAGAGATCGCCGCCGCCTGCCGGGCACACGACGTCGACGTCGTGCTGACCGCCCCCGAGCACCCCACCGGGACCGACCGCCTGGCGGAGGCTTGCGCGCTGCTCGGTCTGGCCGACGATGCGATCGTCGTCAACGTGCAGGGCGACGAGCCGCTGATCCCGCCAGCGGTGATTGGCGACGTGGCGGCGCTGCTGGCGCAGGCGCCGGACTGCGCGATCGCCACCGCCGCGCATCCGCTGCACGACGCGGCCGAGTTCTTCAGCCCGAACGTCGTCAAGGTCGTCGTCGACCGGGCAGGCCGCGCACTGCTTTTTTCGCGCGCGCCGATCCCCTGGGCGCGCGACGCGTTCGCGGCGGATCGCTCCGCGCTGCCCGCCGCGCTGCCCGCCCTGCGGCACGTCGGGCTGTATGCCTATCGCGCCGCCTTCCTGCGCGCGTATCCCCGGCTG
Organism: uncultured Burkholderiaceae bacterium; assembly: GCA_964539745.1. GTDB lineage: Bacteria > Pseudomonadota > Gammaproteobacteria > Burkholderiales > Burkholderiaceae_F > DSNY01. The sequence continues at coordinate 3,258 of CAZIJU010000100.1, read as the reverse complement.
GCGCGTGATCCGCTCGAGGTCTTCGAAAGCCTCGAGCAGTTGCGCGCGCTCGCGCACGGCTACCGCATCGCGGTGCTGATGCTTGCCGAACCTCTGCCACCGGGTGTGGACACCGCGGAGGACCTGGCGCGCGCGCGGGCCGCGCTCGCCGGGCGCGGCTAGACTGCGCGCCTCTTCCAGGAGGAGAACAGAAGATGAAGCGACTGATGACCGTCGCCGCGCTCGCCGCTGCGCTCGCGTGCGGCAGCGCGGCTGGCAAGACGCTGCGCTGGGCCTCGCAAGGCGACCCGCAGACCGCGGATCCGTACTCGCAGAACGAAGGCCTGACGAACATGTTCTCGCAGGCGGTGCACGACACGCTCGTGATGCGCGACAACGCATTGCGACTGGTGCCCGGACTGGCGACCGCGTGGGAGCAGACGAGCCCGACCACGTGGCGGTTCACGCTCAGGCGCGGCGTCAAGTTTCACGACGGCTCGCCGTTCACCGCCGACGACGTCGTGTTCAGCTACGAGCGCGCGCAGCACCCCAACTCGCAGCTTCGCCAGTACGCGAACGCGGTCGGCAAGCCGCGCAAGGTCGACGACTACACGGTCGAATTCGTGCAGGACAAACCGAACCCGATCACGCTGGAGCACGCCACGACGATCTACATCATGAGCCGTGCCTGGGCGGTCAAGCACAAGGTCGAGCGGCCGCTCGACTTCAAGGGCAGGGAGGAGACTTACGCATCGCGCAACGCCAATGGCACGGGCGCATGGATCCTCGTCTCGCGCGAGCCGGGCGTGAAGACGGTGCTGAAGCGCAACCCCGACTGGTGGGGCATCAAGGAGGGGCGCGCGCCCGGCAACGTGACCGAGGTCGTCTACACGCAGGTCAGCGCGGACGCGACCCGCACCGCCGCGCTGCTCGGCGGGCAGATCGACTTCGTGCTCGACCCGCCGCCGCAGGATCTCGCTCGTCTCGAGAGCATCAAGGACGTCAAGGTCGTGCGCGGACAGGAAAACAGGATCGTCTTTTTCGGCTTCGACCAGTACCGCGACGAACTGCTGTATTCCAACGTCAAGGGCCGCAACCCGTTCAAGGACGTGCGGGTGCGGCAGGCGGTCTACCACGCGATCGACATCGAAGCGATCCGCACGCGCACGATGCGCGGCTCGGCGCTGCCCACGGGCGGCATCACGCCTTCGATCCTGGCGTCCAATCCCGACGCGGAGAAGCGGCTGCCGTACGACCCGCAGCGCGCGCGCCGGCTCCTGGCCGACGCCGGGTACCCGAACGGGTTCGAGGTCACGCTCGACTGCCCGAACAACCGCTACGTCAACGACGAGGAGATCTGCATCGCGGTGGCGGCGATGCTGACCAAAGTCGGCATCACGACGAAGGTCACCGCGATGCCCCGCGCGACCTATTTTCCGAAGCTCGAGAAGTTCGACACGAGCTTTTTCATGCTCGGCTGGGGCGGCGCGATCACCGACGCGCAGACGACGCTGTGGCCGGTGCTGCGATCGAAGGACGAAAAGACCGGCAACGGCAGCTTCAACTATGGCCGGTATGTCAACGCCAGGCTCGACGCCTTGATCGACGCCGCAGGCGCGGAGATGGACGCCGGCAAGCGCCGCGAGCTGATCCGCCAGGCGCTCGCCGAACACAATGCCCAGGTGCACCACGTGCCGCTGCACCGGCAGATGATCCCGTGGGCGATGCGCGCCAACGTCCATGCCGTGCATCGCGCGGACAACGTGCTGAACTTCGAATCCGTCAGGATCGATTGAAGGGATCGCCTGCGGCTTCGGCCAGGCCGGCGCAGCGGAAAGCCCCCTTTTGCTTACAGCAAGCTGACACGGTTCGGGCGACGCGCGCCGTCGGCTTGCGCGCGCGCAAGCGCGACCGGACCGCGACGCGCTGGCGCACAAGCCTTTGCCGCTAGAATCCGCCGACTTGTCGGCCGCGACATCGCGAGCGCGCCGACGACACAAAAAACGCGCGGGATCAACGGGGGATGCGAGTCATACTGCTCGGACCGCCGGGCGCCGGCAAGGGCACCCAGGCGACGTTCATCGCGGAGCGTTACGGTATTCCGCAGATCTCCACCGGCGACATGCTGCGCGCGGCGGTCAAGGCGGGAACGCCGCTCGGCCTGGCGGCCAAAAAGGTGATGGACGCGGGCCAACTCGTGTGCGACGACATCATCGTCGCGCTGGTGAAAGAGCGGCTCAATGCGCCGGACTGCGCGGCGGGCTACCTGTTCGACGGTTTTCCGCGCACCATCCCGCAGGCCGAGGCATTGAAGACGGCCGGCATCCAGGTCGACGTCGTGCTCGAGATCGACGTGCCCGACGCCGACATCATCGAACGCATGAGCGGCCGTCGCGTGCATCTGGCCAGCGGCCGCACCTACCACGTCAAATTCAACCCGCCCAAGGTCGCGGGCCGGGACGACGTGACCGGTGAGCCGCTGATCCAGCGCGACGACGACCGCGAGGAAGTCGTGCGCAAGCGGCTCGAGGTGTACCACGCGCAGACCCGCGCGCTGGTGGACTATTACACCAAGTGGGCCGCAAGCGGCGATCCGATGGCGCCGCGCTATCGCAAGGTTTCAGGTGTCGGCAGCGTCGCCGAAGTCCGCGACCGCGTGTTCGACGCACTCGAACGCTGAAACAAAACGAATCAACCGTCGTCACTGAGAGGAGAAGACCCATGTCTGGTTTGACGCTCGCCCTGCTCTGCGGCCTCGCGGCCGTGGTCTTCGGCGCGTGGTCGATTTCCTGGATCCTGAAGCAGCCCGCGGGCAACCCGCGGATGCAGGAGATCGCCGCCGCCGTGCAGACCGGTGCGCAGGCCTATCTGAACCGCCAGTACCGCACGATCGCCATCGTCGGGGTCGTGCTGGCGATCATCATCGCGGTCGTGCCGCAGCTCGGGCTGTGGACCGCGATCGGCTTCGTGCTCGGCGCCGTGCTGTCGGGTGCCGCCGGCTACATCGGCATGAACGTGTCGGTGCGCGCCAACGTACGCACCGCGCAGGCCGCTACGCAAGGGCTAAACCCGGCCCTGAACGTCGCGTTCCGCGGCGGCGCGATCACCGGCCTGCTGGTCGTCGGCCTGGGTCTGCTGGGCGTTGCCGGCTTCTACTGGATCCTGACGGCCACGCACTCGTCCGCCAACGTGCGCGAGCTGCTGCACCCGATGATCGGCTTCGCGTTCGGCGCATCGCTGATCTCGATCTTCGCCCGTCTCGGCGGCGGCATCTTCACC
>CAZIJU010000099.1:0-14101 GCA_964539745.1 uncultured Burkholderiaceae bacterium | reverse complement strand
ACCACGAACTGGCGCTGCTGCCGGCGCTGGCCAACCGCCACGGCTGCATCACCGGTGCCACCGGCACCGGAAAGACCGTGACGCTGCAGGTGCTCGCCGAAGGCTTTTCCAGGATCGGCGTGCCGGTCTTCATGGCCGACGTCAAGGGTGACCTGACCGGAATCGCCAACCCCGGGCGCCTCAGCGACAAGATGAAGCAGCGGCTCGAGATGCTGAAGCTGCCCGAGCCCAAGTGGGAAGGCTGCCCGGTGACGTTGTGGGACGTGTGGGGCGAACAGGGCCATCCGGTGCGTGCCACCGCGAGCGACATGGGTCCGCTGCTGCTCGCGCGGCTGCTCAACCTGAACGAGACGCAGGAAGGCGTACTGGCGCTGGCGTTCAAGATCGCCGACGACAACGGCCTGCTGCTGCTCGATCTGAAGGACCTGCGCGCGCTGCTGCAGTACGTCGGCGACAACGCCGCGCAGTTCAAGACGCAGTACGGCAACATCAGCGCGGCTTCGATCGGCGCGATCCAGCGCGGGCTGCTGCAGATCGAGGAACAGGGCGGCGAGAAATTCTTCGGCGAACCGATGCTCGACATCGCCGACCTGATGCAGACGGTCGACGGCCGCGGCGTCGTCAACATCCTCGCCGCCGACCGGTTGATGAACAACCCGCGCCTGTACGGCACCTTCCTGCTCTGGTTGCTCGCGGAGCTGTTCGAGAACCTGCCCGAAGTCGGCGACCGCGACAAGCCCAAGCTCGTCTTCTTCTTCGACGAGGCCCACCTGCTGTTCTCCGAGGCGCCGCCTGCGCTGCTGGAGAAAGTCGAACAGGTGGTGCGGTTGATCCGCTCCAAGGGTGTGGGCGTGTATTTCATCACGCAGAACCCGCTCGACATTCCGGAGAAGGTGCTCGGCCAGCTCGGCAACCGCATCCAGCACGCGCTGCGCGCGTTCACGCCGCGCGACCAGAAGGCGGTCAACGCGGTCGCCGAGACGATGCGGCCGAACCCGAAGCTCGACCTCAAGGCCGCCATCCTGGAACTGGCCGTCGGCGAGGCGCTCGTCTCGCTGCTCGACGCCAAGGGCACGCCGTCGGTCACCGAGCGCGCCTGGATCTATCCGCCGTCGAGCCAGATCGGGCCGATCACGCCCGAGGAGCGCCAGCGGCTGATCCGCACGTCGGTCGTCGCCGGCGTCTACGAGAAGACAGTCGATCGCGAGAGCGCTTTCGAACTGCTCAAACAGCGCGCCGCCGCCGCACCCGCCGCGCAGGGCGCACCCGCAGGGGCAGCGGCACCCGCGCAGGCCGGCAAAGGCGCGCTCGGTGGGCTCGGCGACATCCTGTTCGGCTCGACCGGCCCGCGCGGGGGCCGCCGCGAAGGCATGGTCGATGCCCTTGCCAAGAGTGCGGCGCGTTCCATCGGATCGTCGATCGCGCGCGAGATCACGCGCGGGGTGCTCGGTTCGCTGCTCGGCGGACGCCGCCGTTGACGCGGGCGTGGATGCGCGCGGCGCCGCCGGATTCGCCGCAGCCAACGCGCGAGTTTCGCTGCGGCGCAGGTGCGTGCGCGAAGTTCGGACGGGCCATTTTCGCGCAGGCCGAAGCGTCGCCCCTGATCGCCGCATTCGTACGACACAGACGCGAAACGTGCCGAGGAAAACCAAACCTTCGTGCGAACAGGCTTTCTGAAGCGCGTTTGGCCGGGCGTCAGCGCAAGGCCGCGATTTTTCGCCGCTGTCGGCGCGCGGTGATCTCCGTGGTGAGGGATTCGGGTTGATCGAACGGGCCGCTGTGCTTCGACGCGCGCGGGCGCTGGCGGTCGCCTGCGGCGCGGTCTTGCTCGCTGCCTGTGCAGCGATACCGAAGGGCGAAAGCGCCGGGACGCAGGCGCCGGCACCCGGCGCAGAAGCCTTAAGCGTCGGCGGCCAGCGTCCGGATTCGCCCACGCCGCCGCCGGTGCAGGCGACCGCCGAACCGTCGCCCGCCGTCGCCTCCGAGCCGGCGCCTGATCGGCCACAGGACGCCGGTGCCGCGGTCGCCGCCCCAGCGCCGCCGGCTGCGACCGAGGCGCGGCCCGCCGTCGATCGCGCGCCCGCGGTGCTGCGTGAAACGGTCGTGCTGCTGGCGCGCGGGCTGGATCGCTGGTTTGGCGACAAGCCGTTCGACGAGCGCAAGGACGTCAAGGACGGTCGCCTGAGCATCTTCACCAGCAAGCGGCAGGGGGCGGGTGTCGACAGCAGCGTGCAGCTGAACGCGCGCGTGCGACTGCCGAACCTCGAGGAACGGGCGTATCTGTTCGTCGGCCGCGACAACGAACGCGAGGGCGTGGCCGACCAGCCGCCGGCGTTCGTCAACCAGAACCGGCTGCTGGGCGAACGGACCGAGGACCGGTCGTTCTTCGCGGGCCTCGGGGTGGTGCTGCGCGATGCGGTCGATCTGCGCGCCGGCTTCCGGGGGATCAAGCCGTACGCGCAGGCCCGTTTCCGGCACTTCTGGGTGGCCAGCGAGGCGAGCCTCGTCGAGTTCCGGCAGACGTTCTTCTGGAAGCTCAGCGATCGCTTCGGTTCGACCACCGCGCTGTCGTACGAATACGCCTGGTCGCCGACGGTGGCGCTGCGCTGGCTGACCGCGGCGACGATCACCCAGGCATCGCGGCGCTACGAGTGGTCGACGGTCGCCGGTGCGCACAAGGTCGTCGCGGGCGGCCGCCTGCTGTCGTTCGAGGCGATCGGCACCGGCGCGCAGCACACCGGCATTTTGTTCTCCGACTACGGCGTACAGACGAAGTGGCTGCAGCCCGTCTATCGCGACTGGCTGCTCGGCGAATTCGTCGTGGGCTACTTCTGGCCGCGCCCCGACGCGGCGAGCGAGCGTGGCCAGGCGTGGGCTGCCGGATTCGGGTTGATCGTGCGCTTCTGACAGCGCAGGCCGTGCGCGAAATGCGCCGACTTCAGTTCGGACGCTTCACCGCAAAGGCACGACGGAGAACGGCGATCAGTCGAGGTCCTGCGCACCGGTGACTTCCACACGCCGGCTCGTCGGGGCGCGGGTGCGCAGCGCTCGGTCCTCCCTCTGTGTTCTCGATGCCTGTGCGGCTCGACCGCCTTCCTCCGGCTCGGGTCACATCAGCCGCAGCTCCGGCTCCGCGCGCCGCGCCACGTCCGCCAGCGCCGCGCGCACCGCGTCGTCGACCGTTTCCAGCCACACGAAGCGCAGCGCGTTGCGCGCCGACTCAGGCACGTCGCGCAGGTCCTTGCGGTTGCGCGCCGGCAGCAACACGGTGGAAATACCCGCGCGCTGGGCGGCGAGCACCTTTTCCTTGATGCCGCCGACCGGAAGCACCAACCCGCGCAGGCTGATCTCGCCGGTCATCGCCACGTCCGGGCGCACCGGGCGATCGGTGAACAGCGACACGAGCGCGATGAACATCGCGATGCCGGCGCTTGGGCCGTCCTTCGGGATCGCGCCGGCGGGCACGTGCAGGTGCACGTCCACGCCGTCGAACATCGCCGCCGGGATGTTCAGTTCCGGCGCGCGCGCCTTGACCAGAGTAAGTGCCGCCTGCGCGCTTTCCTTCATGACGTCGCCGAGCTGCCCGGTCAGGATCAGTTTGCCGCTGCCCGCCACGCGCGTGGCCTCGATGAACAGGATGTCGCCGCCGACCGGCGTCCACGCCAGCCCGGTGGCGACACCTGGGATGCCGCTTCGTAATGCCGCTTCGTGCTCGAACTTCGCCGGCCCGAGGATCGCTTCCAGATCCGCTGCGTCCACCCGCACGTGCACGTCGGCGCCTTCGGCTACCCGGGTCGCGGCGTGCCGCATCACGCGTCCGATCTCGCGCTCGAGCTGCCGAACGCCGGCCTCGCGCGTGTAACTGGCGACGATCGCCGCCAGCGCCGCGTCGGTGAGGTCGCACTGCCCCTCGTGCAGGCCGTTCGCCTGCCGCTGCCGCGGCACGAGGTAGCGACGCGCGATCTCGAGTTTTTCCTCCTGCGTGTAGCCTGGCAGGTCGATCACCTCCATCCGGTCGCGCACCGGCGGCGGAATGTTGTCGATGACGTTCGCGGTGCAGATGAACACGACGCGCGACAGGTCGAACGGCACGCCGAGATAGTTGTCGCGGAAAGTCGAGTTCTGCTCGGGATCGAGCACTTCCAGCAGCGCGGCGGACGGGTCGCCGTGCAGGCTCGCCGAGACCTTGTCGACTTCGTCGAGCATCATCACGCAGTTGCGCGCGCCGGCCTTGCGCAGCGCCTGGACGATGTTGCCCGGCAGCGCGCCGATGTAGGTGCGGCGATGGCCGCGGATCTCGGCCTCGTCGTGCACGCCGCCCAGCGACACGCGCACGAAGGGGCGCCCGAGCGCGCGCGCGATGCTCTGCCCGAGCGAGGTCTTGCCCACACCCGGCGGGCCGACGAAGCACAGGATCGGCGCGCGTCCCTGCGGGTTGAGCTTCTGCACGGCAAGGAATTCGACGATGCGCTGCTTGACCCGCTCCAGCCCGAAGTGGTCGGCCTCCAGCACGGCGCGTGCGGCTGCCAGATCGATCGGTTTTTCTTCCGGCAACCGCCACGGCAGCTCGGTCATCCACTCGAGCCAGGTGCGCAACATCGAGTACTCGGCCGACTGCGGCCCCATCGATCTGAGTCGCCGCAGCTCCTTGCGAGCCTGCGCCTCCGCCTCGGCCGGCATGCCGGCGCGGGCGATCGCCTCCTCGAGCTGCGCAAGGTCTTCGTCGCCCTCGCCTTCCTCGCCAAGCTCCTTCTGGATCGTCTTCAACTGCTCGCGCAGCAGGAACTTGCGCTGGCGATCGTCGAGCTCCTCCTTCGTGCGCGCGCCGATCTCCTGCGACAGACGCAGCACCTGGATGCGGCGCGTCAGGATTTCCAGCACTTTGCGCAAGCGCTCTTCGAGCGCCACGGTCTCCAGCAGCGCCTGTTTTTCGGGCAGTTCCGCGTCGAGCAGACTGGCGGCCAGGTCGGCGAGCTGGCCGGGGGCGCGAGTCGACTGCACGACTTGCGCGAACTCGGCCGGCACCCCGGGCAGCAGCGACAGGATTTCCTGCGCCTTGGCCTGCAGTTGCACGCCCAGCGCCTCGGCTTCCGGCGAAAGTGTCGCGGGCTCCTCGATGCGTTCGATCCGCGCAGCGACGAAGGGATAGCCCTCGACGAGTTCGGTGATGCGGAAACGGCCGATCCCCTGGCACACGGCGTGATGCAGACCGTCGCCCGCCACGACATGGTGCACGATATTGGCGAGCGTGCCGATCGAATACAGATCGTCTAGCCCCGGGTCGTCGACCCGACCGTCTTTCTGCAGGACGATTCCGAGCGGCACCTTGTTCTGCAGCGCGTATTGAAGGGCGGCAACCGACTTGGCGCGGCCGACCGAAATCGGCACGAGCACGTTCGGAAACAAAACCACGTTGCGCATCGGAACGATGGCAACGACGTTTTCGGGCAGTTTCGTCGACGGATCCATGGGCACCTCCATCGGCCAATCTGGCGGCGGACTCCGCCCAATGCAACCCCTGCCGGCGACCGGGCCGCGGCGGCGTGGTCCGTCGCAACCGTGCCGGCGCTCGCCCGCTCGGCACGCGGTCGTGGGTCTGGCCGCTGGCAGGCGGTCCGCGCGCGGTCGGCCCGCCGCGGCAGTGCGATGTGCGGATGTGCGGTATCCGATGGCCAAGGCCCGACAAGGCGCAGGCGGTGGCGCTGCGGGTGCAGCGCACGCACAGGTCGCGCGCGTGGCGGCCGTTGCCGGCTGCCTGCCCGGCGCCTAAGCTCGCCGCGGGGTCGTTGGGCGGTACGATCGGCGCGCCGCCGACCTGCACAGGAGGATGCGACGCGATCGCTGTGGATCGTCGGGGCCGTCGCCGCGTGTGCCGCGGCGGCGATACTCGCTTGGCCGAAGTCGGCCGTCGTTGCACAGGTTCCGTTCAATGCGGAAGGCTGTACGTGTTCGCGGCCGACGCTCGTGACGGGTCCGGGCCGCGTCGAGGCCGCCGTGTACCACTGCGTTTGCCCGGGCGCGCAATGCGTGATCACGATGACGCAGGCGACGGCGACGATGCCTGCGAACGTCGCGCAAAGCTGCCGCTAGGGTCTGTTGGCATATGGATCGGGTCTGCGGCGGGTCGGATTGGGTCGCAGGGCCAGGCGCGGCGAGGGGACCGTTGGCCGCAGCCAAGGCCCCGAGCCGCAACGCCGCCATGCGGCCCAAGGCACCCCGCTCCGCAGGGTGATCCCCGCCGTCGGCCCCATGGGGCACGTGGCGCTTTCGCCGCGCTTTCACGCAATCGCCATGGCGCGAGCCGCCGGCGGTGGCGGGGATCACGCGGACCTGAGGCCTATGTCAGCAGACCCTGGCGTCGGCCTACGCTCGGCTTCGCGGTGCGGCGATCTCGTCCCAGTCGACGCCGCGCCGCTGCGCCATCGTGCGGCCGATTTCGCCGAGTTCCTCCGCCGACAGCGCGCGGCGCAGCGCAGGCGCGATGACGGTGTCCTCGACTTCGCAGTGGCTGCGATAACGGCTGACGAACAGCCCCACGACGGCCTCGTCGAGCGCGCCGGCGTCGCCGCCGTCGATCGCGGCGAGCGCATCGCGCAGAACCGACCACAGCCGGCGCATCTCCCGGTGGTCGCCTTCGAGCAGCGCGATCGCGTTGCGCACGCCGGTGGCTTCGCTTTCGGTCCGGCCTTCGAGATGCTTCAGCAGGCGGGGGAAAAGGTCGACTTCTTCGTCTTCGTGGTGGCGCGGGGTGGCCTCGTCGAAATAGCGGCGGATCGACAGGGCGGTGACCTTGGCCTGGTCGTCCGCGCCGTTCGTATGGACGTGTTCGTGCAGCCGTTGCAGCAACGTGCACATGCGCCGCACCCGGTCGTGGCAGGCAAGCCACAGTTCGAGCGGTTGGTCGAAGCCCGCAGCGGGCGTGCGGAAGTCGATCGTGCTCATGGGTTTCCCTGGTCTTCGCGGGCGGCCGAATCGTAAATCCTGCTGCCGCAGCGCCGGATTAGCGACGCTAAGCGGCCCGGTCTCGCGATGATTTGATCTGGCGCAAACACCGGTCGGCCGAAACCTGTTCCGTCCGGATGACCCATCCCATCAGACGAGCGCGGGGCTGCGCGTGAGCGCAACGCCGACGATGTAGGCATAGGTTGCCAGCGCGGCGGCGAACGCGGCGGCGCGGATCGCGCGGGTGCGGCCGCGTTTCAGCGCGATCGAGCCGAGCACGATGTAGACGACGAGCGCACCGATCTTGGTTGCGAGCCAGGGGTGTGCAAGCGGCGAAATGCGCGCGATGACCGCCATCGACACGCCGGCGACAAGCAGGGCCGTGTCGATCACGTGCGGCGCGACCCGGGCAAAGCGCGTCGCGAGCAGCGGCGAGCCAGCCAGCATCAGCACGCCGCGCAGCAGGAAGCCGGCACCGCTGGCGACCACGCACGCCACATGGATCGTCTTGAGTGTGGCGTACATCATCCCGGGCGGCCGTCGGCGCGCGGCTTCAGATAGATCGGCACGCTGCGCGCGGCCCACGGCACGAACACGGCGCACCACAGCGCGATCGCCGCGGGCGCAAGCCATGCGCCATGCGCCGGCGCGGCGTCGGCGAGCACCCGGGCGAGCACGGCGAACTGCAGCACCCAGAACAGCGCCCAGGTCAGGCGGTCGGCGGCAAGGGTGCGGCCGCCATGGCCTGCCGTCACGCGCGTGACCATCGCCAGCAGCACCGAACCGAAGAAGCCCATCGTCAGTGCGTGCAGCGGCGCAAGCCCGATCGATGCCGCCGGCGCGTCGAGCAGCACGACCGCCTGGTTCCACGCGTACAGCGCGAACGCGATGCCGAGCCAGACGAAGCCCAGATGCAGCATCGCCAGCAGACGGTTGCGCAGGCTCTGCACGACACCCCAGCGCCAGGCGACGAACACGAGCAGCGCTGCGCCCGCGACGTCGACCGCCAGCCGCAGCGACTGGATCGCCTTCGAAGGCAGCAGCAACCCCGCCACCGGCAGCAGCCCATGCCCGATCACGACCGAGACGAACGCGGCGAGCAGCCATAACGGGCGCCAGGCGTCGAGGAAGGGCACCACGCTCGCGGTGAAGAACGGGATCAGCCGGTGCGCGACCGTGACGTACACCGGCGCGATGAACAGCCAGATCGACATCATCTCGGCGGTGTGGATCCACGCGGACGAAAGCTGCGTTGCACCCCAGGCGAAGACCGGATGCGCGGCCGCGCCGACCGTCAGGAACGCGAGCGCGAGTCGCGCGTGCACCTGGTCGTCGAGCCGGCTCGCGCGAACCAGACGAAGGAATCGCCACAGCAGCGCGACCCAGCCCGCGGCCATCGCCAGCGCGCCGGCGGCGACGACCGCCGTGTCGACATGCGCGCCGGCCAGCGCAAGGGCGAAACCGGCGAACGCCAGCGCGCCGGCCGGCGTCAGCGTCCGGGTCTCGGGCGGCGCGACAGCGAGCCACCTCGGACCCGCGGTGAACAGGAAGCCGAACATGAAAAACGGCAGGAATCCGTTGGCCATCGCCCAGCCGTGCAGCCACGCCGGCGGCAGCGCAAGCGCGAGCGGCGCGCCGATCGCGCGCGCCCACAGCTGCACGAGCCACCACAGCGACGCCGCCGTCAGTCCGAGCATGCCGAGGAAGAAGAAATAGCGATGCGGCGCGACCGCAAGCCACCGCAGCGATGCACGGCCGGGCGGCGCTGCATGGGCGCGCACCGCGAGCGGGATCACGCGTCGGGCCTCGTCTTTGCGAGTCGATGTCGTCGACATGAATGGGGTGCGTGCGGCGCGTCGATGCTATCCCGTCCGGCACTGCCTTCCGTCACGCGCTCCTCAGGCGGCGGCAGCGACGGGCTCGCCCAGCAGGAACGCGATCAGATCGCGCACCGGCCGGATCTGGGTGCCGAACGGCAGCTTGCCCGCGCCGCGGAAGAACAGGCCGTGCTCGACGTCGCCGCGCAGCGCGGCGGCAAGCTGGTGGTCGATGCAGAACTGGCCGAACTTCGCGATGCCGTCGCGCAGCCCGCATTGAGCGAGACAGTCGAAGACCATCGTGCAGCGCGGTTTGGCGCCCCGCCGCGCCGCCTTGTCCTGCAACTTCGACGCGAGCCGCAGATAGTTCTCCAGCCACGGCGTGCGCACCGCGCGCGCGGGCAAGCCGGCCACGCTGATGAACTCGACGATGTCTTCTGGCTGCGCGCCGGCCAGAACGCGTTTGAACTCCGGGTGCGCGTCGCTTTCTTCGGTCACCGCGAACGCGGTGCCGAGCTGAACCGCGGCCGCACCCAGCGCGATCAGCTCGCGCACGCGCTGCGGCGTGTTGATGCCGCCGGCGGCGATCAGCGGCACGCGGTCTTCGGCACCGAGCGCGCGCAGCGCGGCGCGCGCTTCGGGGATCACGCGCTCGAACTCGAAGCGGGCGTCGGCGAGCTCATCGATGCGCGCCGCACCGAGGTGACCACCGGCGTGCTTCGGGTGCTCGATGACGATCGCGTCGGGCAAGCGCCCCTTGCGTTCCCACTTCTTCAGCACGAGCGCGATGCCGCGCGCGTCCGAAAGGATCGGAATCAGCGCGACCTTCGGGAAATCCGCCGTCAGATCGGGCAGGTCGAGCGGCAGCCCGGCGCCGACGACCACCGCATCGATGCCGCTTTCGCATGCGCGCCTCACGTAGGGCGCGTACTCGGAGACCGCTCGCATCACGTTGACTGCGAGCAGCCCGCGTCCCTGCGCGATGGCGCGAGCCGCCTTGATCTCGCGGTCGAGCGCTTCGAGGTTGGCGGCGTTGATCTTGGCCTTGGCGTCGGGTCCGGTGCCGATGTGCGTCGTGCGCGCCATCAGGTCGGGGTGATGGCGGCGCAGGTCGACCGACGACAAGGTGCCGACGGCGTTCAGACTGGCGACGGTACCCGCCAGGCGGTGCGCCGACACACCCACGCCCATGCCGCCCTGCACGATCGGCAGCACCTCGCGCCCGGCGAGCTTCAACGGCGGCAGCGCGGACGGCGTGGCTGCCAGCGCGGCTACGGCAGCGGTCATGCGGGCGACTCCTCATGAGTTGCGGTTTCCGGGACGGCAATTTCTGTCTCGGTGGCAAGCGCAGGCCGAGCCCGCAGGAGGTCGCGTACCGAGGCGAACACGCGATCGGCTTCGGCCGGGTCGAAGTCGGCGTGATCGCGCTTCTTGACGCCATCGTCGGACGGAAGGAGGTACATGTCGGCGCGCACGCCGTGGCGCGCCAGCGAATGCTTGACGCAGGCGAGCGCGCAGCCTTCGAGCGCGACGATCGGTCGTCCCGATTTGGCCGTTCGCACCCGCGAAGGCACGTCGCCGCCGACGCCGGCGATGAACGACATCTCGGCCGCACCGTCGCGGTCGAGCTTCAGCGCGATCGCGTTGGCGAGCTGCGCCGCGCTCGAGCAGCCCGAGCAGGAATGCACGAGGGGCCTTGAACGTCGATGCGGCATCGCTTGAAAGTACCCTTGGAAAAGCGCGCTGCTGCTGCGCGCGGCACGCCGGCAGCGCGGAAACGGGAAGCGGTTCGGCTGCCCTGGGCGGGCCCTGAACCGATGCGCGCCAGTCTGCCCGACTGGCCGAGCGGTTCTTTTGAGCCGTATCAAGTGCGGTGACACGGAACCCGTGCCAATGGGGGTATGCGGCCGCGCCCGGCGCCCATCAAACCTCCTCCTGAGACGTGGGCAGCCCATCAACCGCCTTCCTGAAAGGGGGCAGGGGCACGCTGATGGCGGCACGGACCTCGGTGATGCCCCCGCCCCCTTGCTTGGGCGGGGATCAAGCGCACGCCCCGGCGCTCAAAGGTCCGGCTTCGAAAACCGCATCCAGTGCGACGCGTCGATCTCGGTCACGCTGCTGCCGGCCGCCGCGGCGGGAACGTCGCGGGCGTGCGAATGCAGTTCGTGCGGCACGAACGCGCCCGCTTCGGTGTCGAGCACGAGCACGCGACCGTCCTCGATCACGTAGTACCAGCCGTGCAGGAACAGTTCGCCGTCGCGCACGCGCCGCGCGACCATCGGGTAGCTCATCAGCCGTTCGAGCTGCAGCAGGATCGATCGCTGTTCGACCCGGCGCAGCACCTGCGGCGACTCAGGCCCCGGTACCGCGGCGTCGCGCGCGAGCGCCAGCCAGGCGAGCAGATGACGCGCTTCGGCCGACGGCGGCGCGTACAGCCCGCGGATCGCGCCGCAATGGCTGTGCCCGCAGACGATGATGTTGTGAACCTGGAGCTGCAGCACCGCGAACTCGATCGCCGCGGCAGTGCCGTGGAAGCCGGCGGACATGTCCCACGGGGGCACCAGGTTGCCAACGTTGCGCGCGATGAAAAGTTCGCCCGGGCCGCAGTCCATCAGCGCGTAGGGCACGATGCGCGAGTCGGAGCAGCCGATGAACAGCGTCTTCGGCTGTTGGCCTTCCTCGACGAGCCGGCGGTAGGTCTTCTCGTAGCGCGGGAAGAAGTTGCGCTCGAAGCGCGCGAGCCGGGCGAGCAGGTCGTCCATTCCCTTCCTTCGCGAAGCGCCGTCAACGCCCCTCGCCCGCGCAGCGGCAGCGGGTCGGGGCAGAGGGCAATGGCTCGGGCATGAGCGGCGAATGCGCCAATCGTTCAGTGCGTATGCGCGCCTTCGTCGAGCGCGTCGTGCGCGAGCGTGTGCGCGTAGTCGCGCAGCGCCACGCGCAGATTGCGGTCGGCCAGATGCGCCGCGATGCGTTCGGCGACCGCTTCGTACGGCAGCAGGTCGCCCGCGACGTAGCGCGCGACGCGGACCACGTGCAGCCCGTAGCGAGTCTCGACGAGCTTCGGGATGAGCCCGGTCGCGCCGAATGCCTCGATCGCCTGCCAGAACTCCGGAACGACCGACTCGCGCGCGATCTGGCCAAGGCTGCCGCCGACGCGGCCCGAAGGGCAGTTCGACAGTTCGGCCGCTTTCGCGGCAAAGGTTTCGGGCGCGGCGAGCACTTCGTGCAGCGCGGCTTCGGCGCGTTCGCGCAGCGCAGCGAGCGGCACGGCGTCGGTCACCGCGAACAGGATGTGGTCGGCCTCCGCGAGCGCGCCGGCGCGGAACCGCTGCGGATGCTGCGCGTAGTAGCGGCGGCACTCGGCGTCGGTCGGCGGCGGCACGGCGACCTCGCGCTCGAGCAGCGCGTCGATCGTCGCCTCTTCCGTGGCGCGCTCGATGCCGAGCGCGGCGGCGCGCTCGAGCAGGCGTTCGCGGATCTGTCGGATCAGCATGTCAGCGGCGTGCCCGTACGACCTGATAGGCGCGCGTCAGGTAGCCGAGCGAAGCGAAGCCGCTCCAGACGTGCACGAGCCGCGAGAACGGGAACACCAGGAAGATCGTCATGCCGAGCACCAGGTGCAGCTTGAACACGGGCGCGACGTCGGCGACGTACGCGGCGGCGTCGGTGCGGAAGGTCGCGATGTGCTGCGCCCAGGTCATCAGCTTGATCATCTCGGCGCCGTCGCGGTGCTGCCAGGACACCGTGATCGAGAACAGGCCCAGCAGAAGCTGGATCGCGAGCAGCCACAGCACGATCCAGTCCATCGTCGTCGTCGTCGCGCGGATGCGCGGCTCGCTGTAGCGGCGGTGCATCAGGATCGCCAGCCCGGCGAGCATCAGCAGACCGAAAATTCCGCCGGCGACGATCGCCAGCATCTGCTTGGCCGGCGCTTCGACGCCGATCGCGTGCCAGATCGACACGGGCGTCAGCAGCCCGACGAGGTGCCCGAAGAAGATGCCGAGGATGCCGATGTGGAACAGGTTCGAGCCGAGCCGGAGCTGCCCGGTGCGCAGCATCTGGCTGGAATCCGACTTCCACGTGTACGGGTCGCGATCGAAGCGGATCAGGCTGCCGATGAGAAAAACGGCGATGCAGATGTACGGATAGATGCCGAACAGGAAGGTATTCAGAGAGCTCATCGGGGCCTCCGGTGGATCTGGATCTTCTGGACGTCGAGACGCGGCGCCGTGCCGCACGAGCCGGCGGGGGCGGCGGCGTCGAGGAAGTTGACCGGTTCTTCCTTCCACGCGGCGTCGATCGCCTCGAACGTCGTGTCGTCTTCGCGGTCGATCTCGTGCGCAGCGAGCGGGGATTCGCCCGCGAGCGCGAGCAGCACGTCGAACACGGCGGCGTATGGGCTCGCGCGGCGCGCGAGCGCGCCGCCGATCGCCTGCAGGATGTGCGCGACGTCGCCGAGCCGTTCGCGCGCGGCCGCCTCGTCGAGCAGCGACAGGTACTCGAGGAAGGCGGGCAGGTAGTCGGGAAGCTGCTCGGTGGCCAGCTCGATGCCGACCTCGCGATACATCGCGAGCAGGTCGACCATCGCCTGGCCGCGGTCGCGCGAATCGCCGTGCACGTGCTCGAACAGATTGAGCGAGGTGCGCCGCCCCCGGTCGAAGGTCTCGACGTAGCGCTCCTGCAGGTCGAGCAGGTCGCGCTCGGCCAGTTCGTCGAGCAGCGGGCGCAGCGCGCGCAGGTTCGCCGCGCCGAGCGCTTCGAGCGCCGTCGCGACCTCCGAGACGTTGGCCTGCAGTCCTTCAGATGGATAGTCGAGCAGGACCGCAAGCGCGCGATAGGCGACGTTAGCCACGCGAGACTTCCTTGATCTGGATGACTTTGCGCTTGCTGCCGAACAGGCTCTTCGCGCCGGGCCGCTCGTCGGCCGGGTTGCCGAGCGTGAAGCCGCAGGAACCGCGCAGATCGAATGCGTCCTCCGCGTATTCGCGGTGCGTGGTCGGGATCACGAAGCGATCCTCGTAGTTGGCGATCGCCATGATCTTGTACATGTCCTCGACCTCGGCCGGCGAAATGCCGGCCTGCTGCAGCACCTCGGGGCGATCGACCCCGTCAACGTGGCGGCCGCGCATGAAGGCGCGCATCGCCAGCATCCGCTCGAGCGCGCGCGCCACCGGCGCCTCGTCGCCCGCGGTGAACAGGTTCGACAGGTACTTCAGCGGGATGCGCAGACTGGAGACGTCGGGCAACTCGCCCTTCATCTCGATCGCGCCGGCTTCCACGCGCGCCTGCACCGGCGACAGCGGCGGGATGTACCAGACCATCGGCAGCGTGCGGTACTCGGG
>CAZIJU010000098.1:0-14133 GCA_964539745.1 uncultured Burkholderiaceae bacterium | reverse complement strand
CGAAATTGGCGCGGACCCAGCCGTGCGAGCGCCACGCGGCGAACAGCTCCGCGCGGCGTGCGAGCACCTGCGCCTGCGCCGAGGTCGTTGCCGCGTAGGCGCCGAGCGTCGTGATCCGCGGCGGCAGCCACGCGCGCGACCGCTCGCCGCCCCGCGCCTGCGCGAGCGCGGCGCGCAGCAGCGGTGCATGCGCCCCCTGCGGAACGACGACGGTCAGCCGGTGCAGCGACTCGTCGCGTAAGCCATGCCGCCGCGCGAACGCGAGCGCGTTGGCGGCGCACGCCGGCCAGAAGCCGCGGTCGCCCGCCAGCCGAACGGTTTCCGCTTCCACGTAAGCCATTCTAGAAAGACGGTCGCGCCGCAAACGTGCTTCCGTTTCCGGTCCAAAGTGCTAACATTCGACTTAACAGGCGCGCCGCGATGTCCTGCATATCCTGTGGCGGCGCGCTCCTCCGTCTTGCAATCCATCTTCTTGCACTGCCTCCGGCCGACGCCCGCCGCATCGTAGGGCCCGGCCTCAGATCGAAGGACCCTCATGAGCGAAATCAAGTACACCAGCGACGCGACCTTCGAGTCCGACGTGCTGAAGTCCGACCGGCCGGTGCTGGTCGACTACTGGGCCGAGTGGTGCGGGCCCTGCCGCATGATCGCCCCCATCCTCGACGAAGTCTCGAAGGATTATCAGGGACGGCTGACCGTGGCGAAACTCAACGTCGACGAGAACCAGCAAACGCCGGCCAAGTACGGCATCCGCGGCATCCCGACGCTGATGCTGTTCAAGAACGGCGCGGTCGTCGGCACCAAGGTCGGAGCGCTTTCGAAGTCGCAACTGACGGCGTTCATCGACAGCAACATCTGACGACGCGGGCCGGCACATGCGCCGGCCGCTTCGTCCCTCCCTCCGCGGGCGCTGCGCAGGTTCCCAAGGCGCCCCAGCAACCTCCCGCCATTGCCATGCAACTGTCCGAACTCAAAGCCCTGCACGTCTCACAACTGCTCGAAATGGCGCAGGCACTCGAGATCGAGAACGCCAACCGCCTGCGCAAGCAGGAACTGATGTTCGCCATCCTGAAGAAGCGCGCGAAGGCCGGCGAGCAGATCTTCGGCGACGGCACGCTTGAGGTGCTGCCCGACGGTTTCGGCTTTCTGCGCTCGCCCGAGACGTCCTACCTGGCATCGACGGACGACATCTACATCTCGCCGTCGCAGATCCGCCGCTTCAACCTGCACACCGGCGACTCGATCGAAGGCGAGGTACGCACGCCGAAGGACGGCGAACGCTATTTCGCGCTGGTCAAGGTCGACAAGGTCAACGGCGTTGCACCGGAGCAGCTCAAACACCGCATCCTGTTCGAGAATCTGACGCCGCTGTTCCCGAACGAGCCGCTGAAGCTCGAGCGCGACATCCGCGCCGAGGAGAACATCACCGGGCGGCTGATCGACATCATTGCGCCGATCGGCAAGGGCCAGCGCGGGCTGCTGGTGGCAAGCCCCAAGAGCGGCAAGACGGTGCTGATGCAGCACATCGCGCACGCGATCGCGGCCAACTATCCGGACATCGTGCTGATTGTTCTGCTGATCGACGAGCGGCCCGAGGAAGTGACCGAGATGCAGCGCACGGTGCGCGGCGAAGTGGTCGCGTCGACCTTCGACGAACCCGCGGTGCGCCACGTGCAGGTCGCCGAAATGGTGATCGAGAAGGCGAAGCGGCTCGCCGAGAGCAAGAAGGACGTGGTGATCCTCCTCGATTCGATCACGCGGCTGGCGCGTGCCTACAACACGGTGGTGCCGGCGTCGGGCAAGGTGCTGACCGGCGGCGTGGACGCCAATGCGCTGCAGCGGCCCAAGCGTTTCTTCGGCGCCGCGCGCAACATCGAGGAAGGCGGATCGCTGACGATCATCGCCACCGCGCTGATCGACACCGGCTCGCGGATGGACGACGTGATCTACGAGGAATTCAAGGGTACCGGCAACATGGAAATCCACCTCGAACGCCGGCTTGCCGAAAAACGCGTGTACCCCGCGATCAACGTCAACCGCTCCGGCACCCGCAAGGAAGAACTGCTGCTGAAACCGGAAATCCTGCAGAAGGTCTGGATCCTGCGCAAGCTTCTGTACGGTATGGACGAGATCGAAGCGATGGAATTCCTGCTCGACAAGATGCGGCAGACCAAGAGCAACGCCGAGTTCTTCGAAATGATGCGGCGGGGCGGTTGAGGCGAATTCCGGATCGCGCGCTGCGTGGCGTGGGCGTTTGCCGGGCCCGGCCGAATGCCGGATAATCCGCGGCGTTCATTCCCAGGTACGTGGCCCGGCGACAGCGTCGGACGGGCTGGCGGCCGACGAAACGAGGACCCCATGAAACCAGGCATCCACCCCGAATACCGCGAAGTCGTCTTCCAGGACATGCAGAACGACTTCAAATTCGTCACACGCTCCACGGTGCAGACGAAGGAGACGATCGAGTTCAACGGCAGGACCTACCCGCTGTTCAAACTCGACACCTCGTCGGAGTCGCACCCGTTCTACACCGGCGCGCAGACGCGCATCGTCGAAACGGGGCGCGTCGAGAAGTTCCGCCAGAAATTCGCAGCCAAGACCGAGCAGGTCAACGCCGCTGCCGCGCAGGCAACCGCGACGAAGGCGCGCCGCAAGTAGGTTCGCACCTTCTCGAAGAAGGCAGCTACGGCTGCCTTTTTTCGTTTTCGGCGTACGCTCCGCACCGGTCCACGCACGCTCCATGAATATCGACGCCCGCCCATCGCCCGCGCGCGTTTCGGCCGCCGCCGCAGCCGCGTTTCCGCGCTGGGCGCTGCTCGGACTGCTCGCCGCGTACATCTCGGTCGGACTGATCGGCCGCGAGCCGTGGTACGCCGACGACCTCGCGGGCTTCGGCGTGATGTGGACGATGGCGCACGGCACGGCCGCGGACTGGCTGCTGCCGAACACGGCTGGCCTGCCGCTCACGGAGGAAGGACCGCTCGCCTTCTGGCTTGGCGCGCTCGCGATCCGCGCTTTCGGCGGCATGCTGGGCGACGCGCTCGCGGCGCGGCTTGCCTGCGTCGCGTGGTTTGCGCTCACCACCGCGGCGCTTTGGTACGCGACCTATCGGCTCGCGCGGCGCGACGAAGCGCAGCCCGTGGCATTCGTATTCGGCGGCGAAGCGCCCGCGCGCGACTACGCGCGCATGCTGGGCGACGTCGCCGTGCTGCTGTTCATCGGCACGCTCGGCGTCGTGCTCAGGATGCACGAGACCACGGTCGAAGCGGCCGCGGTCGCGCTGACCGCCGCCGCGCTGTACGGTCTCGTGCGCGCGCTCGACAGGCCCTTCGCGGGGGCGGCGCTTGCAGGCGCGGCGATCGGCGCGCTGGCGCTGGCGCGCGGGCCGCTGCCTGCGGTGCTGCTGCTGGCGGCGTCGGGTGCCGCGCTGTGGCTCGTTCAGCGCGATCCGCTGCGCAGGCCGGCGCTCGTCCTTCTCGCGGCGGCAGCGGCGGCGGTGTTCAGCCTGTGGCCGCTTGCGGCGCTCACGCTGCCCGCGGAGCAGCACGGCGCTTACTTCGCCGACTGGCGCGCGTGGGCATCGCGCTCGGCGGGGCTGCCCAGCGCAGGCGAGCTGTGGTGGTCTGCGCGCAACCTCGCGTGGGCGATGTGGCCGCTGTGGCCGCTCGCGGCCTGGACGCTGTACGCATGGCGGCACAGCCTGCGCAGCCCGCACGTGGTCGTGCCGGCGCTGGCGGCGACGGCGATGCTGCTGGCGCTGCTGCTCGGCGAACAGACGAGCCGAACCTACCTGTCGTTGATCGCCGCGCCGCTCGTCGTGCTTGCAGCGTTCGGCGCGACGACGCTGCGGCGCGCCGCGGAGAATGCGATCGACTGGTTTTCGATCGTCATCTTTTCGTTCTTCGCGTTCGCGGTGTGGGCGTACTACGTCGCGATGGTGACCGGCACGCCGCCGAAGATGGCCGCCTCGATCGAGCGCTTGGTGCCGGGCTTCGTCGCCGACGTTTCGTTGCTGCCGGTGGCGCTTGCCGCGGCGGCGAGCATCGCGTGGATCGCTTTCGTCGCCTGGCGCGTACGGCGCCACCCGCCCATGCTGTGGCGCGGCCCGGCCCTGGCCGGCGGTGGACTGACGATGCTATGGATCGTGCTCGTCGCGCTGTTTGCGCCGGCGGTGGACTACAGTCGCTCGTTTGCACCGATGGCGCGCGAGCTCGCGCTGCACGTCGCGCGGATCGCGAATCCGGACCACTGCGTCGAAGCGCATCGGCTCACGCCGGCACACCGGGCAGCGTTCGCCTTCCACGGCGGCCTTCGCTTCGCGCCGCCGGCCGGTGGCGTGGAGTGTCCGCTCGCGCTGCAGCGCGACCATCTGCGATCCGAACTCGACAACGATCCGCCGGCCGGCGACTGGGAACTCGTCTGGGAGAGCCGCTGGCCCGCGCGACCCGACGAGATGCTACGGCTGTTCCGGCGCGGGCATCGCTGAAGCACGCCGATTTCGCATGGCGACGCGAACCTTCCGGTGCCGGTGAACACCTTCGATCCGGCGCCCGCGCCTCGCGCGAGCGGCAGTGAACTGCTGCAGCTCGCGTGGCCGATCTTCGTCGCGCAGATCGCGGTGATGGGGTTGTCGGTGATCGACACCGTGATGGCGGGCCGCCTGTCTGCGAACGACCTCGCAGCCGTCGCGTTGGGCGGCAGCATCTACGCGAGCGTGTTCGTCGGCTTGATGGGCGTGCTGCAGGCGCTGACGCCGATCGCCGGCCATCACTTCGGTGCGGGGCGCTACGCCGAGATCGGCATCGACGTCGGTCAGGCGCTCTGGCTGGCGCTGTTCCTGTCGCTGATCGGCGTGCCGCTGCTTGCGTTCAACGGCCCATGGCTCGCGATGACGGGCACGGAACCGTCGGTCGCGCGCATCGCCACGCTGTACCTGTGGGCGGTCGCCGTCGGGCTGCCGGCGTCGCTCGCCGCGCGCGTCTACATCGCGCTGAATGCGGCCGTTTCGCGGCCCAAGGTGACGATGGCGATCAACCTTGCGGCGCTCGGCGCAAAGGTGCCGTTGAACTTCGCGTTCATGTACGGCACGGGCCCGTTGCCTGCGCTCGGCGGCGCGGGTTGCGGCGTGGCCACGGCGGTATTGCTGTGGGTGGTGCTCGCGGCGAACTGGCTCGTGTACCGGCTCGATCCCTTCTACGCGAGATTCCGTCCGCCGCGACGGCGCCGGCTCGGTCCGATCTGGGCGCGTCAGCGAGAGCTGCTGAAGCTCGGGCTGCCGAGCGGCGGCACCATCCTGATCGAGGTGACTTCGTTCACCTTCATTGCACTGCTCGTGGCGCGGCTGGGTGCGGTGACCGTCGCCGGTCATCAGATCGTCGCCAACCTGGTCGCCGTGCTGTTCATGATGCCGCTCGCCTGGGGCATCGCCGCCAGCGTGCAGGTGGCGCAGGCGCTCGGCGCGGGAATGCCCGCGCTAGCGCGGCGCGCCGCGCGGCGCGGCTGGCGCGTCGCAATGGCTACGGCGTTCGTCGTTTGCAGCGCCGTGTATCTGCTGCGCGAGCCGATCGTCGCGGCGTTCACGCGCGACGCACAGGTGGCGGCGGTCGCGCTGGGCCTGCTGACGGCGGGCGTGGTATTCCACTTCTTCGACGCGATGCAGGGCGTGGCCGGCTTCATCCTCCGCGGCTACAAGGTCGCGTTCGCGCCGATGCTGATCCATAGCGTCGCACTGTGGGGGCTCGGGCTCGTCGGCGGCTACTGGCTGGCCTACCACCCGCCGGCGGGCTGGACCTACGGCGGCGCATTCAGTTTCTGGGCCGCGGCCGCGGCGGGACTCGTCCTGGCGGGCGTGGCGATGACCTGGCTCGCGGCGACTGTGGCGCGCGGCCGCGAGCGCGAACACGCGGCGGCGCATCCGCTCGCGTAAATGCGCACGAAAAAAGCCGGGTGTGTGGCCCGGCTTTCCTCGCTCGCCCGTCGGCGCGGATCACCCCGCCGACTGCAGCGCGCGGATGCGGTCCTCGATCGGCGGATGGCTGGAGAACAGCGCGAGCAGACCGCTCGGACGCGAGGCGATGCCCATCGTCCTGATCTGCTGCGGCAGTTCGCCCGGCTCCAGGCCGCCGAGCCGCGCCAGCGCGTTGATCATCGGCCGCGGGCTGCCCATCAGCTGCGCTGCGCCGGCGTCGGCACGGAACTCGCGCTGCCGCGAGAACCAGGCGACGATGATCGCGGCGAGGAAGCCCAGCACGATGTCGAGCACGATCGTCGTCACGTAGTAACCGATACCCGGTGCGTCGTCCTGGTTACGCAGCACGATGCGGTCGACGACGTAACCGATCACGCGCGAGGCGAATACGACGAACGTGTTCATCACGCCCTGCAGCAGCGTCATCGTCACCATGTCGCCATTGGCGATGTGCGCGATCTCATGGCCGAGCACCGCTTCGACCTTTTCGCGGCTCATCGACTGCAGCAGCCCGGTGGACACCGCCACGAGCGCCGAGTTCTTGAACGCCCCGGTGGCGAACGCGTTCGGCTCGCCCTCGTAGATCGCGACCTCGGGCATGCCGATGCCGGCCTTCTGCGCGTGCTTGCGCACGGTGTCGACCAGCCAGGCTTCCATCGCGTTGGCCGGTTGCGTGATCACTTGCGCGCCGGTGGTCCATTTGGCCATCGGCTTGCTGATCAGCAGCGAAAAGATCGAACCGGTGAAGCCGATCACGGCCGCGAAGGCGAGCAGCATCCCCAGGTTCAACCCCTGCGCACTGAGGAACCTGTTGACGCCCAGCACGCTGGTCACCACGCCCAGCACGACGATGATCGCCAGGTTCGTCAGCACGAACAGAGCGATACGTTTCATAGCTTCTCCGAACGGTTGAGAGGAAAACGGCGCGCAGTCTAACGAACGCGCCCCGATCACACTACCCTGCGTGTCGATCTGTTTCTACATCGCTCGACCTGCCATCGGTGCGGGACAAATCAGCGCCTTGGACCCGTGGCCCGCTGGCGGGTTCAAGGTGCGGCCGGGTGCCGCCGGTTCAAGGGTCTCGCTCCGGGACAGTGGGTTTCAACGCTTCGCCCGGTAGAATTTGGGGTTTTCACCGAGGCTTTCCAGCCACAAAGTGCCGTCCCCGATCGAACGCGCCAACGAGCGCCCCCTGCCGCCCGTCCCCCGCCTGATCTTCGCCAGCCGTTGGCTGCAGCTTCCGCTGTACGTCGGCTTGATCCTCGCGCAGTGCGTCTACGTCTACCACTTCTGGGTCGAACTGGTGCACCTGATCGGCGCAGCGATGGGCGACGCCGGTTCGGTCGCCGACATCTTCCGCGCGATCGGTTACGCGGCGCCCGCAGACGGCCCGCCCAAGCTGAACGAAACGGTCATCATGCTGGTCGTTCTCGGGCTGATCGACGTCGTGATGATTTCGAATCTGCTGATCATGGTGATCATCGGCGGCTACGAAACCTTCGTTTCGCGGATGAACCTCGAAGGACACCCGGACCAGCCCGAATGGTTGTCCCACGTCAACGCAAGCGTCTTGAAGGTCAAGCTGGCAACGGCGATCATCGGCATCAGCTCGATCCACCTGCTGAAGACCTTCATCAACGCGGCGAACTACGACAACAAGACGCTGATCGCACAGACCGGCATCCACATCGCCTTCCTGCTGTCGGCGATGGCGATCGCCGCGACCGACCGCATCCTGTTCGGATCGGCGCGGCCGTCAGCCGACAGCGGACACTGACCGAAGCGACGAACCCGAGGCAAACATGGCGACCATCAAGCAGTCCGACCTGATCGAAAGCGTAGCGGCGGCGCTGCAGTACATCTCCTACTACCACCCGGCCGACTACATCGCGCACCTCGCACGCGCCTACGAAGCGGAACAAAGCCCGGCCGCGAAGGACGCGATCGCGCAGATCCTGACCAATTCGCGGATGTGCGCCGAGGGCAGGCGGCCGATCTGCCAGGACACCGGCATCGTCAACGTGTTCCTGAAGGTCGGCATGGACGTGCGCTGGGACGGATTCACCGGTTCGCTCGAAGACGCCGTCAACGAGGGAGTTCGGCGCGGTTATCTCAACCCCGACAACAAGCTGCGCGCCTCCGTCGTCGATCCGCCCGAGTTCGGCCGCAAGAACACGCGCGACAACACGCCGGCGGTCGTACACGTGCAGATCGTCCCCGGCGACACCGTCGCGGTCGACGTCGCCGCCAAGGGCGGCGGTTCGGAGAACAAGAGCAAGTTCGTGATGCTCAACCCGTCCGATTCGATCGTCGACTGGGTGCTGAAGACTGTGCCGACGATGGGCGCCGGCTGGTGCCCGCCCGGCATGCTCGGCATCGGCATCGGCGGCACGGCCGAAAAAGCGATGCTGCTCGCCAAAGAAGCGCTGATGGAGCCGATCGACATGAGCGAACTGCTCGCGCGCGGCCCGCAGGACGACGTCGAGCGGCTGCGCGTCGAGCTGTACGACAAGGTCAACGCGCTCGGCATCGGCGCGCAGGGCCTCGGCGGGCTGTCGACCGTACTCGACGTCAAGATCCGGATGTATCCGACGCACGCCGCGAGCAAACCCGTCGCGATGATCCCGAACTGCGCGGCCACACGGCACGCGCATTTCGTGCTCGACGGCAGCGGGCCAGCGTATCTCGAGCCGCCCTCGCTCGACCTGTGGCCGAACGTGCGCTGGCAGCCCGACTACGACAAGAGCAAGCGCGTGAACCTAGACACTTTGACCAAAGCCGAGGTCGCGTCGTGGAAGCCCGGCGACACGCTGCTGCTCAGCGGCAGGATGCTCACCGGCCGCGACGCCGCGCACAAGCGCATCCAGGACATGCTCGCGCGCGGCGAGAAACTGCCGGTCGACTTCACCAACCGCGTGATCTACTACGTCGGCCCGGTCGATCCGGTACGCGACGAAGTCGTCGGCCCGGCGGGGCCGACGACCGCGACGCGCATGGACAAGTTCACCGAGATGATGCTCGCGCAGACGGGGCTGATCGCGATGATCGGCAAGGCCGAGCGCGGTCCCGCGGCGATCGAGGCGATCCGCAAGCACAGGAGCGCTTATCTGATGGCCGTCGGCGGCGCCGCTTATCTGGTCGCCAAGGCGATCAAGGCGGCGAAGGTGGTCGCCTTCGCCGACCTCGGCATGGAAGCGATCTACGAGTTCGAGGTCAAGGACATGCCGGTGACGGTTGCGGTCGACGCCAACGGCACCTCGGTTCACCAGACCGGCCCGCGCGAGTGGCAAGCTAGAATTCGCAAGATGCCGGTCGGCGCCGCGTAGAACGCGCCGGTTTTTGTGGCTGACCCTTTTCGCCGGCCGGCTTTTTTCCGGCAGCTGATCGCGCCGGCACGCGGAGGCGGCAATGCGTTCGGTCATCCACGCAATCCAAACCTGTCTTCTCGCCGCGCTGTGCGCCTGCTCGGGTGCGGACCCAGCCGCCACGCCGCCGGCGTTCGGCGGCGTGGCGGCGCTCAATGCCAACTTGTCGGCGAGCGAGCCGATCGCGAACTACGCGGCGGAATATCGTGCCATCGCCGCGCTCGGCGTGCGCGGCGCGCAAACCGCTGCACCCTGGCGCAGCCTGAACCCGACGGCAAGCACCTACGATCTGACGCTGCTGACGAATCCTTACTTCGGCCCCGCGGCACTGGCCGGATACGGGTTCACGCGCATTTTCCTCAACGTCCCGGTGGTCGCCCTGACCGAGCGTGCGCTGCCGGACGATCTGGCCACGCTGCCGTTTGACGATCCGGCCGTCAAGGCACGCCTGCGAGCGCTTCTGGACCGCGTGCTGCCGCTGTTGCCCAACGCGGTGACTTTCCTCGCGCTCGGCAACGAAGTCGACGCGTATTTCGCCGCGCGGCCGGCCGAGTGGGCCGCATTCGTCGAACTGGTCACCGACGCGCGCGCACACGTCAAAAGCCTGCGCCCGGCGCTGGCGGTGGGCGTGACCACGACGTTTGCCGCCGCCACCGGCGCGCAGGCTGCGCCGATCGCGGCGCTGAATGCATCGATGGATTTCATCGCGCTGACCTACTACCCGGTCGATTCGCGCAGCTTCGCGCCGCGCGCGCCGACCACCGTCGCATCCGACGTGACCGCGATGCTCGCACTGCATCCGAGCAAGCCCATCGTGCTGCAGGAGTGGGGCTATCCGTCCAGCACCTCGCTCGGCAGTGACGAGTCGCGGCAGGCCGAGTTCATCGCACGCAGCTTCGCCGCCTGGCGCGCCGCCGGTGCGACGCGGATTCCGTTCATCGGCTTCTTCAAGTATCGCGACTGGAACGCCGCGCACTGCGCAGCAGTCTCCGGTCAGGGCGCCGGCGGCAGCTTCTTCGAGTTTCTCTGTTCGCTCGGCCTGCTGCGCAACGACGGCACGCGCAAGGCTGCATATCAGGCCTTCCTCGACCAACTGTCCGCGGGCAACTGAAGACGCGGCGGCGTCTGAAGCGCTGCGCCCGCCGCCCGGCGGTCGGACACGTCGGTTGCGGGCGGCGGAAACGGACGCGGTCTACAGGTCGAGCCGGTAGCCGACCGACAGGAAGTGCCTCGCGGCCGTATCGGTCGTCGTCGGCGCGGTCGTCCGCGTGCGCTCGTACAGGTAGTCGAACTCGAACACCGAAGCCTGCGTCGGACGCCAGGACAGCCGTAGCGACGGCGACAGGCGGACCAGCCGCACGTCGCTCGTGTCGCGCTGCCGGTACAGGCGCAGTCCCGGCTCGAAGCTGAACCGTTCGAACAGGCCGGTTACGTTGTTGTACGTCAAGAGCCATGCGTCGTAGGTCGGCGCGTTGGAGAACATCAACGCGAACACGCTCGAGTCGCGCGCCGAGTAGAGGTTCGACCCGATCGACTGCAGCGAGTAGCTCAGGATGTTGCCGGTGGCCGGCTGCGCCGGCATCGTGACGCCGTTGACGACGACTTCCGGCAGCGCGCCGACGTTGACCAGTCGCGCGTCGGCGCCGATCTGCCAGCGATCGTTCAGCGGGGTGGTGAAGCCGATCAGTCCCTGCGTAGCCACGGCCGTGACCGTGGCGGCCAGCGCGCGGACCTGCGCTTCGGACAACGTGGCCAGCAGATCGCGGATCGATGTCGTCGGTTGGCCGTAGACCGCGTTCAGGGTTGCGAGCGTCGGCGCGCGGCGCCGGTCCCACAGCAGGTTGACGCTGCTTCGCCCGGCCGACGTCCAGCTTCCCTGCAACGTGGCCGCGTTCAGCGCCCTGAAACTCGTGTCGTAGTCGGCAACCGCGTACAGCGTCGATTGCGGGTCGAGGTAACGCGCCTCTGCCCCGACCGCCTGCCGGTCGAGGATCCCGTCGACCGTCTGCCGTATCGTGAACACGTTGCCCGACCAGCGTTCGAGCACGCCGGTGATGTCCAGGTTCGCGCCAACGAAGCGGCGTCTGGACTCGATGTTCGTGAACTCGACGGGCGCACCACCGACCGCG
Organism: uncultured Burkholderiaceae bacterium; assembly: GCA_964539745.1. Classification (GTDB taxonomy): domain Bacteria; phylum Pseudomonadota; class Gammaproteobacteria; order Burkholderiales; family Burkholderiaceae_F; genus DSNY01. The sequence continues at coordinate 2,671 of CAZIJU010000098.1, read as the reverse complement.
TTCAGGCGAATGCCGGGGGTCAACCCGTAGCCGACGACCCCGCCGTCGAAACGACCCGGCAACCCGCCCGCGAGGCCCGTCTGGCGGCCGAGCCGCGCGGCCCATGCATTGGCCAAGCCACGATAGTCGTAGTACGCCGCGTACAGCCGGTTGAAGCTTCCGCGCTCCTCGAGGAAGCTCGCGTTGTAAGCGTCGCGGAAAACCACGCGCTGTTCGGCGTCGGCACCGCGATAACGCCCGTTCAGATCGACCGTGGTCACGAGCAACGACTGGTCGGTCGCGGTGAAACTCGATCGATCGGCGGTCGTCGGCGTGTTGAACACATTCTCGATGCGCGTCTTGCCGCCGAAGTAGTACTGCGAGAAGCTGCCGGTGAACGTCCGCACGACGGGGCGCCCGCGCCGCGCCTCCACTCGCTCCGCCGCGGGGGCGGCGTCGAGCCGCGCCAGCCTTTCGCGCACGCGCGCGGCGCTGGCGCCCTGCGGAAACAGCTTCAGATACAACGCGTACTCGGACCTGGCCTTCGCGAGTTCCCCGTTGCGTTCGCGCGCCTCACCGATCAGCGCCTGCGCCTGTTCGGTCGCCGCGTTCGGCGGCAACGTCAGCAACTGATTGAGCGCCTCGACCGCCTGCGCCGCATTGCCTGCATCGAGCGCGGCGCGCGCCTGTTGCAGCAACTGCGCCGCACGCGTGTCGACTTCGGCCGCCGACGGCGGTTGAACGACGACCGGCGGAACAGCGGGCGCCTGCGCGGGCGGCGTCGGGGCCGTCGCAGGCGGTGGCACCGGTGCAGGCGCGACAGGCGTGGGCGCCGCGGCAGCGGCGGCAGCGGTCAAGACTTCCTCCCGGCGCTGCTGCAGGTCGACGATCTCGGCGCCCGGGAAGCGCGCGGTGAGACGCCTGCGCGCGCGCTCCGCATCGTCCGCGCTCGCGAAGTAGCCGAGCATCAGCTCGTAGCGGACGCCATCGCCGATGCGCGACTGCGAGGTGAAGACGGTGAAATCCTGGAACTCGCCGGGGACCGGTCGCGCATCGGACATGCTGCGGTCCGCGAAAGTCTGCAGCCGGATTGCATAGCGGCGCTCGTCGGGCCCGGCGACCGGGACGAAGCGCGCGCGCGCCGCACCCACCTGCGCACCCGCGCCGGAGACGACCACATCGATCGCATTGGGCCCCGCCGGGCGAACGGTGAACTTCGTCGGCTGCGAAAAGCGCACGACCACACGAAACGGCGGCGTCGAAACCTGCAACGGGTAGACGACGGTCACGCCGGGAAAGGTCGCCGACGGCGGAATCCGCAGCTGCTCGTCGGTCGTCGTTGCCGCCGGTGGTCCGCCGAACTGCACGAAGACGTTCGCCGCTTCCGTACCGATCAACGTGTGCCGCAGATACTGGACGCGGATCGCGAACCGGATACGAACGACCGCATCCGCACCGACCCGCAACAGCTCGATCTCGTCAAGCACGGCTGCCTGCGCCGGCGGCCATCCCAGGGATAGCAGCAGCGCGAGCGCGAACCGCCCGCACCAGCGGGCCGCGCCGACCCACCGGCGCGCGGTTATTCGCATGGATGGTTCTCCTCCGTCAGAACCCGCCGGCAGTCGAGCGATGCTTGCCGCTGCGCGACTTCAGGATCGTCGTGAACGTCGCGTTCGTGTACACGTGGCAGCTTCCCGAGCAGTCCTTCAACTCGGCGACCGTGTAATAGATCAGGGGCGACTCGACCTTCTTGTGCGGGCCCTGCTTGAAGTTGCCCGCATGGCATCCCGCGCAGTCCGGCTTGTAGGCGGCGAAAGTCCACGTCGCCACTTCCGTGTTGGACTTGTGGCAGCTCGCGCAGGTCACACCCGAACTGTGCTGCTTGTAAGCGGAGCTCTGGTGCGTGTACGCGGCCGGCGTCCACGCGGTGGTGCGATGGCAAGCATCACAGGAGCGCGTGGTCACCATGTGGCTGGTCGGCTTGCCGCGCGCCTGCGTGCCGTTGTGGCAACTCGCGCACGTGCCGGGCGCCACGTTGGTGTGGCTGAACGTCGCAGGTATCCACGCCGTCGTGCGATGGCAGGTGTCGCACGAGGCGGTCGTGGCGATGTGATTCGCCGACTTGCCACGCGCCTGCGTGCCGTTGTGGCAACTCGCGCACGTGCCGGCGGCAACACCCGTATGGCTGAAGGTCGCCGGCGTCCACGCCGTCGTGCGATGGCAGGTGTCGCACGAGGCGGTCGTGACGATGTGATTCGCCGACTTGCCACGCGCCTGCGTGCCGTTGTGGCAACTTGCGCACGTGCCGGCGGCAACATTCGCGTGATTGAACGCGGCCGGGCTCCACGCCGTGGTGCGGTGGCAGGTGTCGCATGCCGCGCTCGTTGCGACATGGCTCGATGACTTGCCCGGCGCGACGGTGCCGTTGTGACACGACGCGCACGAACCCGGGACCACGCCGACATGGCGGAATCGCGCGCCGGTAAAGCTTGCCGTGGTGTGACAGACCTCGCAGGGCTGCGTGGTCGGAACGTGGCTCGGCGGCATGGATGCCGCAGCCGGCGTTCGGCTCGCCCGCGCATGGCAGGCAGCGCACTGCGTCGGCAGTCCGCGGAAAATGCCCTGAACGTGGCAGGACTCGCGTAACCGGTAACTACGCGGCGCTCTTGACCGGAGTGGCGCGCTTGTCTAT
>CAZIJU010000097.1:0-14959 GCA_964539745.1 uncultured Burkholderiaceae bacterium | reverse complement strand
CGATCGCCCGCCACACCAACGCCTTCAAGCTGAACGAGGACGTCGTCATTCCGCTGGAACGCCTCGGCGACTACACGAACGCGATCGAGCGCATCAACATCGAGCTGTCGATCGAAAACAAGCTCGCGCTGCTCGACGGCATCGACGCGTTCCTCGCAACCGAGTTTGCGCTGGGCAAGACCGGCGACGTCGAGTTCGACCGCCTGCCGCGCGACGAGATCCTCGGCGACCGCGTCGAGCAGGCGCGCGAGCTGATCGAGTTCACGCGCCGGCGCTGGACGTATCTGCTGCAGCACTTCGACACGCCGCTGGCGCAGGCGGCACCGGAACTGGCCCGTCTGGGGATCACGCACGTTGCGCCGCCAGCGGCCAGCGCGCGGCCCGATCTCGCGTTGATCGACCTGCTGCAGGACCGGACGATCCGGGTGTCGTGGAAGACCGAGGTGCGCGCTCCGCTGGAGCGGATCTTTTCCGGCGCGGCGTTCGCGCCGGTGCTCGCCGAGTGCGAGGCGATCCACCGGCGCGTGCTGCACGGGCGGGTGTTCGTGGCACTGCACATGCACGCCGGCGACGGCAACGTGCACACCAACATCCCGGTGAACTCCGACGACTACGAGATGCTGCGCACCGCGCAGGCGGTCGTGGCGCGCATCATGCGGATCGCACGCGAGTTGAACGGCGTGATCTCCGGCGAGCACGGCATCGGCATCACCAAACTCGAGTTCCTGACTGACGAGGAAACGCGCGAGTTCCGCGCCTACAAGTCGCGCGTCGATCCCGAGGGGCGCTTCAACAAGGGCAAGCTCGCGCCGGGCGCCACACTGGATAACGCGTACACGCCGAGCTTCAACCTGCTCGGCCACGAGTCGCTGATCATGCAGCAGTCCGACATCAATTCGATCTCGGACGCGATCAAGGACTGCCTCCGATGCGGCAAGTGCAAGCCGGTGTGCTCGACGCACGTGCCGCGCGCCAACCTGCTGTACTCGCCGCGCAACAAGATCCTCGCGACCTCGCTGCTGATCGAGGCGTTCCTGTACGAGGAGCAGACGCGCCGCGGCGTGTCGATCAAGCACTGGAACGAGTTCTCCGACGTCGCAGACCACTGCACGATCTGCCACAAGTGCGCAACGCCGTGCCCGGTCGACATCGACTTCGGCGATGTGTCGATGGCGATGCGCGACCTGCTGCGGCGGATGGGCAGGAAGCGTTTCAATCCGGGGTCCGCGGCGACGATGTTCTTCCTGAACGCGACCAACCCGCAGACGATCAAGCTCGCGCGCAAGCTGATGATCGACTGGGGCTACAAGGCGCAGCGGCTCGCCGCGAGCGTTCTCCGCACGCTCGGCCGCGCCCAGACGAGGCGGCCGCCGGCGACGACCGGCAAGCCGAAGGTCACCGAGCAGGTGATCCATTTCGTCAACAAGAAGATGCCCGGCGGTCTGCCGAAGAAGACCGCGCGCGCGCTGCTCGACATCGAGGACGCGCGCTACGTGCCGATCATCCGCGACCCGCGCGCGACTTCGCCCGACGCCGAGGCGGTGTTCTACTTTCCCGGCTGCGGCAGCGAGCGGCTGTTCTCGCAGGTCGGGCTCGCCACGCAGGCGATGTTGTGGGCGGTCGGCGTACAGACGGTGCTTCCGCCAGGATACCTCTGCTGCGGCTATCCGCAGCGCGGCTCGGGCCAGTTCGACCGCGCGGAGAAGATCATCACCGACAACCGCGTGCTGTTCCACCGCGTCGCCAACACGCTGAACTACCTCGACATCAAGACGGTCGTCGTCAGTTGCGGGACCTGCTACGACCAGCTCGCAGGCTACAAATTCGAGGAGATCTTCCCCGGCTCGCGCATCGTCGACATCCACGAATACCTGCTCGAAAAGGGCGTGAAGCTCGAAGGCGTCACAGGGGTGCGCTACATGTACCACGACCCCTGTCATACGCCGATGAAGCAGCAGGATCCGCTCGCGACGGTCAACGCGCTGATCGCCACCGGCGACGGCACCCGGATCGAAAAAAGCGACCGCTGCTGCGGCGAGTCCGGCTCGCTCGCGATCGCTCGGCCCGACATCTCGACGCAGGTGCGCTTCCGCAAGGAAGAAGAAATCCGCAAGGGCGCCGGCAGGTTGCGCGCCGACGGCTTCACGGGCGGAGTCAAGGTGCTGACCTCGTGCCCGAGCTGCCTACAGGGCCTGAAGCGCTACAACGAAGACGCCGGCACGGATGCGGACTACGTCGTCGTCGAGATCGCGCGCCGGCTGCTCGGCGAAAACTGGATGGCCGAGTACATCGCGAAAGCGAACGCCGGCGGGATCGAGCGGGTGCTCGTGTGAACGCGGCCGACTGTCCGCTGTGCCGCGAAGACGGCGGCACGCTCGTGCTGCGCACCGAGCTGCTCCGCGTTGTGCTGGTCGACGAGGCCGACTACCCCGGTTTCGCGCGCGTGATCGTCAACGCGCACGTCGAGGAGATGACCGACCTCGACCCCGCCGCGCTCGCGCGCGTGATGGCGGCCGTGTATGCGGTCGAGGACGCGTTGCGCGCGGTGCTCGTGCCGGATAAGATCAATCTAGCGAGTCTGGGCAACGTCGTGCCGCACGTGCACTGGCACGTGATCCCGCGCTTCGCCGACGACGCGCACTTTCCGCAGCCGATCTGGGGCGCGCGCCAGCGCGATCCCGACCCGGCGAAGATCGCGACGCGGCGTGCGCTGCAGCCGTCGCTTGCCGAGGAGATCCGCGCGCGGATCGGGCAAAGGTAAGCGCCGGCGGCGCGCCGCCCGAAGCGACGCGCGTAAAGGTGCGTCGGACATATCGCCTGGCCGTGCCCGGATGCTTCCGCACCCCGGTCGTGACGTCACCGTGTTCGACGGATGAACTGGCCGGCTTCGGTCGCGCTCGGCGATCCGGCGGCTTCACTGGCACGCCGCGAGCCTGCTCTGCGGGAATTCCTTCTGCACCGCGGCCAGTTCGCGCGCCAGCGCCGCATCCACACCCCGGATCTGCAGGCGCACGCCCGGCGCGGTCGACGGCTTGTCGGCCACACGCGCGCTCGTCACGCCGCGGCGCTGCAGGTCCTCGAGGTGACGGTTCGCCAGCTCCTGGTCCTTGAACGAGCCGAGCGCGATGCCGAAGCGCATCGGCGAGTTGTCGGCGATCACCAGCAGTTCCTTCACGCCGAGCCTTCGCAGCTCGGCGGCGGCGCGCTCGACTTCGGCGCGCGTCTTGTACGGCGGCACGTAGACCATGTACCAACCCGGCAGCTCGACCGGACGCGACGCAAGCCGCTCGCCGAGATCGAGCGGCGCCAGACGCGCAAGCACGCGCGCCGCGTCGGCCTGCGTGAAGTCGCCGAATTCGACGCACGCCCGCCCGCCGGTGAAGTCCGCGCCCGCGACGCCGGCCGGGGGTGCCTGGCGCGCCTTCTCGCGCAGTTGTTGCACTTCCTTCTCGGTCAGCACCCGAATGCGTTCGGGCTCGATCTGACGCGTGATGCGCGCGGGCTCGCGCCCGCTTTCGGGAAGCCGTCCGAACACGCCCTGCTGCCACGCGAACACCGCGAGGTTGGCGAGCACCAGCAGCAGGAACGCGAGCTTCATGCTGCCGGGCGCGGCGACACGGCCGCTTCGGCGTGCGCGCGCAGCGCCACGCCGCGCAGCACGAGGTTGTCCTCGATCGACACTGCGGTGACGATGCGCTCGGCGAGAAGATGGCGGCCCAGCGCGGCGAACAGCGACCGCGGGCGGCCGCCCGACAGCAGCAGCCGCGGCGGTGGGCGCTCTTCGCCGGCGAGCTCGGCGGAGAACTCGCGCGCGATGCGCTCGATCAGACCAAGCTGCGCGTTGATCGTGCCGGTGGCGATCGCGTCGTCTGTGTTGTCGGGGTGCGGCACGATGCGGCCTTCCGCAAGCGGCAGCCGCGCGGTGCCGCGCGCGAGGCTGTCGATCATCAACTCGAACCCCGGCGCGATCACGCCGCCGAGAAACAGCGCCGCCTTGCCCGCTTCGCCGCGCACGCAGTCGACGGTCGTCGCGGTTCCGCTGGTGGCGACAACCAGCGACTCGTTCGGATACTTGGCGCAGGCGGCGATCATCGCGTGCCAGCGGTCGGCGCCGAGCTGCAGCGGATCGCGGTAGCCGTTGATCAGCGCGATCCCGTAGCCCGGCCCGCGCCCGGCGAAGTGCGGCTGCGCGCGCAGCCAGTTCACGTCGATCGCGGCGACTTCGTCGACCGCAGCTTCGATCGCCCGCATCGTCTCGTCGTCGGCCACGCTGCACGCGAAAGCCGCGGTCGGGCGCGGCAGCCGCCACGCCGCCGCGAGCCTCGCAGCGAGCGGCTGCAGGTTCAGCCGGTATTCGACGCCCGTGCCGATGAACCGATTGCCCTCGGCGTCGCTGTGCGCCCACTTGACCGCCGTGTTGCCGGCGTCGATCACGAGCCAGCTCATGCGAGACCTCGCATGAGCTCGACGTCTGCCCTGCCCTGCGAAGGCAGGAGCCGGGCAGGCGCTGCAACCGACCGGTTCATCCACTCACACGGCCCGCGGCCGCAACGAAAGCTCTCCGACGCCGTAGGCGCGCGCACCCGCCGCGGTGATCAGAATCAGATGGCCGTCTGCATCCACACCCTGCGCTGCGCCGTGCGCAACCATCGCGCCGTGCTCGACCAGATCGACCGGCTGCCCCATGTAAGCGAACAGCCGGTTGAAACGCGCCTGGAACGGCGCGAACCCGTCCGCGACGAAAGCCGGCACCGCGGCGAGCGTCGCACGCGCAAGCCGCGCGATCCACGCTTCGCGCGATTGCGCCAGATGCTCGCGCGGAAGGCACTCGTCGAGCGTTGCGACGGGGCGTCCGATCGCCGCGACGGTCGCGTCGTCGAACCAGAGGTTGACGCCGACGCCGACGACGAGGGTGCGTGCACCGCGTGCATCGACCGCCAGCTCGGTCAGTATGCCGGCGAGCTTGCGGCCGGCGAGCAGCACGTCGTTGGGCCACTTCAGTTGCACCGGCACGCCGGCATCGCGCAGCACTTCGGCCACCGCAACGCCGCACACGAGCGTCACCGCCGCCGGGCGCGCGCGCGACCGTTCGAGTGGCAACGCGAGCGAAAACAGCAGCGCCGAGCCGGGCGCCGTCAGCCATTTGCGCCCGAACCGTCCGCGGCCCGCGGTCTGCACCAACGCGGCGCGCAGGATCGGCCGCGCCGGTGCCGCGGCGCGCGCGCGCTCGAGCAGGTCGACGTTCGTCGATCCGGTGCTGGCGACGGCCTGCACCAGCACGCCCGGCAGCGCCGACTCGAGTGTCGGTGCATGCAACGGCGCCGCGAACGCCGACGGCCCAGCCACCGGCGGCGGGACACCGGCGAGTACGGCGGGCGGAAGCGATGCGGACATCGAAAGTTGAGGCAGGGACGAGCCCAAGCAATTTACCATCGACACGTCATCCGGCCGGCGCGGCCTTGCCACGGTCCGCGCCCGCCTCGACAATCGGCCGCAGCCGCGCGACTCGCGGCGCCCGGGACGGCGGCGACCACCCGACGCGTGAACGTCGCCGGCCCGGCTTTCTCAGCCTTTGCCCCTCGTCCACACGACAGGGTCGCTTCGAGCGTCGCGTTGCGACGATTGCGCTGGTCCGCGATGCCCACCGGCAGGTTTCGGGGCCTTGGCCCCGGGTTTTCGGCCTTCGACGATGCTGTCCGGCAACGGCGCGCGTCGCCGCTGGCACGCGTCGCGTGGTTCGCGTACGCGGTGCTGATCGTCTATGCGAGCCTCGCGCCATGGTCGGGCTGGCGCGACCTGGGCGTCAGCCCCTGGGCATTCCTGACCGCGCCGTTGCCGCGCTACATCACCGGCTTCGACGTCGCTGTCAACGTCGCCGGCTACGCGCCGCTGGGCGCGCTTGGGGTGCTCGCGCTGCACCCGAAGCTGCGTGGCGCGCGCGCCGTGTTCGTCGCCGCGCTCGCCGGGGTGCTGCTTTCGGCCGGCATCGAAGCGCTGCAGACTTATCTGCCGCGGCGCATCGCGTCGAACGTCGACTTCGCCGCCAACGCCGCCGGCGCGCTGCTGGGCGCGGCCGCCGCCGCGCCGTTTACCGAGGCGCTGATCGACCGCGGGCGGCTCGCACGGCTGCGCGCGCAATGGTTTGCGCGCGACGCGACGACCGCGCTGCTGCTGCTCGCCTTCTGGCCGCTTGCGCAGATCCACGCCGGTCCGATGCTGTTCGGCCTCGGCGAAGTGCAACCGACGCTCGACGCCGTCGCGCGGTTCTTCGGGTTCGCCGCACCGCAGCTCGGCCGCAGCGGATTCGGACCCGCCGAATTCGTGATGGCCGAAGCCATCGTCACGGCATCGGCCGTACTCGCCGCCGGGCTCACGCTCGCGGCGGTCGCGGCGCCACGCGCGCCACGTGCCGCGCTCGCCCTTGCGCTGGTGATCGCCGCGCTGGCGGCCCGCGCGCTGGCGTACGCGGTGCAGTTCGGCCCCGAGCGCGCGTTCGCTTGGGTCACACCCGGCGCGGTCGGCGGACTCGCGATCGGCGTGCTCGCGCTCGTGGTCGCGTCGGCTGGGCCACCGCGGGCTCTGCTGCGGCTCGCGGCGCTCGCCGTCATGGTTGCGCTCGTGGCGGTGAACGTCGTTCCCGACAACCCGTACCACGCCCACTGGCTGCAGGGCTGGCGGCCGGGGCGGCTCGAGCATTTCAGCGCCGCCGCCCGCTGGATCGCCACGCTGTGGCCGTACGCCTTGCTCGTCTGGCTGATCGACCGGACGTTCCGACGCGCTGGCGACAGCGCGCTCTGATGCGGCCGCGTCGGGCCGCGCGACTGGGTAAACTGCCGTTTTCGTCCGCGAGTCGTCCATGGGGTACTACGAGCGTCACGTCTTCTTCTGTCTGAACCGGCGCGACGACGGGCGCGCGTGCTGCGCCGGCCACGACGCGGAAAGACTGCAGGCGTACGCCAAAGACCGCGTGAAGAAGCTCGGGCTCGACGGCAAGGGCAAGGTGCGCGTGAACAAGGCGGGCTGCCTCGACCGCTGCAACGAGGGCCCGTGCGTGGTCGTCTATCCCGAAGGTGTCTGGTACACCTACGTCGACGAGCACGACCTCGACGAGATCATCGACTCGCACCTGGTGCGCGGCGTGGCGGTGGAGCGCCTGAAGATCTAGCCCGCGGACCGCCGCCGCAGCGCTTCGCGCGATCCGCAATCGGCCGTCCGCCGCCAGAACGCATGCACGAACGCCGAACGATCCCGGGACCGATCGGACGCATCGAAGTCGCGCTCGACTGGCCCGACAGACGCGAGTCGCTCGCGGGTGTGGCGTTCATTGGCCATCCGCATCCGCTGTACGGCGGCACGCTCGACAACAAGGTGGCCGCCACGCTCGCACGCGCGTTCGTCGCGGTCGGCTGGCTCGCGGTGCGGCCGAACTTTCGCGGTGTCGGCGCCACCGAAGGCACCCACGACGAAGGCCGCGGCGAAACCGACGACTTCCTGCACGTGATCGCCACGCTTCCGCAATGGCTGTCCGATGCGCCGCACGCGGTCGCTGCCGCCTGCGCGCTGGCCGGATTCTCCTTCGGCAGCTTTGTCGCTGCGTGCAGCGCGCGTGCTCTGGCCGCACGGCATCGTCCGGTAAAACATCTGGTGCTTGTCGGTGCCGCAGCGGGAAAGTGGCCGATGCCTGCCGTTCGGACCGGTACGCTGGTCATCCACGGCGAACTCGACGAGACGATTCCACTGGCCGACGTGCTCGACTGGGCGCGCCCACAGGAACTTCCGATCGTCGTCCTGCCCGGCGCGGACCACTTCTTTCACAAGCGGCTCGGCACGCTGAAACAGCTCGTGATCGATCACGTGCTCGCGGCACGCGCGGCCGAGGCGCCTTCCCAAAGCCGATAATAGGCCGGTGACTCGGCTGCAACCGACACAATCGGTGCGCGGCGCGATGGGCAATACTGCCGGCCCCGGGTCTTTCGGCACGCGCGGATGGACGACAGGCTCGTTTACACCAAGACCGCAAAGGGTGTGGCGGAGGTCGCAGCCCGTGGCGGGACGCTGTCGCTCGCGGCGCGCCGCATCCTGATCATGGTCGACGGCAAGCGCAGCGTGGCCGAGCTCGCGCCGCTGGCGCGACCGGGCGAAATCGACGGTCTGATCGCCACGCTGGAAACGCAGGGCTTCATCCAGCGCATGCAGGACTCGACGACGGCGACGCCGCGATCGCTCGACGCGCCGACGGTGGCCGGCATCGAGGTGCATTCGCTCGGTACCGAACCGAGCGAAGAGCGCACGCTGCTGACGCTCGACGAAGCCAAGCGCCGCGCGGTGCGCGCGTTGACCGACCGGCTCGGCCCGGACGCCGAGATCATCGCGATGCGAATCGAGCAGGCGCGCACGGCCGACGAGCTGCGCGAGCGCATCAAGGAAGCCGAGCGCGTCGTCGCGGGCCTGCTCGGCCAAGCGGCGGTCGGCGAGTTCCTGCGCGCGCTGCGCGGCCGTTGACCCCGGCGCGGGTACGATTCGGTTTTCCCACCCGAACGCGCCGCGACGGCGCCGCGCAGCATGGACTGGTTCGACGCGACCTGTTACCTCAACGGCCAGTGGCAGCCGCTTGCCAGCGCCAGGATCTCGGTGCTCGACCGCGGCTTCATTTTCGGCGACGGCGTCTACGAAGTGATCCCGGTCGACACGGTCGAGCCGGGGCTGCGCGCGCCGTTCCGCGCACGCGAACACTTCGCCCGGCTGGAACGTAGCCTCGCCGCGATGCGCATCACCAATCCGCTGCCGATCGACGACTGGCTCGGCCTGCTCGCCGCGCTGATCGAGCGGCACCCGTGGCCGCGGCAGACCGTCTACCTGCAAGTCACGCGCGGCGCGGCCAAGCGCGATCACGCGTTCCCGCAGGGCGTGGCGCCCACGGTGTTCGCGACGAGCTCGCCATGGGCGCCGATTCCGGCAGAGAACCTCGAGCGAGGTGTGGCTTGCGTCACGCACGCCGACGAACGTTGGCTGCATTGCGACGTGAAGAGCATCTCGCTCGCGGCAAACGTGCTGATGAAGCAGCATGCGGTCGATCACGGCGCGTTCGAAACGGTGCTGTTTCGCGACGGCCTGCTGACCGAAGCGTCGAGCGCCAACGTGTTCGTCATCCGCCGCGGCACCGTGCTCGCGCCGGCGAAGTCGAACCTCATTCTGCCGGGCATCACCTACGACGCCGTGCTGGACATCGCGCACGCGCGCGGCATCGAGGTCGACGTTCGGCCGGTCGACGAATCGGAGGTGCGCACGGCCGACGAGCTGTGGCTCACTTCGTCGGGCCGCGAGATCGTGCCGGTGACGCGACTCGACGGCGAGCCGGTCGGCTCCGGCGTTCCCGGCCCGCTGTTCCGCAGCATGCACGGCTGGTTCCAGCAGGCCAAACGCGAGGAGGCGCTGCGCTGGAAATCGCTGCTGCCCGCCCTCAAATTGGCCGCATGATCGCGCCCATCACGCTCGACGGCGCTTCGCCGCTGCAATTTCCGACCGACTTCCCCATCAAGGTGATGGGGCGGCGCGTCGACGAATTCGCGCAGGCGATCGTCGCCGTCGTCATCGAGCACGCACCGGACTTCGACCCCGCCACACTCGAGATGCGCGCGTCGAAGCACGGCAACTACCTGTCGCTGACGGTGACCGTGCACGCGACCTCGCGCGAGCAGCTCGACAACCTGTACCGCGCGCTGACCAGCCATCCGCTGGTCAAGGTCGTGCTGTAAAAACGCGCTGCAATGCCTGCCGTGCTCGCGCCGCCGCTGGTCGTGCGCACACTCGGCCGCGCCGAGTACGCGCCGACCTGGCAGGCAATGCGCGAGTTCACCGCACGGCGCGGCGCCCACACGCCCGACGAGCTGTGGATCGTCGAGCATCCGCCGGTGTTCACGCTCGGTCAGGCAGGCAAACGCGAACACCTGCTCGCGCCAACGGATATCCCCGTCGTCGCGACCGATCGCGGCGGGCAGATCACCTACCACGGCCCGGGGCAGGTCGTGATCTACACGTTGATCGATCTGCGCCGGCTCGGCATCTTCGTCAAGGAACTCGTGTATCGCATCGAGCAGAGCGTGATCCAGACGCTCGATGGGTATGGCGTCGAAGGCAGGCGCGTCAAAGGCGCGCCGGGCGTCTACGTGCCCTTCGAAACGAGCCCCGCAGCGGGTGCCCGCGCCGACGGCGGAAAAATGGTGTCTGACCCCGATTTTTCGGGAGTGGCGAAGATCGCGGCGCTGGGAATCAAGGTGGCGAACGGACGCAGCTATCACGGCGTGGCTTTCAACGTCGCGATGGATCTTTCGCCGTTCGCGCTGATCGACCCGTGCGGCTATCCGTCTTTGGCGACGGTCGACTTGGCTACACTGCGCGTCCAGACGACTTGGCACGAAGCCGCCCGCCGCCTCGCGGCGCGGCTTGTCGACCACCTGAGCCCATGAGTTCCGAAGTCATCCGCACGCCGACCCCCGGCGCCAATCCGTACGCAAAGAAAAAAGGGGAGGCGAAGACCGCGCCGGTGTTCAAGAAATTCCCGATCAAGGTCGCGACCGAGACCGCGCCGCTGCGCAAGCCCGATTGGCTGCGCGTGCGCGCCGGCTCGCCGACGACGCGCTTCTACGAAATCAAGAACATCCTGCGCGAGCATCGCCTGCACACCGTCTGCGAAGAGGCCACCTGCCCGAACATCGGCGAGTGCTTCGGCAAGGGCACGGCGACCTTCATGATCATGGGCGACAAGTGCACGCGCCGCTGCCCGTTCTGCGATGTCGGCCACGGCCGCCCCGACCCGCTCGACGCCGACGAGCCGCTCAATCTGGCGAAGACGATCGCCGCGCTGAAGCTCGCCTACGTCGTCATCACCTCGGTCGACCGCGACGACCTGAAGGACGGCGGCGCGCAACACTTCGTCGACTGCATCCGCGCCGTGCGCGAGTTGTCGCCGTCGACGAAGATCGAGGTGCTGGTGCCCGACTTCCGCGGGCGCCTGGACCGCGCGCTCGACATCCTCGAAGCTGCGCCGCCCGACGTGATGAACCACAACCTCGAAACCGTGCCGCGGCTGTACCGCGAAGCACGGCCCGGCGGCGATTACGTGCACTCGCTCGCGCTGCTGCGCGAGTTCAAGCGCCGCATGGTCGCACGCGGGCTCACCGTGCCGACCAAGAGCGGGCTGATGGTCGGGCTCGGCGAAACCGACGACGAGATCCTGCAGGTGATGCGCGACCTGCGCGCGCACGAGGTCGACATGCTGACGATCGGCCAGTATCTGGCGCCGACCAACCACCATCTGCCGGTGCGCCGCTACGTCCATCCGGACACCTTCGCGATGTTCGAGCGCGAAGCGCGCGCAATGGGCTTCTCGCACGCGGCGTGCGGCGCGCTGGTGCGAAGTTCGTACCACGCCGATGCGCAGGCGCACGCGGCCGGCTACGCTTGACGGTTTCGCGTTCCCCCGCCAGACGCGGCCGATGATCGACGTTCCAAACGCGCTCGCCGGCACGATCACGATCGTCGCGCTGATCGGCCTCGGCATCTTCGTCTATCCGTGGTTGCTCGCGCGCCGGGGCGGCGCGGCCGCGGTGGCCGTCGCCACGCTCGCGCTGGCGCTGCTGTTTTTCCAGTTCGATCGGGGCGAGAACGCATCGACCGCGACGTCGGCGGGTCTGGCCGCGCTGTGGGCGCTTGCGCCCGCCATCGTCGCGGTGATCGTGCGGCGCCTCACGCGTTAAGCACCCGCCTGCTTTCCTCCTTCGAAAGCGGGAAGCAGGGGTAATCTGCGTCCGTCACCGGTTGAAAAAAGGCGACGCGAAGGGGAACTCTCCGCCCTGCGTCTTACGACCTGCCGCCGAAGTCGCGCTGCCTGCTTCGCGCAAGGCGGGCGGTCAGCCCGCCAGCTCGGCCGCGGTGCGCCGCTCGAGATCGTCGAAGTCGGTGCGGCCGACGTACACGCGTACGATCCGGCCTTGCGCGTCGATCGGGTACCTGGCCGGCGTGACGCGAGGGTCGCCGAAGTCGCGAGCGATTTCGTCCTTGAAGTCGAGCACGACGTCGAACGGCAGCCCCCGCGTGCGCGCGAAGTCGAGCACCATGTCGGGCCGGTCGTCGCGCATCGCCACCGCGAAGGTCATCAGTCCGCGTTCCGCGTGCCGGCGATACAGCGCGACAAGCGCCAGCATCTCGGCCACACACGGCGCGCAGGCTGTCGACCAGAAGCTCGCCAGCACCGGTTGGCCGTGCAGCTCGGCGAGCGACTTCGCCTCGCCCGCGATGTTGGTCAGTTGGACCTGCGGCGCGGGCTTCGGCCGGTTCGCGAGAAACGGCAGCGCTGCCAGCGCGGCGACCGGCACGAACG
The DNA here is from genome assembly GCA_964539745.1 of uncultured Burkholderiaceae bacterium. Lineage (GTDB taxonomy): Bacteria > Pseudomonadota > Gammaproteobacteria > Burkholderiales > Burkholderiaceae_F > DSNY01. Next base: position 2,580 of record CAZIJU010000097.1, on the reverse strand, counting down.
CGCCGGCGCCGAGCACGAACGCGAGATGGCGCGCCGACCGCGCGTTGGAACAATCTTGTGCCTGCGCATGTTGTCGCTGTGTGCGTTCTGCCATGATCGTCCAGTTGATTCGCCTGCGGTGTAGTGCAACCACCGCGATCGCGGTCGCGCCGCGCCGGCGCGTGAGGTTTTTCACCGATCCGCGCCGAACTACCGGAGATCCCCGATGAACGACACCGACACGGACCGCCGTCAGGCGCTCGCACAGCTTGCCGCATGGACCGCGCTCGCGGCGCTTCCGCTTGCCGCACGCGACGCCCGCGCGCTTTCGCTTGCCGATCTGAGCAACCGCGACGCCGCGGCCGGCCTCAAAGCCGCGCTCGAGCAGGGCGCCAACGTCGCCGTGCAACTGCTCGGCAAGACCGACGGCTTCTGGGGCAACGATCGCGTGCGCATTGCCCTGCCCGAGTGGCTGCAGCGCGGCGAGACGGCGCTGAAACTCATCGGCCGCGGCCGCGACGTGGAAGAACTGAAACTCGCCGTCAATCGCGCGGCCGAAGGCGCCGTGCCCGAAGCGCGAAATCTGCTCGTCGACGCCGTCCGTACCATGAGCGTGCGGGACGCCAAATCGATCCTGACCGGCGGCGACGACTCGGTGACCAGGTTCTTCGCCGAAAAGACGCGCGCGCCGCTGACCACACGCTTTTTGCCGATCGTGACGAAGGTGACCGACCGCATCGGCCTGGCGCGGCAGTACAACGCGCTCGCCGGACAGGGCGAGAAGCTCGGGCTGGTCAAGCCGGATCAGGCGCGCATCGAGCGGCACGTCACCGTCAAGGCGCTCGACGGCCTGTACTTGATCATCGGCGAAGAAGAAAAGAAGATCCGCCAGGATCCGGCGAGCGCTGCGGCGGCGATCGCGAAGAAGGCTTTCGGCGCACTGAAGTAAGGCCAGGCGCGTAAGAACCGCCGCCCGTCACCGACCCGACGTTTCCCCGCAATGCGCCGCCGATGACCGACACGCTGCGTCCGCTCGCCAAGGCAGCCGCCGTCGCGGCGGCGCGCCGCGCCACCGCCGCCCGCCCCGCGCGGCCGGCGCGCGTGCTCGTCGTGTTCGGCAAGGAGTGGGACCACGGCAACTTCGCGCCGCAGCTCGCGGCGGGCGAAGTGGAATTGGCGTTCGAGGGCTTCGACCTGTTCCGCTTTCCCGGCAACGCGCGGCTGCTCGCGTTCAACGCCTGGCGCTTCGTCGATCGCGTCTGCGCGAAGTACGCCGGCCGCGTCGACGCGGTGCTGTCGAACAACGAACAGTTCGGCGCGCTGCTCGCCGCAGTGATCGCGCAGCGGCTCGGTCTGCCGGGCAACGACCCGCGCGCGGTCGCGCTCGCGCACCACAAGCTCGCCTGCCGCGAAGCGCAGCGGCGCGTCGCCGCCGACGCGGTGCCGCGCTTCGCGCCGCTCGGCCTCGCACTGGACGATCCGCGCGCGCACGACGCGCGTGCGCTGCAGGCCGCGGTGGCCGCGAGCGACCTCTCGTGGCCGCTGTTCGTCAAGCCGATCAAGGCAACCTTTTCCGTGCTGGCGCGGCGCGTGGACTCGGCGCAGGCGCTCGCGCGCCATCTACGCTTCGGTCCGTTCGAGCGCCGCATCATCCGCAGGCTCGTGCGGCCGTACGCGCAGGTCGCCGCGCAGGTGGCACCCGGACTCGCCGACCCCGCGGGCATGCTGCTCGAAACCCCGATCGCCGGACACCAGGTCAACGTCGACGGCTACGTGTTCCGCGGCGACTTGCGCATCGTCGGCATGACCGACGCGCTGACGTATCCGAATGAAGCCAACGGCGCGCAGCACTTCCTGCGCTTCGCCTACCCGTCTCGCATCGCCGCGGACGTGCGCGCGCGCATCGAGCGGCTCACGCGGCTGCTGCTCGCCGAGCTCGGCTTCGCGCACGGCTTCTTCAATGTCGAATTCTTCGTGCGGCGCGACGGGCGCGTGCAGTTCATCGAGGTCAATCCGCGGCTCGCGTCACAGCTCGCGGATCTGTACCGCTGGGTCGACGGCCGAGACGTCTACCGCATGCTCGTGGCGCTGGCGCGCGGCCGCGACCCCGAAACGGTCGAGCGGCTTGCGCCCGCAGCGGGTGCGGCGGCGAGCTTCGTCTGGCGCAAGTTCGACGGCACGAGCGCGGACCGGCTACCGACGCGCGCGGACCTCGACTGGCTTGCGCGCCAACACCCCGACGCGCGACTGATGCTGTACGCCAAGCGAGGTGCGGCGCTGGCACGCGAATACAAATGGCTCGGCAGCCACCGCTACGCGGTGATGAACCTCGGCGCTGACGACGAAGTGCGGCTGCGCGCGCGGTTCGAGGCGATCTGCGCGCGGTTCGGCTGGCCGGCGCCGTATTGAACCCAGATTTGCCATTAGGCCGGCCAGTGCCTACGGCGGGTGTCTCGTTGTGCAGACAGCATCCCGTCGCTGGGTCATCCCGGCCTGCGCGCGCCCGGGCGGCCGCCTTGGCCGTTCCTCGAAACTCCGCTTCGCTGCGTTTTCGGCATCTTCGCGCCCGTGCTTGTGGGCCTGAGGCCCATCCCTCGCTGC
>CAZIJU010000096.1:0-15515 GCA_964539745.1 uncultured Burkholderiaceae bacterium | reverse complement strand
ATTCCGAGCCGCAGCCCCCTATTGTCATTCCGAGCCGCAGGCGAGGAATCTCCGCCGCCTCGCAACGCGGAGATACCTCGCGTTCGCTCGGGATGACGATGGGGAGTCATTCCAAGCCCCAGGCGAGGAACCTCCGCCGCGCGCAACGCCGAGATCCCTCGCGTTGCTCGGGATGACGTACCCGGTGTCCACGCGGGCGACGCGAACTTGCGGGGTCGCGGTGTCACGCGCTTGCGTCACTCTCAATTCACCGGAAAACGCGCGACCGCGCGCGGCGCGGGCCGCGGGCGCGGCCCCCGTGCGCGCGGCTCAGAGCGTCGGCAGGCGGTGAAAGCCGGTCGTGATGAGCGCTTCTTCTTCCGCCGCAGCGGGACGCGTGTCGATGCGATCCACACGCGCTGCGGGCGGACCGCGGCGCGCCCAGGCGAGCAGGGATTCGCATGCCGCCGGCGTGCCGCGCGCGACCGCTTCGATCGAACCGTCGCTGCGGTTGCGCACCCAGCCGTCGACGCGCAAGCGCCGTGCGACGTCGCACAAGCTGTCGCGGAACCCGACACCCTGCACCCGCCCTTCGATGCGGAAGTGGACCGTTTGCTGCGCCATACGGATCGCTGACTGCCCCGAAAAACGCGTCGACTGCGATGCGCGAGGATAGCGAAGCCAAAAAAAAACCGCCCTCGCGGGCGGCCATCACGGGCTTCCTGCGCGACGCTGCCGCGCGGTTGCCGGCGTGATGCGGACCGCGCGGTCGCCGGCGCCTTCCGCAAGCCGGTCTCCTGCGCGGTGACCTGCGCCATCGATCTGCTCTTATGGCCTACTACCTCCTCCGCTGCGATGGCGGTGCCGGCGCAGGTGGTTGGCGCTGCACGTACGCTGCGTTGCCGCTTGCGCCGCCGCGGGGAGGCCATGAACCCCCCAGCCGCGCGACCCGCTGCGGCACGCCGCCAAGCGGTTCCAGCGGCGGCCGCTTCTCATCACGAGGGCTGCGCCGATGCAAGCCTGCCCCGAAATTTCGCTTTCGGGTGTCACTTGTCCACGCGATCCGCCCCGGACCTGGGCGGCGCACGCGGAACGCGATCCGGAGCGCACTTGCACGCGACGAAACCGGTCGGCGCCTCAGTTCTCGATCTCGGCTTCCTCGGCGCCGAGCGAAGTCACGTTGAACGACGCGCCTTTGACCTTGACGACCGTCTGAGCCACGGTGATCGCCGCGAGGAACTGCGCCTCGCTGATCGGCGCATCGTTCGCGTCGCTGAATTGCCGCGCGGCGTTGAGGAAGGCGGTCACGCCGAGCAGCGTCACCGTGCGCGCGGCGGGGTCCTTGGCGCTGACGACCGCCTGCACGATGTCGCGCGGACCGCCGCTGTTGGACGCCTCGATCCGCTCGGCGACGATGTCGCCCGCGCTGTCGAGGAAGGCGCGCACTTCGACGCGGGTCGAATTCGGCACGATCGAGGCCAGCGGCGTGCGCACATCGGTGAGGTCGTTGATCCGCACGGTCCGGCCGAACATCGTCAGGCGCCGGTTGGCCACGTCCACCGCGCTCGCCTGCGTCGAGAGCAGCACACGCGCCTGCTTGAACGACACTTCGCGCGCGACGAGTGTGGTTCCCGACAGCGTCCCGTCGACTTCGACGCGCCGGTCGTTGGCCAGATCGGCGACAGTGCCGTTGCGGAACTGCGTGGACGGTCCGTAGCTGACGCGCTGGCCGTTGACGGTGAACGTCCTCGCCGCGGTGTCGAGTCCGGTGACGAAACCTTCGATCCTGGTGCGATCGCCGGCGCGCGGCTTGACGTCGTCGTCCTCGAGGTCCTCGATGTCCACGCGCGTGGCGGTGAACACCGTGCCGGCCGCGTTGAAGGCGCCGTGCACCTCGACGACGATGCCATCGCGGAGCGTGGCTTCGCTCGTGCCAGCCGGGCTGAAGGTCGCGTTGCCGTAGTTGACGGTCACGGCGCCGAGCGCAAACGTGTTGGCGTTGGTGTCGAGCGCGGCGACCGTTCCTTTCAGCTCGTCGATCGGATTGGCGGCATTGCGCACCTGGCCTTCGACGCGCGTGGCGCGCAGGTTGCCGGCGGCGTCGCGCAGGCCGTGGACTTCGACGTACGCGCCGACGGCGATCCCTGCGAAAGCGCGCGGCGACAGGTTGTCGTAGACCGTTGCGCTGTCGACGTATACGCGCAAGGCGCCGATGTCGAAACGCTGCGGGTCGGCGGCGGCGTCGACCGCGGTCACGGTGCCGCGCACCTCGTTTTCGACTTCGATGCGCTCGGCGCGGCGGTTGGTGCCGTCGTCGCTGCCGCGCAGTTTGACGACCATGCCGTCGCGCAGGTCGTCGGCGCCCTTCGGGTCGTCGTCGATGCGAACGACGGTGCTGCCGGCGGTGGAGAAGGCCACGCCGTTGACGGTCACGGTGCCAGACGACTTGGTGATGGCGCCGAACGCGCTCACTGCCGTGGGCTGCACCGGCGGCCCGGACGGCGGCGGGCTGTTGCCGCCACCTTGCGCCGGGCTGTCGCCGCCGCCACCGCCACAGGCGGCGAGCGCCAATGCGGCGAGGACGAAGAACGTGGACTTAAAGGACTTGATCGATTGCGGGCGCATGATGGCCTCCTCGCGCGCGGTGGGCGCGCTGTGTGAACGACCGGTCATGGGACGGGCAGCGGCGTTGCCGCCGCGCCGAGAACGGGCGCAGGGCCCGCCCGCTCAAGTGGTGTCGAACGGTGCGCGGGTCGTCATCGTTCAATCTCCCCCTCCTCGACGCCGGCCGACAGCGGCGTGCCCCGCACCTTCACGAGGGTGCCGCCGGACGGTGCGGCGGTGATCGCGGCCAGGAAGTCGGCGCGCGAAGCGAAGAACGTGCCGTCGGGCCGCTGGTAGCGGTTGGCGCCTTCCAGCAGCGTGTAGGTGTTGCCGAGCAGCGTGATCGTGTCCGCGGACTTCGCGGTCACGCGTGCCTGAACGATCTCGCGGTTGGCGTTGCCACCGCTCGGATCGCGCACTTCCTCCGCAACGAGCGAACCGTTGTTCGCAAAGCGTGCCCGCACCTGAACCCGAACGCCGTCGGCGAGCCCGCCGCCCACCGTGATCTCGGTCAGGTCGTTGCGCTGGATGGTCTGGCCCAGGACGACGAACTGCGTCGCCGTGACGCCGCTCGCCTGACCCTGCAGGATGATGCGGTCGCTCTTGAACGAGATCTCGCGCGCGGTGAGCGTCGTGCCGTTGAGCGTGCCGTCGACCTCGACGCGCGCGCCGTTGGCGAGATCCTCGCGCAAGCCGTTGCGGAACTGCGTCGTGGCATCGAAATTCACCGTGATGCCGTTCAGCGTGAAGCTCGTTGCGCCGAGGTTGGCGACGAATCCCTCGAACTCGGTGCGCGCGCCGGGCGGCGGCCGCAGGCCGTTGGCGTCATCTTCGAGGTCCTCGCAGTCGATCCGCGTCGCCGAGAACTGGTGGGTGCCGGTGAAACTGCCGTGCACCTCGACGACGCGGCCAACCGTCAGCGCCGTCGGTCCGCAGCCCGAGGGCGTGTACGTGGCCCCGCTGCCGGGAGTGACCACCACCTGGCCGATGGCGAAGCTCGTGCCGTTGAACGCGGTGCTGATCGCTCCCTTGAACTCGTCGGCGAGGCCCGTGCCGGTCTGCACCTCGACGCGCGTGGCGCGCAGCACGCCGGCGGCGTCGCGCAGGCCGTGCACTTCGACCTTCGCGTTAAGCAGCGCATTGATCGTGACGCCGTTGGCGAACACGGTGGTGTCGTCGGTGCGCACGAGCACACCGCCGACCGTGAAGGTCGGCGGATTGGCGGACGTGTCGATCGCCGTCACCGTGCCGCGCAGCTCGTTCTCGACCTCGATGCGCTCGGCCGTGCCGGTCGCGCCGTCGTCGTTGATGCGCCCGCGCACCTTGACGACCATGCCGTCGCGCAGTTGCGAGCGCGTCGCGAAGTTGTCGTCGATGATCACCGTGGCATTGGTGTCGTCGTAGCTCACGCCGTTGACGATGACGCTGCCGACGGTCATCACGCCGGTCGAATAGCTGGGCGCGGCCGGCGGCGGCACCCCGCCCGTGCCTTCGGTACCGCCGCCGCAGGCCGACAGCGCGACGGCGCCGGCGATCGACGCGAGCAGCAAGCGAGCGCGTGTCGTTTTCATCTTCCTGTCCCCTCTGATTGGCCGAGGTTGTCCTCGAAGTAGAAGATGCCCATGCCGGCGCGGACGCGGCCGGTGCCGCGCACGAGCGGGTTGGCGTCGCGGTCGTGACGCGCCAGCCAGGTGTCGAGCAGCTCGATCAACTCTTGCGCGTGGCGGGCCGACAGCGCGCGGAAATCGGCGATCGCCTCCTCCGGCAGATTGTCGTACACGACCGTGCGCTGGAACCGTGGCGGCTGCTTGCCCTGCAGATTGTGGTCGATCGTGTCGATCAGGTACGAGACGTTGCTGCCGAAGATCGTCAGCTTGCCCAGGTCGCTGGCACGCGGGATGTACACGCGGGTCAGGAGGCGGATGCGTCCGTCGGGCTGCCGCTCGACGGTGCCGACGCGCAGCAGTTCGTCCAGCATCGCGCGTGCAGGCACGTCGCCTCCGTAGCGGCGCACGAGCTGCGCGAAGCTCGCCGTACCCTCGTCCAGCGCGAGCGGGGCCGGTTCGCCGTCGGCGCCGCGGAAGTCCGCGTCGCGCACCCAGCCGGCGACGACCCGCGCGGCGCGGTTGTGCCGTTCGATCGCTTCGGCGTCGATCGTGTCGCCGCCCGTCTCGGCGAGTCGCTGCACTTCCTTGCGGGTCAGTCCGGTCAGCAGCGCCACTCGCGAGATCGACGGCTTGCGCCCGGGAATGCCGAATTCGTTCAGCGCCACGTCCACGTACGCCCGCTTCGCGAGATCCTCGAGCATCGGAAACGGCAGGCCATGTCGCAGGAGTACGCGTGCCAGCGCACGCAGGATGCGCAGCACCGACGAGGTCAGCGTCTGGTTGAGCTTTGTGAGGGCGATGTTCATGATTTGGGCAAATTATCCCAAATAATTCCTCAAGTCAACGAATTTGTTCATAACGTCCCAAGAAGTTGGGCTGGGCGGGTCACAGAGGCCCAGGCGTCATCGGGCCGACCCGTCGCGGTGCAGCCGTTTGGGCGACTTGAGGAAAGCGCCAGCCGGCGCCCGCGCGCCCGCCCTGATCAGATCGTTCCGGCTTCGCGAAGCGCCCGGATTTCCTGCGCCGAGCAGCCGACCAGTTCGCGGAGCACCTCGTCGGTGTGCTCGCCCAGCAGCGGCGGCGGGCGGTCGTACGCGGGGGGTGTTGCCGACATCCTGATCGGATTGCCGACCAGCGGTACGTGGCCGGCCAGCGGATGCGGCAGGTCGATGCGCAGCCCGCGCGAAACGATCTGCGGGTCCGCGAGCGCCTGCGCAATCGAATTGATCGGGCCGCAGGGCACGCCGGCCGCTTCGAGCTGCTCGGTCCAGAACGCAACCGGCCGCGCGCGGACGATTCTCTCCAGCATCGGAACGAGCAGGGCGCGGTTGCGCACGCGGTCGGCGTTCTTCGCGAAGCGCGGATCGGTCGCGAGTTCCGGACAGCCCGCGACCTCGCAGAACTTCGCGTACTGGCCGTCGTTGCCGACCGCGATGATCACGTGGCCGTCGGCGGCGGCGAAGACCTGGTACGGCACGATGTTCTGATGCGCGTTGCCGGCGCGGCCGGGCGGCTGGCCCGTCACCAGATAGTTCATGTTCATGTTGGCGAGCATCGCGACCATCACGTCGAACAGCGCCAGGTCGAGGTACTGGCCGCGGCCGGTCACGTCGCGGTGCGCGAGGGCGGCCAGGATCGCCACGGCCGAATACATGCCCGTCATCAGATCGCTCACGGCCACGCCGGCCTTCTGCGGGCCGCCGCCCGGCAGATCGTCGCGCTCGCCGGTGATCGACATGAACCCGCCCATGCCCTGGATGATGAAGTCGTAGCCGGCGCGCTCGCGGTACGGCCCGGTCTGGCCGAAGCCGGTGATCGAGCAATAGATGAGCTTCGGATTCACGGCGGCGAGCGACGCGTAGTCCAGGCCGTACCTGGCGAGCTGGTCGACCCGGTAGTTCTCGACGACGATGTCAGACTTCTTCGCGAGCTCGCGCACGAGCCGCTGGCCTTCGGGTTTGGAGATGTCGATCGTCACCGAGCGCTTGCCGCGGTTGGCCGCGAGGTAGTACGCGGCTTCGGTCGTGTCGCGCCCTTGCGCGTCCTTCAGATAAGGCGGGCCCCAGCCGCGCGTGTCGTCGCCGCTGCTGGGCCGTTCGATCTTGATCACGTCGGCGCCGAGGTCGGCGAGCAGTTGCGTGCACCACGGACCGGCAAGCACGCGCGTGAGGTCGAGCACGCGCAGATGGCCGAGCGAGCGGGCAGTCGTGGCCGCATTCATGGCCACGCAGGATAACAAGTCCGCCTCGCTAGACTTCGCGCATGGCACGCAAGATGCCCGCGTGGTTGTTGAAGCTCGGCATGAACCTGTGGCCGCCGTTTGTCGGCGCCGGCGTTCGTGTCGCGCGCATCGCTGCGGATTTTCGCGAGATCGTCGTCGAGATGCCGCTGCGGCCATACAACCGCAACTACTTCGGAACGCATTTCGGCGGCTCGCTGTACGCGATGACCGATCCGTTCTTCACGCTGATGGTGCTGCACAACCTGCCGTCGAAGTACCTCGTATGGGACAAGGCCGCGTCGATCGATTTCGTCGCGCCGGGCCGCTCGCGCGTGCGCGCGGTGTTCCGGCTGACGCAGGAAGATCTCGACACGATCGTGCGGATGACCGAAGGGGGCGACAAACACCTGCACTGTTTCAGCGTCGACGTGGCCGACGCGGAAGGGCTGGTCGTCGCCCGCGTCGGGAAGATCGTGTACGTACGCAAGAAAAGGGATTCGGGCGCCAGCAGTGATTGAGCGTTGCGCACGCGCGTGACACCGCGAACCCCGCAAGCTCGCGTCGCCCGTTTGGGCACCGGTTCCGTCATCCCGAGCAGTGCGAGGGATCGCGGCGTTGCGCGCAGCGGAGATTCCTCGCCTTGGGCTTGGAATGACTCCCCATTGTCGTCCCGAGCGGACGCGAGGGATCTCGGCAATGCGAGCGGTGGAGATTCCTCGCCTGCGGCTCGGAATGACAAGGGCGGCGTCGCGATTCGGAATGACGAAGCGAGGCCGGGATGGAATGACGCTCGCTTGTCATCCCGAGCGAACGCGAGGGATCTCGGCATTGCGTGCGGCGGAGATTCCTCGCCTGCGGCTCGGAATGACAAGAGCGGCATTGCGGCTCGGAATGACAATTGCGGCGTTGCGGTTCCGAATGACGAAGCCAGGCCGGGGTGGAGCCTTGTCATCCCGAGCGAACGCGAGGGATCTCGGCGTTGCAAGCGGTGGAGATTCCTCGCCTGCGGCTCGGAATGACAATTGCGGCGTTGCGGCTCGGAATGACGAAGGGTGACGGATGCGAGCGCCAGGCGGTCGGTCGTGTCGCGAAGATTCGTAATGCTCGATAGCATTGCGGCTCGCGCGCTTCGCCGGCTGCCGGCCGGCGCCCCGACGCTGCACCGATGTCGCACTTTCGCCCCTGGCCTTTTCCCCGCGTCGTCGCGCATCGCGGCGGGGGTGTCTTGGCGCCGGAGAACACCCTCGCGGCGATCGAGGTCGGCCGCGCTCACGGTTTTTCGGCGATCGAGATCGACGCGACGCTGGCGCGCGACGGGGTGCCGGTGTTGATGCACGATGCGACGGTCGACCGAACGACCGACGGTACGGGGCCGGTCGGTGCGCTGACGGCGGCGCAACTGCAGCGGCTGGACGCCGGCGGCTGGTTCGCGGCGCGCTTCCGCGGCGAGCCGGTGCCGGCGCTGGCGGATGCGATTCGCCATTGCCGCGCGCATGGCGTGTGGATCGACATCGAGATCAAGGTGAACGGCAGCGACGCGCGGCGCACCGGCGAGGTGGTGGCACGCGCCGCGCGCGAGCTTTACGCCGACTGCGTGCGGCCGGGTGGCGACCATGCCGAACGGATCGACCCGCGTGCGCCACTGCTCAGCTCGTTTTCCGCCGAGGCGCTCGATGCCGCCCGCACCGCGGCGCCGGATTTGCCGCGCGGATGGGTCACGAGCCGTGTTCCGCAGGACTGGGCCGCGCGGCTCGATGCGCTGGCGTGTGTGGCGCTGCACACCAACCACCGGCACCTGACGCGCGCCGTTGCGCGCGCGGTGAAGGATGCGGGCTACTGGCTGTTCTGCTACACGGTCGACGATCCGGCGCGCGCGCGGGAGCTCTCCGACTGGGGTGTGGACGCGTTCTGCACCGACCGGATCGATCTGATCGGTCCGGACTTCGCGTGAGCACGCATATGGACGAAACGCGCTCCTGCGGCGCCGCGACGCCACCCGTCCGACGGCGATTGACGTGCGTCAAAGGCCGAGGCATGGTGCTCCGTAACCTGCGCACGGGTGCTTTTCGGGCGGCGTCGCATGGGAGGGGCGCCGTGCGCGGGGCGTGTGAACGACGCGCGGCGCGCACGGTGTTTATTGCGGCAGCCGCCTTTCTTTTGTCGCTCGCCTGACGATGACGCAGGGGCCGTCGCCGCGTAAGCCGAAGACGCCCGACGATGGCGCGGGCAGCACGACCGCGCTGGCGGGCGATGCGCGCGCGCCCTCGCACTGTCAACATTGCGGCGATCCGCTCGCCGGCCTGAAGGTCGTGCAGCGGCAGATCGGCGCGACCCGCCAGTCGTTCTGCTGCCAGGGCTGCGCCTTCATCGCCGAGCAGCTTTACCTCGCGCGTGCGTCGAGCCGCGATCTGGCCGCGCTCGACGCTGCGCTCGGCGGGGCGCGTCGCGCGCCGGCGCCTGCCGCAGGCGGCGCGTACAAGCACGAACAGGTCGAGGTGCACGGGATGGTCTGCGCCGCGTGCGCGCTGCTGATCGAGCACCGCTTGCGCCGCGAACCCGGTGTGGCGTCGGCGCACGTCGACTTCGGCGCGCGGCGCGCTTACGTCGCGTTCGATCCGGCACTGACTTCCGCGGATGCCGTGCGGCGCGCGATCGAGGCGACCGGCTACCGGACCTCGAGCAATGCGCGCGCCGAGCGCCGTGCGCACCGCATCGAGCTGCTGCGCGTGCTGCTCGCCTGGCTCGCGATGATGCAGGTGATGATGCTGGCGATACCGGCGTATGTGGCCGCGCCCGGCGACATCCCGCCCGACATCGAGCAACTGCTGCGCATCGCGCAGCTCGTGCTGACGGTGCCGGTGCTGCTGTTCTCGGCCGCGCCGATTTTCCGCGCGGCGGCGAGCCAGATCCGCGCAGGCGCGATCGGCATGGACCTGCCGGTCGTGTTGGGGCTGGCTGCCGCGTTCGCCGCGAGCGCGCACGCGACGGCTGTGGCGAGCGGCGCGACCTACTTCGACTCGATCACGATGTTCGTCGCGCTCGTGATGGGCAGCCGCTGGCTGCAGGCGCGTGCGCTGGCGCGCGCGTACGCCCACATCGACGCTGCGCACCGGCAGTCGACGCTGCGCGCGCGCCGGCTGCGCGCCTGGCCGGGTTCGATGCTCGCCGACGACGTGCCTGCGCAGGCGCTCGTCCCGGGCGACCACGTCGTCGTTGCCGCGGGCGAAACGGTACCGGCAGACGGCGTCGTCGCACGCGGCACCTCGACGGTGTCGCAGGCTTGGCTGACCGGCGAGGCCGCGCCGCTCGAAGTGGGCGACGGCGCGCCGGTGCTCGCCGGCAGCGTCAACCTCGAGCAACCGCTCGTGGTCGAGGTCACGCGCGCGGGCGAAGCGACCTCGCTCGCCGCGCTGCGCCGGCTGGTCGACGACGCGGGCCGGCAGCGGCCGCGCATCGTCGAAACCGCCAATCGCGTCGCGGTAATCTTTCTGTGGGCCGTGCTCGCGATCACCGCGGCCACGTTGGCCGGCTGGTGGGTCGTCGATCCCGCGCAGGCGCTGCCGAACGCGATCGCCGTGCTGGTGGCGACCTGCCCGTGCGCGCTGTCGCTCGCCGCGCCTGCGGCGCTGGCGGCGGTGCAGTCGGCGCTCGCCGGCCGCGGCGTGCTGACGGCGCGCGCCTCGGCGATCGAGCAGCTTGCACGCATCGACGCGATCGCCACCGACAAGACCGGCACGCTGACCGAAGCGGAGCCGGCGCTGCTGCGTACGGTGTTGCTGCGCGCGGGCGTTCCGGCGCAGGTGCTCGCCGTTGCGGCCGCGCTCGAGTCGCTGTCGACGCATCCGTTCGCGCGCGCGCTGACGCGCGCGGCGCGCGCGTCCGGTATAGCGCTGCCGGCGTTGCAGCGCGGCCGCGTCGAGCCGTCGGCCGGCGTCGAGGCGGTGGTCGACGGCGTGCGGCTGCGGCTGGGCAAAGCCGATTACGCGCTGGGGATCGTCGATGCCGAGCCGGCGCCGGTGGCGGCCCGGCTGCTCAAGCGGCTCGAGCGCGAAAAGCTGCAGGCGGCGAGCGTCATTGTGCTCGCCGACTCGGCCGGGCCGATCGCGCTGTTCGCGTTCGGTGAAGCGCTGCGGCCCGACGCAAAGGCATTCGTCGACGAGGTGCGCGCGGCCGGCATCGATTTGTTGCTGGTCTCCGGCGACCGGCGCGAGCCGGTCGCGAACCTGGCTCGTTCGCTCGGCATCGCCGCGCCCGACGGCGGCAACGTCTACGCGCATCAGACGCCCGACAGCAAGCGGCAGCTCGTCGCCGGCATGCAGCGCGCGGGGCGCGTGGTGGCGATGCTCGGCGATGGCATGAACGATGCGCCGGTGATCGCGCAGGCCGACGTTTCGATCGCGCTCGCGCAGGGTTCGACACTGGCGCAGGCGCGCGCGGACTTCATCGTGCTGACGTCGCGGCTCGCCGACGTCGCATTCGCGCTGCGCGCCGCGCGTCGCGGCATGCGCATCGTGCGGCAGAACCTCGCCTGGGCGCTCGTGTACAACGTCGCGATCGTTCCGCTTGCGGCGCTCGGTTATCTGACGCCGGCGTTGGCCGCGGCCGGCATGGCCGCGAGTTCCCTCGCGGTGGTGGCGAACGCGCTGCGCGCGCGCCGTCAGTGACCGCCGTCACACGATGGACTCGCTGTACCTGCTGATTCCGCTGTCGCTGGTGCTGGTGCTCGCCATTGGAGGGCTGCTCGCATGGTCGGTGCTTTCCGGCCAGTTCGACGACCTCGACAACGAGGGGCGGCGCATCCTGGACGAAGACGACAGGCCGCGCGATGATGGCCAGTCTCCGGGTGGCTGAAACGCGGGCCGCCTTTGCGATCCTCGTCACAGGCTTCCCGGAGATGAGAATCGAATTGATTTGCATCAACCGGCGCGACCCTGCCGGTCCATAGGATCGCGCCGCGCGTGCTTGGTGCGGCTGCGGACGAGGGGCGCAGTCCGAACGCTTGCGGCGTCCGCAATCGGCGTGGCGTGCCACCCGCCGCCTTTGTTTCGAGAGGGAGAGATGAATCCATCCAATGGCCTGACCTACCACTACGGCGTGATCCGGGCCTTCTCGATCATGACCGTGGTCTGGGGCATCGTCGGCATGCTCGTCGGTGTGTGGATCGCCGCGCAGATGGCGTGGCCGGAGCTGAACTTCGGCATTCCGTGGCTGTCGTTCGGCCGGCTGCGTCCGTTGCACACCAACGCCGTGATCTTCGCCTTCGGCGGCTGCGCGTTGTTCGCGACGAGCTATTACGTCGTGCAACGCACCTCGCAGGCGCCGCTGTTTGCGCCCAGGCTCGCCTGGTTCACCTTCTGGGGCTGGCAGGCCGTGATCGTCGCCGCCGCGGTGACGCTGCCGCTCGGCATCACGACGAGCAAGGAATACGCCGAGCTCGAGTGGCCGATCGACCTGCTGATCGCGGTCGTGTGGGTCGCGTACGCGGTGGTTTTCTTCGGCACGATCGCGGTGCGCAAGGTCAAGCACATCTATGTCGCCAACTGGTTCTACGGCGCGTTCATCCTGACGGTGGCGCTGCTGCACATCGTCAACAGCGCGTTTACGCCGGTCAGCCTGACGAAGTCGTATTCGGCCTACCCAGGCGCGATCGACGCGATGGTGCAGTGGTGGTACGGACACAATGCGGTGGGCTTCTTCCTGACCGCGGGCTTCCTCGGGATCATGTATTACTTCATCCCGAAAGCCGCCGGACGGCCCGTGTACTCGTACCGGCTCAGCGTGGTGCACTTCTGGGCGCTGATCTTCACGTACATGTGGGCCGGCCCGCACCACCTGCACTACACCGCGCTGCCCGACTGGGCGCAGTCGCTCGGCATGCTGTTCTCGCTGATCCTGCTCGCACCCTCCTGGGGCGGCATGATCAACGGCATCATGACGCTGAGCGGCGCCTGGTACAAGCTGCGTGACGATCCGATCCTGAAGTTCCTGATCGTCTCGCTGTCGTTCTACGGCATGTCGACCTTCGAAGGGCCGATGATGTCGATCAAGACGGTCAACGCGCTGTCGCACTACACGGACTGGACGATCGGCCACGTGCATAGCGGCGCGCTCGGCTGGGTCGGCCTGGTGTCGATCGGCGCGCTGTACTACCTGATCCCGCGCCTGTACGGACGCACCGAGATGTACTCGATGCGGCTGGTCACCACGCACTTCTGGGTCGCCACGATCGGAATCGTGCTGTACATCGCGGCGATGTGGATCGCCGGCGTGATGCAAGGTCTGATGTGGCGCGCGGTCAACGAGGACGGCACGCTGACGTACTCGTTCGTCGAGAGCGTCAAGGCGACCTTCCCCTTCTACGTGATCCGCCTGACCGGCGGCCTGCTGTACCTGGCCGGCATTGGCCTGATGGCGTACAACGTGGTCAAGACGATCGCGGTCGGGCGCGCGGTCGAGGACCCGGTGCCGGCGCCGGCGATGGCGCACGCGTAGCGCCGCAACGCGCCAGGCATCGAGGGAGAAGACGTCATGCAACTGAATCACGACTACATCGAGCGCAACTCCTGGCTGATGATCGTGCTGGTCATCCTGGTGGTGGCCGTCGGCGGACTGGTCGAGATCGTTCCGCTGTACTTCCAGCGGCAGACCACGCAGCCGGTCGAGGGCATCAAGCCGTACGAGCCGCTGCGCCTGGTCGGCCGCGACATCTATATCCGCGAGGGCTGCAACAACTGCCATTCGCAGATGATCCGGCCGTTCCGCGCCGAAACGCTGCGCTACGGGCACTACTCGGTCGCCGGCGAATTCGTCTACGACCATCCGTTCCTGTGGGGCAGCAAGCGCACCGGCCCGGATCTGGCACGTGTCGGCGGGCGCTACTCGGACGAGTGGCACCGCATCCACTTCAACTATCCGCGCGACGTCGTGCCCGAGTCGAACATGCCGGCGTATCCGTGGCTCGAGCGCGCCAGTGTGGAGGGCGTGGA
The DNA here is from genome assembly GCA_964539745.1 of uncultured Burkholderiaceae bacterium. Taxonomy (GTDB): domain Bacteria; phylum Pseudomonadota; class Gammaproteobacteria; order Burkholderiales; family Burkholderiaceae_F; genus DSNY01. The sequence goes on along the minus strand of CAZIJU010000096.1, from coordinate 2,118 downwards.
CGTGCAGGCGCGCATGCGCGCGCTGCGGCGCGTCGGCGTGCCGTACAGCGACGAACAGATCGCGAAGGCGCCCGAGCAGTTGAAGGGCAAGACCGAACTGGACGCGATCATCGCCTACCTGCAGGGGCTCGGCGTCGAGCTGCGCAACGTCCGCTAGGAGACCACGATGGACATCAACGACATGCGCTCGATCGTCACCGTGCTTTCCTTCGCGACCTTCGTCGGCATCGTCTGGTGGGCGTACAGCCGGCACAGCAGGCAGCGATTCGAAGAGGCCGCGCGGCTGCCGTTCGCCGACGAGTGGGCCGACGACGCGAAGTCGAACAGGGAATAGGAGAGGCCGGCAATGAGCGACTTCTACAGCGGTTTCTGGGATTACTACGTCGCGATCGTCACCGCGGTCTCGGTGATCGGCTGCGGCGTGTTCCTCTGGGTGCAGAGCAAGCGCAGGGTCAAGCTCGTCGAAGGCCAGGAGCCGGAGACGACCGGTCACGTGTGGGACGGCGACCTGCGCGAGTTCCACAATCCGATGCCGCGCTGGTGGATCTGGCTTTTTTACATCACGGTCGTTTTCTCGGTCGTGTATCTGATCCTGTATCCGGGGCTCGGGACGCAGTACAGGGGCGTGCTCGGCTGGAGCCAGCAGAAGCAGCACGCCGACGAGGTCAAGGCCGCCGAGGCGCGCTTCGGCCCCGTGCTGGCGGCGTTCCTGCAGCAGCCGGTCGAGCAGGTCGCCGCCGATGCGCGCGGGCGCCAGATCGGCGAGCGCATCTACCTGAACAACTGCGCGCAGTGTCATGGCGTGACGGCGCAAGGCTCGCGCGGTTTCCCCAACCTGACCGACAGCGAATGGCAATGGGGCGGAACTGCCGACGCCATCAAGACGGCGATCGTCGGCGGGCGCCAGGCGGCGATGCCGCCGATGGCCGCCGCCGTCGGCAGCGCCGATGACGTGACCGACGTGGCGCACTACGTGTTGTCGCTGTCGGACTCGGCGCACGATCCGGCGCGAGCGGCGCGCGGCAAGGCGAAGTTCGCGGCGTGCGCCGCCTGCCACGGCCCCGAAGGCAAGGGCAATCCTGCCCTGGGTGCGCCGGACCTCACCAACAAGATCTGGAACTATGGCGGCTCGGTGGCCGCGATCACCGAAACGATCACCAAAGGCAGGCAAGGCGTGATGCCGGCCTGGAAGGGGATTCTCAGCGACGCGGAGATCCACCTGGTGGCCGCGTACGTGTACTCGCTGAGCCGCCCGCCGGGCGCACCGCCGGCAGCAAAACCGTAGCTTGACGGCGCGCCGGCGCCTCCTCCCGGCTCCGGCGCCGCCGCACGCAGCCAGCATAACGACGATACGATGAAAAGCGCCGTCGACCCGAAACCCGCGAGGCGCGACGAGCGCCCCGCCGCGCCCGCGCCGGTCATTCCGATCAAGGAGGTCGCGGCCCGCGAGGTCGTCGAGTCGCTGTACGAGAAGCGCAAGGAGATCTATCCGCGGCAGAAGATCGGCGACCGCCTTGCGTACTTCCAGAAATGGCGCTGGGCGCTCGTCTGGATCACGCAGATCGTCTACTACGGGCTGCCGTGGCTGCAGTGGAACGGCCGCCAGGCGGTGCTGTTCGATCTGGCCGCGCGCAAGTTCTACATCTTCGGACTGGTGCTCTGGCCGCAGGACATCATCTTCCTGACGGCGATCCTGATCATCTCGGCGCTCGCGCTGTTCCTGTTCACGGCGGTCGGCGGCCGGCTTTGGTGCGGCTACGCGTGCCCGCAGACCGTCTACACGGAAATCTTCATGTGGATCGAGCGGCGCATCGAAGGCGACCGCGCCAGGCGCATGCGGTTGGACGCCGAACCTTTGTCGGTGCGCAAGGCGACGCTGAAAAGCGCCAAGCACGCGGCGTGGATTGCGGTCGCGTTGTGGACCGGTTTCACCTTCGTCGGCTATTTCACTCCGATCCGCGAGCTCGGCGCCGACGTTCTGCGGCTGGACATCGGCGGCTGGTCGGCGTTCTGGATCCTGTTCTACGGCTTCGCGACGTACGGCAACGCGGGCTGGATGCGCGAGCAGGTGTGCAAGTACATGTGCCCGTACGCGCGCTTCCAGAGCGCGATGTTCGA
>CAZIJU010000095.1:0-15523 GCA_964539745.1 uncultured Burkholderiaceae bacterium | reverse complement strand
TTCTCGAACACCATCGCCAGCGTGCGGTCGGTGAGCGGCTGGTAGAACTCGTAGCGCTTGAAGCGGTCCTTGATCACGCGCGAGCGCTCGAATACGTGCTCGATCTCTTCGCGCGAGAAGTCGGCAAGCTGCAGAAAATGCCTGATCGACGCGCCGGTCATGGCCACTCCCCTACACGGATTGCGCTGCCGTCTCGGTCAGGAACGCCCGCACGACCGGCGCCAGCCGCGCGACGATCTCGTCGGCCTCGTGCGCGTCGATGATGAGCGGCGGCAGCAGCCGGATCACGCGCTCCTGCGTGACGTTGATCAGCAGTCGCGCGTCGAGCGCGCGCCTGACCAGGTCGCCGCACGGCCGATCCAGCTCGATTCCGATCATCAGCCCCTGGCCGCGGATCGCGACCACGCCGGGCACGCCGGCCAGCTCGCGCGCGAACCCGGCGCGGATCCGCTCGCCCTGCGCGGCGGCGTTGGCCATCAGCTTCTCGTCCTCGATGATCGAAAGCGTCTCCAGGCCTGCGCGGCACGCAAGCGGCCCGCCGCCGAACGTCGAGCCGTGGTTGCCTGGGCCGAGGACGCCGGCGGCGCGTCCGCGCGCCACGACCGCGCCGATCGGCACGCCGGAGCCTAGCCCCTTCGCGAGCGTGATGACGTCGGGGCAGATTTCCGCCCACTGGTAACCGAACCATTGGCCGGTGCGGCCGATGCCGGACTGGACTTCGTCGATCATCAGCAGCCAGCCGCGTTCGTCGCACAGGCGGCGCAAGGCGCGCACGTAGTCGCGATCGGCCACGCGAATGCCGCCTTCGCCCTGCAACACTTCGAGCCACACCGCCTGAACGCGCGGATCCTGCGCGGCAACGCGCTCGATCGACGCAAGGTCGTTGTACGGGACACGGATGAAACCGCTCGGCAGCGGATCGAACCCCTTGCGGGCCTTTTCGCTGCCGGTGGCGGCAAGCGTGGCGAGCGTGCGCCCGTGCCAGGCGTGCTCCATCACGATCGTCTGCGCTTGCGGGTTGCCGTGCTTGTGACCGTAGAAACGCACGAGTTTCAGCGCGCCTTCGTTGGCCTCCGACCCGGAATTCGCGAAGAACACCTCGTCCATGTCGGACAGCGCGCAGATGCGGTCGGCGAGCAGCTCCTGCTCGCGGATGCGATAGACATTCGACGTGTGGATGAGCTTGCCCACCTGGTCGGCGAGCGCGCGCACGAGCCGCGGATGGGCATGGCCGAGTCCGTTGACTGCGATGCCCGCGAGCGCGTCGAGGTACTCGCGGCCGTCGTCGCCGTAGAGCCAGGCGCCTTTGCCGTGCGTGAACGCGACCGGCAGGCGGTTATAGGTATTCATCAGATGATGCGACGGCATGGCGGCTCCAGCGCGGAAACGAAAATCGCGGCGCGATGCGCGCCGCGACGATCGGATTATAGGAAGGCACGGGCGGCCGGCGCTGCGCGTGCGCGCCTGCGCCTCGCGTACCGCGCACGGGCGGCACGCCCGCCCGAGGCGGCGGCATCCGGCCCGGCACGGCACCGTCGGACGCCGCCCGCGACGGTTGGCGGATGGGCTGCCCGTCGCGCGTGTGACTGCCGCGCGCGGCGCGGTCGAGCGGGTTGACGGCGCTATGCGGCCTTCTGCCTGGGCAGCGCGTGCAGCGACGACAGGCGCCGTTCTTCGGCCGAGGTCAGCACGCGGATGCTGGGGAAGTACCCCTGGTAGGCCACACCGTGCAGTTCGACCTTGTTTTGCACGCGCAGGTAGCGGATCAGGTACTCGACGATGTTCTCGGTGATCAATTGACCCGGCACGAGCACCGGGATGCCCGGCGGGTACGGGACGATCTGGTCGGCGCAGATGCGCCCGGCGAGCGAGGCGTTCGCCTGGTCGTTGTCGTCGAGCAGCGGAACCAGCTCGCCGCCGCAGTAGTACGCGTCGCGCGGCAGGTACACCAGCTCGGTGAACGGTGGCAGATCGGGCGTGCGGTACAGCCGTCGCGGCGCGCGCTTCTCGCGCGCGATGCGCATCAGCGCGTCGTACAGCCGCGAGCACTTCGAGCGCGTGGTGCCGATCGTCAGCAGCAGTGTGATCGTATTAAAGGTCGACTTCTCGATCGTGATGTTGAAGCGCGAAAACAGTTCCTGCTGCAGCTCGTCGACCGTCAGGCCGCACGAGGAGATGTCGACCGTGATCTTGGTCGGGTCGAGCCGGATGCCGTCGTCGCGGACCTCGTCGGGCAGCAGATCCTGCAGGGTCAGTACCCGAAACGCGCCGGTCGAGTCGATCTGCTCGCGCAACTCGCCGGCCAGCATCAGCGTGCGCTCGAGCAGCTTGTAGCCCTCGAGGACCGCCTGTTTGCGACTGACGTCCAGGCTCGCGATCAGGCTGTACATCGGGCTGGTCGACGTGTGCATGTTGAAGTTCTCGCGGAACAGATGCTCCTTGAAGCCGGCGTCGTTGACGTGGATGAACGCGGCTTGCGAGAACGCCGACAGCGTCTTGTGCGCAGACTGCGTGACGTAGTCGGCGCCGGCCTCCAGCGCGGTCGGGCGAAGATCCGGGTGGAACCGTGCGTGCGAGTACCACGCCTCGTCGATCAGCACCTTGATGTCGCGCGCGTGCGCAGCATCGATGATCGGCTTCAGGTCGTACCGGAGGCCGTCGTACGTGCACGAGGTCAGCACCAGCAACTGCGCGTCGGGATGCTCGTCGATCGCGCGCAGCAGGGTCTTCTTCGGCACCGGACCGAACACGCCGTATTTCTTGTTGACGCTGGAATCGAGGTAAACGGGGCGTGCGCCGGAAAGGACCACGCCGTGGTGCACGCTCTTGTGGCAGTTGCGGTCGAGCAGCAGTTTCTCGCCCGGCGCGATCAGCGTCTGCAGGATCACCTTGTTGGCGGTGGACGTGCCGTTGGTGGCGAAAAACGTCTTGCGTGCCCCGAACGCCTTCGCCGCCATCTGCTGCGCCTCGGCGATGACGCCGGTCGGTTCCATCAGCGAGTCGAGCGCCTTGACCGACACCGACAGGTCGGCGTCGAAGACGTGTTCGCCCATGAATTCGTAGAACTCGTTGACCCACGGGCTGCCGCGCAGCGAGTCGCCCGACGAGTGCCCCGGCGTATGCCACGCGTCCTTGGCCGACAGCACGTAGGCGCGCAGCGCGTCGTAGAACGGCGTGCGGGCGCGCTCGGCGATCTGCGCGTTCAGGATCCGGTACATGCCGCGATAGTCGCGCTCCTCGCGGTAGAAATATCCGTCGACCGCCTCGGCAAACAGCGCGTCGACGACCTGGTCTTCCTTCTCTTTCTCGATCAGGATGTAGATGTCGAGTTCGGGCCGCAGCGCGGTGATCTTCTGCACGAGCTTCAGCGCGCTGACCTGCAGCGTGCGCGGTGATTCCCTGCCGCCGTTACGCGCGAGAGCGGACTTGCGGGGACCTTCCTGAACCGCATACAGCTTGTCATCGACGATGACGATCTGGATATCGCCGTCGCGTTCGATCAGTTGCAGACCTTCGCGCGCGGTCAGGGCGCCGATGAAAGTCAGGCCGAAAGGGTTGTCGAGTGTCCGTGCCGCCGCGTTCAGTCCCTTGAGCAGATCCTTCAGGATCAAGGGCTCGTCGTTGATGACGAGCACTTTCGATGTGGGTTTGGACATGCAGTCGTTGTTCGGGCAGCGTTCTTGTGATGGTCGGACCGGCGCGCGACCGGATTTATGCGCGATTTGCGACGTCTGCGCAAGGGCAACGAACGGGTCGGACCGCGCTGGGGTTGACCGGCGCCGCGTCTGCGCACCACGGCTCGGCCAGTCGGCCGCCGCGTCTTTTTCGGGCCCATCGTCGACGATGCGTGCAGCGACCGGTCCGTACACAGGCTGGGACAGGGGGCCAAGTCTTATATAAGATATAGGTTTGCTCGCAGGCAGCGCCGCCGTCCGGCGCGGCAGCCGCCTTCGAGCCCCCGCCCAGTTCCATCGCGGAGTCGTCGACCGTGGCCGATGCGCAGGCCAAACCCAGGGAGTTCTTCATCCACGGCATCACCGTTCACGGCAAGGCGTTCCGCCCGAGCGACTGGGCCGAGCGCCTGTGCGGCGTGCTGGCGCCGTACCGGCCGGGCGGCGTCGGTGCCGGGCGCGACGCGCTGATCGGTTTTTCGCCGTACGTGCGTCCGGTGACGATCGGCGGGATCAAATGCGTCGTCGTGGACGAGCGACTCAAGGACGTCGAAGCGATGGCTTTCAGCTTCGTGATGAACTTCGCACGCGACAACGAGCTGCCGGTATACGAAGGCTGTTCGCTGCCCGGGCCTGAGCCGACGTGAAAAAAAGCGGGCCCGCCGAAGCGGGCCCGCGCGGTTGAGTCGGTTCGCCGGCGGCCTACGCCATCGACTTGATCGCGGCGGCAAGCCGGCTCTTGTTGCGCGCGGCGGTGTTCTTGTGGATGACGTCCTTGTCGGCGATGGCGTCGATCACGCTGGTGGCCTTGCGGAAGATCTCGGCGGCGGCCTTCTTGTCGCCGGCGGCGATCGCCTTGCGCACGGACTTGATCGCGGTGCGCACCTTCGAGCGCTGCGAGCTCGCGAGCGCGTTGCGCGCGACCGCCTGGCGGGCGCGCTTGCGGGCTTGTTTGCTGTTTGCCATCGGTTGAATCCTGTCGCGGCGCGGTCGATGAGAGAATGGGGGGCGCCGAAAGGCGCCGAACTATAGCAAAACGCGCCAGCGCGAACAAACGCGCGGCCCCGTCTTTCCCTATCTGCGTAAGCGCCCGCCTCCGGTGAATCTTCTACGCGCAGCGGCCACCGTGAGCAGCATGACGCTGCTGTCGCGCATCACGGGGCTCGCGCGCGAACTGATCGTCGCGCGCACGTTCGGCGCCGGCACGGAAATGGATGCGTTCAACGTCGCGTTCCGGCTGCCGAACCTGCTGCGGCGGATGTTCGCCGAGGGCGCGTTTTCGCAGGCCTTCGTGCCGATCCTCGCCGACGTGCGCACGCGCAACGGCGACGCGCGCGTGCGGGACTTGCTGTCGCACGTCGCCTCGGCGCTGTTCTGGACGCTGCTGGCGGTTTCGATCGCCGGCGCGCTCGGCGCGCCGGCACTCGTGTGGCTGGTCGCCAGCGGCTTCTCGAAGAATCCCGCGGCGTTCGATCTGGCCACGGCGATGACGCGCTGGATGTTTCCGTACATCCTGTTCATGTCGCTCGTGGCCTTCGCCGCCGGCGTGCTGAACACGTTCAACCGCTACGCCGTGCCCGCGTTCACGCCGGTGCTGCTGAACCTGAGCTTCATCGTCTTCGCCGGCCTGCTCGCACCGCGCTTCGATCCGCCGGTGTTCGCGCTGGCCGCCGCGGTGATCGTCGGCGGCGTGCTGCAGCTGGCAGTGCAGTTGCCGGCGCTCGCTCGCATCGGCAGGCTGCCGCGCCTGACCGGGCTCGCCGCGGCGCTGCGCGACGATGACGTGCGACGCATCCTGCGGCTGATGTTGCCGGCGATCTTCGCGGTGTCGGTCGCCCAGATAAGCCTGATCATCAACACCAACATCGCTTCGCACCTGGCCACCGGCAGCGTCTCGTGGCTCGCGTACGCCGATCGCCTGATGGAGTTTCCGACCGCGCTGCTGGGCGTGGCGCTCGGCACGGTGCTGCTGCCCAATCTGTCGCGGGCGAACGCCGAACGTCGCACCGACGACTACAGCCGGCTGCTCGACTGGGGCCTGCGACTGACGTGCCTGATCGCGCTGCCGGCCGCGCTGGGCATGGGCATGCTGGCCGAGGGTCTGATCGCGGTGCTGTTCCAGGGCGGGCGCTTCGGCGCGCACGACGTCGCGCAGACGGCGGCGGCGCTCGTCGGCTACGCCGCCGGACTGTTCGGGCTGATCGCAGTGAAGATTCTCGCCCCGGGCTTCTATGCGCAGCAGGACATCAGGACGCCGGTGAAGATCGCCGTCGTCGTGCTGGTCGCGACCCAGCTCGCCAACCTCGTGCTGGTTCCCTGGTTCGCGCACGCGGGACTGGCACTGGCGATCAGCCTGGGAGCGCTCGCCAACGCGGCGATGCTGCTCGTCGGGCTGAGGCGACGCGGCATCTACCGGCCGCTTCCGGGCTGGGGAAGGTTCGTCGCCAGACTCGCCATTGCGCTGGCGCTGCTGGCGGTGCTACTTTGGGCAGCGAACCGGCGCATCGACTGGATCGCGCTGCACGCCCACTGGCCCGTGCGCGCGGGGCTGCTGGCTGCGGTGATCGCCGGAGCGATGGCCGCATATTTCGGCGCGTTGTGGCTGATGGGGTTTCGTCCGCGAGAGTTTCTGCTGCGGCTGAAATGAACGCACTCGAATCGTTCGAGCGACTCGTCGGCGCGCGCCGTGAAGCGCCGCTCGCCCTGCTCGAAGCGGCCGCCAGCGTTCCGCTGTACGCGCGCCAGGATTTCGATCCGGCCGAAGTCGTGCACACGGTGCGCGACTGGGGCGAGCGGCTGCGTTCGCGCATCGCACCCGACGCATCGACCGTTGCGCGGCTGCGGATGCTGAACCACTTCTACTTCGGCGAGTTGGGCTTCCATCCGAACGAGGACGAGTTCTACAGCGTCGACAACAGTTACCTGCACCGCGTGGTCGAGCGGCGCACCGGCATCCCGATCACGCTGTCGCTCGTGTACATGGAGATCGGACGGGCGGTCGGGCTGAGACTGGCGGGCGTCGGCTTCCCGGGCCACTTCCTGGTCAGGCTGCCGATGAACGAAGGGGCTCTGTTCATCGACGTCTTCGGGCGGGGGCAGACGCTTTCGGCCGACGCGCTGCGCGCGCGGCTGAGAGCCGTGCTGCGCGGCGCGGCGGAGCCGCCGCTGGCGCCTTACCTGCGCGCGGCAAGCGAACGCGAGATCCTCGCGCGCCTGCTGCGCAACTTGAAGGCGATCCACGCCGAACACGAGGACTGGCCCGCGCTGCTCGAGATCCAGCATCGCCTCGTCGCGCTGTTGCCCGACGTGCCGCAAGAGCGCCGCGATCGCGCCCTCGTGTTCGAACGGCTGGAGTGCCCGCGTGCCGCCGCCGAGGATCTGCGCGCCTACCTTGCGGCGCGACCGGAGCCGGCCGACGCGCCAGCGCTGCGCGCGCGGCTGCACGAACTGATCGACGCGGCGCGGAACCTGAACTGACGCCGATATGGGCGCGCACGGGCGGTTCGCTACAACTGCTTGAGCATCGTTTCGGCGTCGCTGACCTCGAACTTGCCCGGCGCCTCGATGTTCAACGCTTTGACCACGCCGTCTTCGACCAGCATCGAGAAGCGCTGGCAGCGCACGCCCATGCCGCGCGCGGTGAGATCGAGCTCGAGCCCCAGCTTCTTCGTGTACTCCGCCGAGCCGTCGGCCATCATTCGCACCTTGCCGGTGGCCTTCTGGTCGCGGCCCCACGCGCCCATCACGAACGCGTCGTTGACCGACAGGCACCAGATTTCGTCCACACCTTTGCGTTTCAATTCGTCGTAGTGCTGCAGGTAGCTCGGCACGTGTTTGGCCGAGCAGGTCGGCGTATATGCGCCGGGCAGCCCGAAGATCACGATCTTCTTGCCCTTGACCTGATCGGCCACTTTGAAGGTGTTCGGGCCGGCCGGGCAGCCCGCGGTTTCGACCTCGATGTACTCCTGCAATTGCCCGTCGGGCAGCCGGTCGCCGACTTTGATCGTCATGGTGCTCGCCTCCTTCGTCGATGCGGCGCGCAGTCTACTCAATCGCCCAGCGCCACGCCCTCGCGCCGCGGATCCGCGCCGCCGGCCCAGCCGTCGCTGCCGTCGGGCAGACGCACGCGCACGATGCCCTGCAGCCCGCTCGTCATCGGGATCGCGCGCACGTCGTGACCGCGCGCCTTCAGTCCTTCGACCAGCCGCGCGCTCGCCCGCCCTTCCTCGACTTCGGTGGGGCCGTTGCGGCTGCCGAAGTTCGGCAGCGCGATCGCCTGTTGCACGTCGAGGTTCCAGTCGAGTACGCCGACGAGCGTCTTGGCGACGTAGTTGATGATCTGCGAGCCGCCCGGCGATCCCAGCGTGCCGACGAGCCGTCCGCTGGCCTGGTCGAACACCAGCGTCGGCGCCATCGACGAGCGCGGCCGCTTGCCCGGCTGGACGCGGTTGGCGACGAGGGCGCCGCCGGGTTTCATCCCGCCTTTGCCGTCGGTCTCGCGCGGCAGGAAGGAAAAGTCGGTGAGCTGGTTGTTCAGCAGGAAGCCGCGCACCATCAGCCGCGCGCCGAATGCGTGTTCGATCGACGTCGTCATCGACACTGCGTTGCCATCGCCGTCGACGGCCGAAATGTGCGAGGTGGCGATCCGGTCCGGCGAGACGTCCTCGGCCCACGCGGCCCTCACGCCCGCAGGTGAACCGGGCGCGGCGCGACCCATGCTGCGGTCACCGATCAAACGCGCCCGCTCGGCGAGATACGACGGGCTCGTCAACGCGGCGACGTCGACGGCAACGAAGTCGTCGTCGGCGACATACCGGTTGCGATCTGCGAACGCGAGCCGGCCCGCCTCGCTGAACAGATGTACGGCAGCGGGCTGCGGTTCGACGCCGCCGTCGACCGCCACCGTCGGCGTGGCCGCAATGTCGCGCACGGCGAGCACGCCGAGTATCTGTGCGACCGCGATGCCACCCGACGACGGCGGCCCCATCCCGCACACGCGCCAGCGCTTGTAGTCGGTGCACAGGGGCGCGCGTTCCTTCGCTTGGTAGCCCGCCAGATCGCTTTCGGCGAGCCGGCCAGGATTGGTCGCGTGACCGCGTACGGCGGCGACGATGTCCGCGGCGATCGGCCCGCGATAGAAGGCGTCGGCGCCGCCCTGCGCGATGGCACGCAGCGTGGCGGCCAGCTCGGGGTTCACGAGACGCGTGCCGACCGCCTTCGGGGCCCCGTCGGCATCGTAGAAGTAGGCGCGCGCCGCGTCGTTTTCCGCCAGGTGCTTTTCCTCGGCCAGCAGCGCGTGCAAGCGCGGCGAGATCGAAAAGCCACGGTCGGCGAGCTCGATCGCCGGCTCGAAAAGCCTCGCCCACGGCAGCTTGCCGTGCTGCCGGTGCGCGACCTCGAGCATGCGCAGCACCCCCGGTACGCCGACCGCTCGGCCGCCCACGACCGCGTCCGCGAAGCCCATGGCGCGGCCCTCGCGTGTCACGAACAGGTTTTCGTCGGCAGCCATCGGTGCGGTTTCGCGGCCGTCGAACGACTGCACGCGTCGGCCGTCCCAGTGCAGCAGGAACGCGCCGCCGCCGATCCCCGAGCTCTGCGGCTCCACCAGCGTCAGAACCATTTGCATCGCGATGGCCGCATCGACGGCAGAGCCGCCCGCGCGCAGGATCGCCCGTCCCGCCTCTGCCGCCAGCGGATTCGCCGCCGCGGCCATGTGGCGCGTTGCGGTGACGGCGGTCAGCCCACCGCGAAAACCGGACGGGGCCTCGGGTTGGCTCGGCGGCGCCTGCGGCGAGGCGCAGCTCGTGACGAGCAGGACAAGTGCAATCGTGGCGAGACGGGCCGCCACCGCGACCACCGCGTTCATGTCCGTCCCCCGGATGGCGCGACAGCGATGCCCGCACATGGCACGCGCTGCCGGTGCGCTTGCCGCGCTCGGCACGTCAGCCTTGGCGAGAACGTCGCCTTATCGAGCATTACGAATCTTCGTGACACGACCGACCGCCTGGCGCTCGCGTCCGTCGCCGTCTGTCATTCCGAGCCGCAGGCGAGGAATCTCCGCCGCTCGCAATGCCGAGATCCCTCGCGTTCGCTCGGGATGACGATGGGGAGTCATTCCAAGCCCAAGGCGAGGAATCTGCGCCGCTCGCTACGCCGGGATCCCTCGCGTTGCTCGGGATGACGGAACCGGTGGCCACGCGGGCGATGCGAACTTGCGGGGTCGCGGTGTCACGAGCTTGCGTGAGTCTCAATCATCGACCCTACTTCGGCTGCATCCGGATCGCCCCGTCGAGGCGGATCACCTCGCCGTTCAGCATCACGTTCTCGATGATGTGGCGGACGAGCGCCGCGTACTCGGCGGGTTTGCCGAGCCGCTGCGGGAACGGCACCATCTTGCCGAGCGATTCCTGCACCTCGCGCGGCATGCCGAGCAGCATCGGCGTCTCGAAGATGCCGGGCGCGATCGTCATGCAGCGGATGCCTGCGCGGGACAGGTCGCGCGCGATCGGCAGCGTCATGCCGACGATGCCGCCTTTCGATGCCGAGTACGCCGCCTGGCCGATCTGGCCGTCGAACGCCGCCACCGAAGCGGTGTTGATCAGCACGCCGCGTTCGCCGTCAGCGGCCGGGTCCAGTCTCGACATCGCGTCGGCCGCCAGACGGATCATGTTGAAGCTGCCGATCAGGTTGACGTTGATCACGCCCACAAACGCGTCGAGCCGGTGCGGCCCGTCCTTGCCGACGGTCTTCTCGCCGATCGCGATGCCCGCGCAGTTGACGAGGCCGCGCAGCGGTCCCAGCGCCAGCGCCGCGGCGACCGCGGCCTTGCCGTCGACCTCGCGGGTCACGTCGCACTTGACGAAGGTCGCGTTGCCGAGTTCCTTTGCCAGCGCCTCACCCTTGTCCGCCTGCACATCGGCGATGACGACCTTGCCGCCGGCCGCGGCGAGCATGCGCGAGGTTGCGCCGCCGAGCCCGGATGCGCCGCCGGTGACGATGAATGCGTTGTTGCTGATTTCCATGGCCTCTCCGCTTCGTCGAAAGCGGCGATTCTAGAGGCCGATCGCTCGTCAGCGCAGCGCGCAGCGCGCGTAGATCCAGACAGAGCCGCTTGCGGCGCCCGAGTTGGCCAGCTTGGTATGCAGGCGAACCAGCGGCAGATAGCAGTTGCTGGCGTCGATGCCGTGTTCATGCAACCACTGGGCGGCTCCGGCCGAGCGGAAACCGAGCGCGTGGTGCGGGCGCTGGTACCGGCCCGGCATGGTGTCGCGCGGCATCTCCACGAGACTCGCCGAAGTCTAGCCGCTCGCGCGCAGCGTGGGCAGCGCGTCGCGTTCGTCCGGCGCGGGCCGCGCGTGACCGCCGATCTGCGGCGCGAACGCTTCGGCCCGAGCCGCATGTGCAAATCGCTGCGGCATCGACGTTTCGGAATCCGCGGCTGCCTTCAACTGGGCCCCCGCCGCCAGCGGCAGCGTCAGCAGCGTGTGGGCGACGAGGATGCCAAATGGCCCGCATCGGAGCGAAAGTCGGCCGGAGCGCATACGGATCCGAACAGCAAAAAGACAAACCCACGATCGCACCGAACCCGGTCGCCGGGCAAGCATGCGAACGCATGATCTGCCATGTGCGGAGTGCATGATTTGCCGGGTCGATGCCGCGCAACCTTGCGCAATTGCGGGGCGCGTTTACATTCGGTGGCGCGAGACTTCACGCGCGCAGGAGGCGAGGAGGAGACCATGGGTGTGCACGGGCGCGAGTTGCTGAACGCGCTGCGGACCTTCGAGAAGGGCAAGATCGTCACCGCGCGCGAAGCGGTGCAACTGATCCAGGACGGCGACACGGTCGCCACCGGCGGCTTCGTCGGCATCGGCTTCCCGGAGAACATCGCGATCGCGCTCGAGGCGCGCTTCGTCGAGTCGGCCGAGCAGGAACCGAACGGTGTGGGCCGGCCCCGCGATCTGACGCTCGTCTACGCGGCAGGGCAGGGCGACGGCAAGGACCGTGGACTGAACCACCTCGGGCACGAAGGGCTCGTGCGCCGCGTGATCGGCGGGCACTGGGGGCTCGTGCCCAAGCTGCAGGCGCTCGCGGTCGCCAACCGCATCGCCGCGTACAACCTGCCGCAAGGCGTGATCACGCACTTGTTCCGCGACATCGCCGCCGGCAAGCCGGGGCATCTGTCGCGAATCGGGCTCGGCACCTTCGTCGATCCGCGGATTTCCGGCGGCAAGATCAACGAACGCGCGACCGAGGATCTCGTGCAGTTGATGACGATCGGCGGCGAGGAGTATCTGTTCTACAAGGCGTTCCCGATCGACGTCGGCATCGTGCGCGGAACGACCGCCGACGTCGACGGCAACATCACGATGGAGCGCGAGGCGCTGACGCTCGAGGCGCTGGCGATCGCGATGGCGGCGCGCAATTCGGGCGGCATCGTGATCGTTCAGGTCGAGCGCATCGCCGAGCGCGGGTCGCTGAATCCGCGCCAGGTCAAGATTCCCGGCGTGCTCGTGGACTGCGTGGTCGTCGCGGAGAAGCCCGAATACCACCACCAGACCTTCGCCGAGCCGTACAACCCCGCGTTCGCCGGCGAGATCCGCGTGCCGGCGTCGCTGGTGCCGCCGATGCCGATGAGCGAACGCAAGATCATCGCGCGCCGCGCGGCGCTGGAGCTGAAGGCCAACAGTGTCGTCAACCTCGGCATCGGAATGCCCGAAGGTGTCTCGGCGGTCGCCGCCGAAGAAAAGGTCGCGGACCTGCTGACGCTGACCGCCGAGCCGGGCGTGATCGGAGGCATTCCGGCCTCCGGCCTGAACTTCGGTGCCGCAGTCAACACGCAGGCGATCATCGACCAGCCGTACCAGTTCGACTTCTACGACGGCGGAGGGCTGGACCTTGCCTTTCTCGGACTCGCGCAGGCCGACCGCGAAGGCAATCTGAACGTCAGCAAGTTCGGCCCGCGGCTGGCCGGCGCCGGCGGGTTCATCAACATCTCGCAGTCGGCAAAGAAGATCGTCTTCGTCGGCACCTTTACCGCCGGCGACCTGCAGGTGCGCGTCGAGGAGGGTCGACTCGCGATCCACAACGACAACGGGCCGAAAAAGTTCGTGCGCGAGGTCGAGCATCGGACGTTCTCCGGCGCGTACGCGATCAAGCGCGGCCAGCCGGTGCTGTACGTCACCGAGCGCTGCGTGTTCGAGCTGACGCCCGACGGCATGGAACTGATCGAGGTCGCCCCCGGCGTGGACATCGAGCGCGACATCCTCGCGCGCATGGACTTCGCGCCCGTGATCCGCGGCACGCCACGCACGATGGACGCGGCGATCTTTGCCGAGGAGCCGATGGGGCTGCGCGAGCGCATGCTCGCGATTCCGCTCGCGTCGCGCTTCGCGTACGACGACCAGCAGAACATCCTGTTCATCAACTTCGAGCGGCTGCGTGTGGCCACGCGTGCCGACGTCGATGCGATCGAGCGCGAAGTCGACGCGCACTTGAAGCCGATCGGCCACCGCGTCTACGCGATCGTCAACTACGATCACTTCGAACTCGCCCCTGAGGTCGAGGACGACTACGCCGCGATGGTCAAGCGCCTGGTGGACCGCTACTACGATGGCGTGTCGCGCTACACGACCTCGGGTTTCCTGCGCGCCAAGCTCGGCCGCGCGCTGAAGCGCCGCGGTGTGGCGCCGCACATCTACGAATCGCCGCACGCGGCGCTCGAGCACGTGCGCGGCGGATGACGGGAATTCGGTGACCCGGGCGCGGGCGCAGCGCGTGACGGCCGCCCGACTGCGTGACGCGGTTCTCGCGACGATCGCCGCGGTCGCGCCGGAGGCGGACGTCGAGCGCATCCGGCCCGACCGGCCGCTACGCGAACAGCTCGACCTCGACTCGATCGACTGGCTCAACGTCGTCGCCGGATTGTGCGAGCGGCTCGGCGTCGAGATCCCCGAAACCGACTACGGGCGGCTCGCCACGGTCGACTCGATCGTCGCGTACCTGGCGGCGGGCCCAGCGCCGCGGCGACGCGCTGCCGCGCACGCTACCCTGGAACTGCCGGCGGCGCATCACGTCGTACAGGGCACGCCGGTCACCGTGCGGCCGCTGCGCGCCGCCGACATGGCGCTCGAAGCGGACTTCGTGCAGCACCTGTCGATGGACAGCCGCTACAAGCGCTTCATGGTCACGGTGCGCGAGCTGCCGGAATCCAAGCTGAGGTATCTGACCGACGTCGACCAGTTGCATCACGTCGCGCTGGCGGCCACGGTCGAGCGGGACGGGCGCGAGGCGCTGGTGGGCGTGGCGCGCTACGTCGTCGATGCGTCCGGTACGGGTTGCGAATTCGCGATCGCGGTCGACGACGCGTGGCAGGGAACCGGCCTGGCGGGCATCCTGATGCATGCGCTGATCGACGTCGCGCGCGCCCGCGGCCTGGTCACGATGGAGGGCAGCGTGCTGGCGACCAACACGCGGATGCTGAAGTTCATGCGCCAGTTGGGGTTCACGCTGCAGCACGACCCCAAGGACCGCGACACGGTGCGCGTCGTGCGTTCGCTGTGAGCGGCGGTCGCGCGCGAAGGCGCGCCGCGCGGACTCAAGCGCGCGGCGGGCGGCTGCCGGGTGCGGTCCGATCGCCTTCGCCGAGCCCGCGCTGCATCAGCACGCTGTCGACCCAGCGGCCGAACTTGAAGCCGATCGACGGCAGCAGGCCCACCTGCGAGAAGCCGCAGGTGCGGTGCAACTCGACCGAGGCCGCGTTGGCCGAGTCGCCGATCACCGCGAGCATCTGCCGGAAGCCGCGGCGCTCGCAGGCCTCGATCAGCGACAGCAACAGCCGCTTGCCCAGACCGCGGCCGACGGCGTCCGGCGCCACGTAGATCGAATCCTCGACCGAGTAGCGGTAGGCGGGCCGCGTGCGATAGGGGCCCGCGTACGCGTAGCCGAGCACGCGGCCGTCGACTTGCGCGACGAACCAGGGAAAGCCGCCGGAGGCGATCGCATCGAAGCGCCGGCGCATCTCGGTCTCGTCGGGCGGCTCGACTTCGAAGCTCGCGAGGCCGTGCAGAACGTGGTGCGCGTAGATCGCGGTGATCTGCGCGAGATCGGCGGTCGTGGCGGATCGCAGGGTCGCGTTCATAAAAAAGGGCGGCGCGCATCGCCGCGGGCCGCCCGGATTTTCGCCGACTTCCGGCGCTACTGCAGCATGACCTCG
Organism: uncultured Burkholderiaceae bacterium; assembly: GCA_964539745.1. Lineage (GTDB taxonomy): Bacteria > Pseudomonadota > Gammaproteobacteria > Burkholderiales > Burkholderiaceae_F > DSNY01. The sequence continues at coordinate 640 of CAZIJU010000095.1, read as the reverse complement.
ACACGCCGCGCTTCGCGATCCTCGCTGCCGGCCGCTGCTTCCCGGGGTTCCTCGAGAACGATGCGCTCGTCGGCGATGCCCGCGGCGCGGAAGAAGTCGCGCACCGCGTAGGCGCGCTGCCTCGCGACTTCGGCGCCAAAGCCGGTGTCGCCGGAGCGCTCGTGGTAGCCGGAGATCGCGATCCGCTTGCCGGCGTCCGCCATGGCCACGGCGACCAGTGAGGCGAGCCGCGCCGCCGCTTCATCCGGCATCCGGTCCTGCCCAGCTTCGAAATAGACGCGGATCGGGGCAAGCGGCCCCGCGGTCGCTACAGTGGCGGTCGGTTGCCGCGCAGACGACGTGATGACGAGCGCCACGCCGACCGCAAACAGCGCGAAGAAGATCGCGGCCGCGACCGCGAAGCCGACCGCGAAGCCGGTTTCGGGATCGTTGTCGTCGAACATTCGTCGCGCTGCCGGGCGAGCGCTAGTCGGACGACTTCCGCGCGACGGGTGCCACCGTCGCGGTGGCGGCCGGCGCCGGCGCGACGACCGCCACGGGCGCGACTTCGGCTGCGGCTTTGGCCGGCTTGCCGCCGTGGATCGTCGCGATGATCGGCACGATCAGCAGCGCGACGATGTTGATGATCTTGATCAGCGGG
>CAZIJU010000094.1:0-15810 GCA_964539745.1 uncultured Burkholderiaceae bacterium | reverse complement strand
AGCGCGACTACGGGCAGGAGGCGATCGAGATCCTGCTGCAGGTGATGGAGAACAACCGCGACGACCTGGTCGTGATCCTCGCCGGCTACAAGGACCGGATGGACACGTTCTTCAAGTCCAATCCCGGCATGAGTTCGCGCATCGCGCACCACATCGACTTTCCCGATTACACGCCCGACGAGCTGCTGGCGATCGCGCAGAAGATGGCCTCGCAGATGAACTACCGCTTCGACGAGGAGGGACTCGCCGCGCTGCGCGAGTACATCGAATACCGCATCCGCCAGCCGCACTTCGCCAACGCACGCTCGATCCGCAACGCGCTCGATCGCGCGCGGCTGCGCCAGGCCAACCGCGTCTTCGACGCGGCGCTCGGCGGCGGCGCGCTGACCTCGCCCGACGAGCTCGCGCTGATTCGGGCAGCCGACATCCGCGCCTCGCGCGTGTTCGATGCCGCCAAGGATTCCGCATCACAGTGAGAAGACCATGCACCTGCGCCGAACGACGCTGTCGAAATTCCTGATCGAGCAATTGCGCGACATGCCCGACCACGCCGACCTCGCGGCGCTGCTGGTCGACATCGCCGCCGCCGTCAAGGCGATCTCGGCGATGGTGGGCCGCGGTGCGCTCGGCGCGGGCATCGGCGCGCTGGACACGCGCAACGCCGGCGGCGACGTCCAGAAACCGCTGGACGTGCTGACCAACGACGCGATCATCGGTCACTGCGAGTGGGGGGGTCTGCTCGCTGCGATGGCCTCGGAAGAGATGGATGCGCCGTATCCGATTCCTCCGCAGTACCGGCGCGGTCCCTACCTGCTCGTGTTCGATCCGCTCGACGGTTCGAGCAACATCGACGTGAACGTCGCCGTCGGGACGATCTTCTCGGTGCTGCGGCACACGGGTGACCACGCGCCGACGACGGCCGACTTCCTGCAGCCCGGCACGAGACAGGTCGCCGCCGGCTACGCGATCTACGGGCCTGCGACGATGCTGGTGCTGACCGTCGGGCGCGGCACGCACGGCTTCACGCTCGACCGCGAGATCGGCAACTTCATCCTGACGCATCCCGACCTGCGGGTTCCCGAGGAGACCTCGGAGTTCGCGATCAACGTGTCGAACGAGCGCTTCTGGGAGCCGCCGGTCGCGCGCTACGTCGCCGAATGCAAGGCTGGCAAGACAGGGGTGCGCGGGCGCGACTTCAACATGCGCTGGATCGCGTCGATGGTGGCCGACGTGCACCGCATCCTGATGCGCGGCGGTGTCTTCATGTACCCGCGCGATACGAAGGATCCGGGCAAGCCGGGCCGGCTGCGGCTGCTGTACGAGGCGAATCCAGCGAGCCTGCTGATCGAGCAGGCCGGCGGCGCCGCATCGACCGGGCGCGGCCGCATCCTGGAAGTCGTGCCGACCGAGCTGCATCAGCGCGTCGCGGTGATCTTCGGCTCGAAGGCCGAGGTCGAGCGCATCGAGCGCTACCACGCCGAGTACGACCGCGGCGACGACAAGCCGTACGTCTCGCCGCTGTTCAACGAGCGCTCGCTTTACCGGCCCGAGGCGCGGCTGTAAGGCGCGCGCGGCGGCCACCGAACCGATCCCCCGACACCGAAAGCAGGCGAAACCGTCATGTCCACCAAGCATCCGATCATCGCCGTGACCGGCTCGAGCGGCGCGGGCACGACGACGGTGATGAGAAGCTTCCAGCACATCTTCCGCCGCGAGGGAATCCGCGCGCAGATCGTCGAAGGCGACTCGTTCCATCGCTACGACCGCAAGGCGATGCGCGCCGCGATGAAAGAAGCCGAGGCCGCGGGCAACCGTCACTTCAGCCACTTCGGCCCGGAGGCCAACCTGCTCGCGGAACTGGAGGGGCTGTTCCGCACCTACGGCGAATCCGGCCGCGGGCGCATCCGGAAGTACCTGCACGACGCCCAGGAGGCGGCCCCCTACAAGCAGGAGCCCGGCACCTTCACGCCTTGGCAGGACATCGACCCGGACACCGACGTGCTGTTCTACGAAGGGCTGCACGGCGGCTACGTCGACGCCGAGGTCAACGTCGCGCGGCACGTCGATCTGCTGGTCGGCGTAGTGCCGATCATCAACCTCGAATGGATCCAGAAGCTGCACCGCGACCAGAGCCTGCGCGGCTACTCGCAGGAGGCGGTGGTCGACACGATCCTGCGCCGCATGCCCGATTACGTGAACCACATCTGCCCGCAGTTCTCGCGCACGCACGTGAACTTCCAGCGCGTGCCGACCGTGGACACGAGCAATCCGTTCATCGCCAAGGACATCCCGAGCGCCGACGAAAGCATGGTCGTGATCCGCTTCGCCAACCCCAAGGGCATCGATTTCCCGTACCTGCTGTCGATGCTGCACGACTCGTGGATGAGTCGCCCGAACAACATCGTCGTGCCGGGCGGCAAGATGGGCTTGGCGATGCAACTGATCTTCACGCCGATGATCCTGCGGCTGATGGATCTGAAGAAGCGCGCCTAGCCCCGAAGGACGCCGCGGCGTCGCGGCAGGCGCGCAGGGCCGATCGCATGCAGCTCTGCATGCACCGGTGAGCCGTGGTCAACACCAACCCAGCGAACCAAGGAACGTTGCGATGAACGCACCGCAGTTTCACGCGAGCCAGGTCGACGAGCGCCGCGCGCTGGCCAACGCGCTGCGCTTTCTGGCGATCGACGCGGTCGAGGCCGCCAAGAGCGGGCATCCGGGCATGCCGATGGGCATGGCCGACATCGCCGAAGTTCTGTGGCGTGGCCACTTCAGGCACAACCCGGCGAACCCGCGCTGGCCCGACCGCGACCGCTTCGTGTTGTCCAACGGTCACGGCTCGATGCTGCTGTATGCGTTGCTGCATCTGACCGGCTACGACCTGCCGCTGGACGAACTGAAGCGGTTTCGCCAGCTCCATTCGAAAACCCCCGGTCATCCCGAGGCGGGGCTGACGCCCGGCGTGGAGACGACGACCGGCCCGCTCGGCCAAGGCTTGGCCAATGCGGTCGGCATGGCGCTCGCCGAAAAGCTGCTCGCAGCGCGATTCAACCGGCCGGGCTTGCCGATCGTCGATCACCGCACCTTCGTCTTCCTCGGCGACGGCTGCCTGATGGAAGGCGTCAGTCACGAAGCCTGTTCGCTGGCGGGTGCACTCGGGCTCGGCAAGCTCGTCTGCTACTACGACGACAACGGCATCTCGATTGACGGTCACGTCACCGGCTGGTTCCGCGACGACACGCGCAAGCGCTTCGAAGCGTACGGCTGGAACGTCGTCGGCCCGATCGACGGCCACGACCCGGCCGCGATCGAAAGCGCCACGCGCGAAGCGCTCGCCTGCGCGGACCGGCCCGCGCTCGTCGTCTGCCGCACGACGATCGGCTGGGGTGCGCCGACGCTGGCGGGCAAGCACGAAGTGCACGGTGCGCCGCTTGGTGCGACGGAGGCGCGCGCCACGCGCGATGCGCTCGGCTGGCCGCATCCACCGTTCGAGGTTCCGCCGTCGCTGCGCGCGCAGTGGGACGCGCGTTCGCAGGGTGCGGCGGCCGAAGCGCGCTGGCAGGCGCTGTTCGCGCAATACCGCGCGCAGTACCCGTCCGAGGCGGCCGAGTTCGAGCGCCGCATGCGCGGCGAGCTGCCCGCGGACTGGCGCGCGCTCGCGGACGAACTGGTCGCCGCCGCGCGCGCGGTCACCGCGCCGACGGCCACGCGCAAGTCGTCGCAGCAGATGCTCGAGCTGCTGGTGGCGCGCGTGCCCGAGCTGCTCGGCGGGTCGGCCGACCTCACCTGGTCGAACCTCACGGCGGTGAAGGCTTCGCGCAGCGTGGATTCGTACGCCGACGGCAACTACGTGCACTACGGCGTGCGCGAATTCGGCATGGCCGCGATCATGAACGGCGTGGCGCTGCACGGCGGGTTCCTGCCGTACGGCGGAACCTTCGCGGTGTTCTCGGACTACGCGCGCAGCGGCATCCGCATGAGCGCGCTGATGAAGCAGCGTGTCGTCTACGTGCTGACGCACGACTCGATCGGCCTCGGCGAAGACGGCCCGACGCACCAGCCGGTCGAGCACGCGACCGCGCTGCGCGTGATCCCCAACCTCGATGTCTGGCGGCCGTGCGACGGCGTCGAGACCGCGGTCGCATGGACGGCGGCGCTCGAACGCAGCGACGGGCCGACGGCGCTGCTGCTGTCGCGGCAGAACCTGCCGCAGGTGGCCGGCGCCGATCCGCAGGCGATCGCGCGCGGCGGCTACGTGCTGCGCGACGCCGAACGCGCGCCCGACGCCGTCGTGATCGCCACCGGCTCCGAGGTGGCGCTCGCGCTCGAAGCGCAGAAGCGCGCCGCCGCCGAAGGTATCGCGGTGCGCGTCGTGTCGATGCCCTCGACCGGCGTTTTCGATCGCCAGAGCCCGGCGTGGCGCGAGTCGGTATTGCCTCGCGGCGTGCCGCGCGTGGCGATCGAGGCCGCGCATCCGGACTTCTGGCGCAAGTACGTCGGGCTCGAAGGCGAGGCGATCGGTCTGGCGAGCTTCGGCGAATCGGCGCCCGCAGCGGCGCTGTACGAGCACTTCGGCATCACTGCCGAGGCGCTGCTCGCAGCGGTGCGACGTGCCGTGCGAACCGCCGCGACGGCCGCACGGTGAGGATACCGATGTTCGATCTGGTTCTGTTCGATCTGGACGGCACGCTGATCGACACCGCGCCGGAGATCGCCGACGCGGTCAACGCGCTGCTCGCCGGCGAGCGTCTGCCGCGTGTCGACGAGATGCTCGTGCGCGAATGGATCGGCCACGGCACGCGCGAACTGCTGCGCGCCGCGCTGGCCGAAAGCGCGCGAAGGGCTGGCCTGGCGCCGGCGCGCGCGCCTTCGCTCGCCGCGCTGCTGCCGGCGTTCGACCGCCATTATCTGGCCCACTGCGGCAGGCGCAGTCGCGTCTTCGACGATGTCGAGCCCGCACTCGATGCGCTGCGCCGCGCCGGCGTGCGCACGGCGGTCGTCACGAACAAAGAAGAACGTTTCGCGTACGCGGTGCTCGACGCGCACCGGCTGCGCGACTACCTGGATCTGGTGATCTGCGGCGACACGCTCGCGGCGAAGAAGCCCGACCCGCTGCCCGCGGTGCATTGCATGCAGCGGTTCGGCGTGGCGCCCGAACGAGCGCTGCTGGTCGGCGACTCGGAAATCGACGTCGCGACCGCGCGCGCCGCAGGCATCGGCGTCTGGGTCGTTCCGTACGGCTACAACCGCGGCCGGCCGATCGCAGCGGCGGGCGCCGACCGCGTCATCGATTCGATCGCCGAAGTCGCGCGTTCGCTCGAAGGCGAGCGCGCGGCGGCCTGAACTTCCCAGCCCATTCCGGAGAACGACCTATGGCACTGATTTCGCTGCGGCAACTGCTCGACCACGCCGCCGAGCACGGCTACGGACTGCCCGCGTTCAACATCAACAACATGGAGCAGATCCACGCGATCATGCAGGCGGCGGACGCCACTGACAGCCCGGTGATCCTGCAAGCGTCGGCCGGTGCGCGCAAGTACGCGGGCGAGCCGTTCCTGCGCAAGATGGTGGAGGCCGCCGTCGAGATGTATCCGCACATTCCCGTGTGCCTGCACCAGGATCACGGCGCTTCGCCCGCCGTGTGCCAGCAGTCGATCAGAAGCGGCTTTACAAGCGTGATGATGGACGGCTCGCTGCTCGAAGACATGAAGACGCCGGCGAGCTACGACTACAACGTCGCGGTGACGAGCCGTGTGGTCGAGATGGCGCACGCGGTCGGCGTCTCGGTCGAAGGCGAACTCGGCTGCCTGGGTTCGCTCGAAACCAGTACCGCCGGCAAGGAAGACGGTGTGGGCGCTGAAGGCAAGCTGGATCATTCGCAACTGCTGACCGATCCGGACGAGGCCGCGCGCTTCGTCCGCGCCACCGGGGTCGATGCGCTGGCGATCGCGATCGGCACGAGCCACGGCGCGTACAAGTTCACGCGCAGGCCCACCGGCGACATCCTCGCGATCGATCGCGTGCGCGCGATCCACGCGCGCATCCCGAACACGCACCTGGTGATGCACGGCTCGTCCAGCGTGCCGCAGGAGTGGCTCGCGATCATCCGCAAGTACGGCGGCGACATCAAGGAAACCTACGGCGTTCCGGTCGACGCGATCGTCGAAGGCATCCGCAACGGCGTGCGCAAGGTCAACATCGACACCGACATTCGCCTCGCGATGACCGGCGCGATGCGCGAGCTGATGGCGAAGAAGCCCGACGAGTTCGACCCGCGCGCGTTCTTCAAGGCCGCCACCGCCGCCGCGCGCGACATCTGCAAGGCGCGCTTCGAGGCGTTCGGCTGCGCCGGCCGCGCGCCGACGATCCGGCCGCTGCCGCTGGAGAAAATGGCCGCGAAGTACGCGAAGGGCGAACTCGGCGCGACCGTGCATTGACTCCGAAAACGCGGTCGGACCACAGCGGCACGGGCACCGAACGGGGCGCCGCGCCGTAACGGCGGATCGCCCGGCGGGTCGGGGGCAGCCGGCCGGCACGACGGCGATCCGTCGCCGTCGGCGGAAATCGATGCCCCCGAGCCGCAGGCGGGCGCGCCCACCGCACCGCCGCCTTCACCGGTTGCGCGTACGCCGCAGGCCGCGCCGCGCGCGGCCTGCGTGGTGAAGCAGGCCGAAGCGGCCGCGTCGGCCGAATCGCGTGCCGAACGCAGCGCTGCGGGCGGCGAGCCCACCGGTGCGCGCGCCGCGCACGCGGATTCGGCGGCTGCGGCCGCGGGCGGCGGTCGTCGAACGCGCTTGCACGCATTCGTCCGGGCGAATACATTGCCGCCATGCCCGCGCCGACCACCGCCGACGTGCTCGACGTACTCGCCGACGAGTGCCGGCGCCGCATCCTCGTGCTGCTCGACGCGCACGACCTGTGCGTGTGCGAGCTGGTCAACGCGCTCGAACTTCCGCAGCCGACTGTCTCGCGCCACCTGATGGTGATGCGCGACGCCGGCGTCGTGCAGCAGTGGAAGGAAGGCCGCTTCTCGTTCTACCGGATCGATCCCCGCCTGCCCGCCTGGGCGCGACGCATGCTCGACGCGTTGCGCGCCGGCGCGGCGCGCGAGGCGCCGTATCGCGACGACCGCCGCAGGCTCGTCCTGATCGCCGAGCGCGCCGCGGCGTAGGCGACGCCGCGCGGGCTTGCCCCTCGATCTTTCGCTTGCGTGATCCAGATCACGACGAAGCATTCGCCTGCGCGAATATGATGCCGCAATGCGATGAACCGCCGGCCGCCGCTGCGGCCGGCCTGACGGATGGCGACGATGAGGCAAGTGAAAGTCCTGGGCGCCGGTTGCGCCAACTGCCGCACGACGGTCCGGCTGATTGAGGAAGTCGCCCGCAAGCGCGGCGTCGAGGTGCAGGTCGAGAAGGTCGAGCGGATCGAGGACATCGCCGCCGCCGGCGTGCTGCGAACGCCCGGCGTGATCGTCGACGGCAAGGTGGTCCATGCCGGGGGCGTGCCGACGCGCGACGCGATCGCCGGCTGGCTGCAGGCGGCGTGAGCCGATGACGACGATCTCGCGGGCCCGGCCGATGGCGGGCTTGGCGCTGACGCTGCGCCGCTGGCCGCAGCGGCAGCCGGCTGCGTTCCTGCTGCTGGCGGCCGCGGCGTGGTTCGGCCTGTACAGGACGCTGCTGCCGGCATCCGAGGCGCTGGTGGCGTGGTTGCCGGTGGAGCGCACCAGCCACCTCGGCGGCGCGCTGCGGTTCTTCTTCTACGACACGCCGAAGGTGCTGCTGCTGCTCACCGGCATCGTGTTCGTGATGGGGATGGTCAATTCCTGGTTCACGCCGGAGCGCACGCGCGCGCTGCTGGCCGGCCGTACCGAGGGCGCGGCCAACGTGATGGCCGCGGCCCTGGGAATCGTCACGCCGTTTTGCTCGTGCTCGGCGGTGCCGCTGTTCATCGGCTTCGTGCAGGCGGGCGTGCCGCTGGGCGTCACCTTCTCGTTCCTGATCGCCGCGCCGATGGTCAACGAGGTCGCGCTGACGTTGTTGTTCGCGCTGTTCGGCTGGAAGATCGCGGTGCTGTACCTCGGGCTGGGGCTCGCGGTGGCGATCGGCGCCGGCTGGGTGATCGGCCGGCTGAGAATGGAACGACACCTCGAGGACTGGGTGCGCGACATGCCGCGCGTGAAGGTCTCGGCCGAGGCGGCGGCGCTGAGCCTTGGCGAGCGGATCGACGCCGGCTTCGCCGCCGTGCGCGAGATTGTCGGCCGCGTCTGGCCGTACATCCTCGCCGGCATCGCCATCGGTGCCGGTATCCACGGCTACGTGCCAGCCGACTTCATGGCCTCGTTCATGGGCAAGGACGCCTGGTGGGCGGTGCCCGCGGCGGTCGCGATCGGCGTGCCGATGTACACCAACGCCGCCGGCGTGATCCCGGTCGTGCAGGCGCTGCTGGCCAAGGGCGCGGCGCTCGGCACGGTGCTCGCCTTCATGATGAGCGTGATCGCGCTGTCGGCGCCGGAAATGATCATTCTGCGCAAGGTGCTCAAGCCGCGGCTGATCGCGACCTTCGCCGGCGTGGTCGCCGCCGGTATCCTGCTCGTCGGGTATGTGTTCAACTTTGCGCTTGGCTGAAGGCTTGCGGACGAGCGGTGAATCGCCGCGACGCGATCCGCATCCAACGGGAGACGATCGGGGCGCAGGCGATGACGATCGGCACTGAACCGGCCGCGCGCGCCGGCGCCGCGGTGGCGCCGGGGCCGACCTGGCTCGCCGCGTTCGCGCCGGCCTGGTTCGCGGCCGTGATGGGAACCGGCGTGCTGGCAGTGACGCTGCATTTCTACGCGCAGCACGCGCCGTGGCTCGACGCGCCGGCCCGCGCGTTGCACTGGCTGAACGTGCTGCTCGCGTTGCTGCTTGCCGGGCCGTGGTTCGCGCGCTGGATTCGCCATCCGGCGGCGGCGATGGGCTCGCTGCGCCATCCGGTGCAGGCGCACTTCTATCCGACGTTTTCGATCGCGCTGCTCGTGCTTGCGCTGCAGTTACTCGTTTTCGGCGCAAGCCGCGAGCTGGCGCTGGCGCTTTGGCTCGTCGGCGCGCCGCTGACGGTGGTCTTCAGCATCGCGATCCTGCTGATCGTCTTCCAGGGCGAGTCCGTGACACTGGATCACGTCACGCCGGCGATGTTCATTCCGCCGGTGGGCCTGGTGGTGATCCCGGTGGCCGGCGCGCCGCTGGCTGCGCATCTGGCCCCCGGCTGGCGCGAGGCGATGCTGGTGGCCAACTGGGCCGCGTTGGGCGCCGGCTGCCTGCTGTATGTCGCCCTGCTGGCGCTGACGATGTCGCGCTACGTGCTCGGCAAGCGCGTCGGCGCGCCGCTCGTGCCGACCGCCTGGATCAACCTCGGACCGCTGGGCGTGATCCCCGTCAGCTTGCTGAACCTCGATGCGGCGATGCCGGCGCTTGCCGCCGGCGGTGCGGTGGCGGTGATCGGCCTGCTGCTGTGGGGATTCGGCCTGTGGTGGCTGGTGATGGCGTCGGCATTGACGCTGGCCGCCGCGCGGCGCGGCGAGCTTCCGTTCGCGCTGTCGTGGTGGGCGTTCACCTTTCCGCTCGGCGCTTTCGTCGCCGCGAGCTGGCGGCTGGGCACACAACTGGCGCTGCCGCCGATCGTCGCCGTCGGCGCGGTGGCGCTCGCGCTGCTCGCGGCGCTTTGGACGCTGACCTTCGTGCGCAGCGTGCGCGGCGTGCTCGACGGCGCGCTGCTGAAGCCGCACGGCTGAAGCGCCCGGGTCGAACGCGGCAACGGAACGCGCGACGCGTCGCGATATCCGCGCGCCGTTTGCGGATTCCATGTGGTCGGCGCCTCGGGTGAGTCCGTGGCGATCGGCAGCGCACGGCGGGCGCGCCGTCGGGCGCCTGCCTCATCGCAGGCGGCGAACTTTCTGCCCCGTCGACGACGGACTCGATCCGGGGCAGCCGGCACGCCCACCGCACGCCGCTCCGAATTCAACGAACGGATTCAAACTCGAGAAGGGACGGACCGATGAAGACGACGCGGCATGCCTTGCTGCGAGGATGGCCGTTGCTGGTGGCGCTGATGGCGTTCGGCGCAACCGCGGCATCGACTGACGTGCGGGTGTGGGGAAACTTCGGCCGTCTGATGCACACCGGCGGCGCATCTGCGCAGGTCGTCCTCGTTGACGTCGTCACGGGCACGGCATCCGCGGCGCACTGCGCGCGTCACGCGCTGGGGCACGCGGAGCGTCGGCGTTTCACCGCGGCGCGCACCGATGGCGTGCTGCTGGGGTTGTACAGCGCGTCGGCGCTGGAAGGCGTCGTCTCGCATCCGGGCGAACGGTTCCACGTGCACTTCGCGACGTCGGACGACGCGCGGCCGGGGCACGTCGACGCCTGCGCGGTCGCTGCCGGCGCCGTGCTGCTGCTTCCGGTGCCGCAATGAAGGGCCGGCTCACCACGAGGATCGCGCTCGCCGGTGCCGATCCGCTGGCACCGGCACTGCAGGCGCCTGCGTGCGGTGCCGCCCGGACGCGGTCTGAGCCAGCGCGCGAACGCGTCCGCGTTCACGGCGGCGAACGCGGGCTCGTGCAGGCTTGATGTCGTTGCTGTGCGGGTGCGGCGGCATCCGTCGCGCACCGCACGGTTCGGGCTTTTCGCGGCGGCTCGACGCAAACGATCGACGCCGCGGGCCTGCGACGTCGGCCCGCCGCGCGGGTGTACTTCGGCACGTGACGCGCCCGCCGGTCCTCCAGGGGCCGGCCCTCCGCTTGCGCCGACTTTGCGTGTCGTGCCGTGCGCGCCTTCGACGCTCGCGTTCTGAGGGGCCTGATAAAGCGATCATGTGACCGGCATTTGTCATTCCATCCCCAGAATGGGTGCACCGAAGTTCGCCCGTGTCAAGGAAGCGTCATCGACCGCCTCCATGCTTACGGTGTTTGAACGGAGGTCAATGATGGGCCGTCACGCCAACAACGAAATCGACGCACTCAACGAGGAAAACTCGAACACATCTGCCAATCCCGAATTCGCTTCGATCGTCGAAGCGCGGCTTTCGCGCCGCCGGTTGCTGCTCGGCTCGGTCGGCGCGGCTGCGCTCGCCGGTTTCAGCGGGCTGGGGCTGGCCGGCTGCGGCGGCAGCGACGATCCGGCGCCGGCGGCACCCGCCGAGACGCTGCTTGGCTTCACGGCCGTGGCCAAATCGGTCGCCGACGCGTTCACCGTGCCGACGGGCTACACCGCGCAGGTGCTGATCGCCCTGGGCGACCCGCTGATCGCGGGCGCGGCGGCGTTCAAGAACGACGGTACCGACGCCGACTACGACAAGCGCTGCGGCGAGTGGCACGACGGGATGGAGTACTTCGAATTGTCGGCCAGCGGCGCGCGCGACGACGCGAGCAGCAGCCGCGCGCTGCTCGGCATCAACCACGAGTGGGTCACGCAGACCTTCCTGCACGCCAACGGGCCGAGCCCCGCGCCGCGCCCCGACGCCGAGGTGATCAAGGAAATGCAGGCGATGGGCGTGACCATCGTCGAGATCGCCAAGGGCGCCAACGGCCGCTTCGCTTACGTACAGGGCTCGCCATTGAACCGCCGCATCACGACCGAGACCGAGATCGAGTTCTCGGGGCCGGCGCGCGGCAACGCGCTGCTGCGCACGAAGTTTTCGCCTGACGGCACGCGAACGCGCGGTACGGTCAACAACTGCGGCACCGGTCGCACGCCTTGGGGCACATTGCTGACGGGCGAGGAGAACTGGGCGGCCTTCTTTGCCCGTAACGCGGGCGACAACGCGCTGCGCAGCGCGAACGAGAACGTCGCATTCGCGCGCTACGGCAAGAACGTCACGGCGACGACGGGCTCGAACCACGTCTACGGATGGAACACCGCGCAAAGCGGCACCGAGCGCTTCACGCGGTGGAACACCAGCGTCACGGGTGGGTCGGCCACCGACGATTACCGCAACGAGTTCTACTGCCAGGGCTACGTGACCGAGATCGATCCGTACTCGGCGACCTCGGTGATCAAGAAGCGCACCGCGCTCGGCCGGATGGCGCACGAAAGCGCGGCCGTACGCGCCGAGGCGGGCAAGAAGGTCGCCGTGTACATGGGCGACGACGCGCGCAACGAGTACATCTACAAGTTCGTCTCGACGCAGAACTGGGATCCGGCCGACGCGAACGCCGCCAACCGCATCGCGGTGGGCGACAAGTACCTCGACAGCGGCAAGCTCTACGCGGCGAAGTTCAACGCCGACGGCACCGGCACCTGGGTCGAGCTGAGCCTGGCCAATCCGGCCGTCGCGGGCTACGCAACGTACACGTTCGCCGACGAAGGCGACGTTCTGATCAACGCGCGCATCGCCGCCGACGCCGCCGGCGCGACGAAGATGGACCGCCCGGAGTGGGGCAACCTGAACCCGGCCAACGGCGAGCTGTACATGACGCTGACCAACAACAGCAACCGCAAAACCGGCACGATCAGCGGCTCGCAGCTCAACCCGGACGCGGCCAACCCCCGCGCGTACAGCGACGTGCGCGGTGGAACCACGGTTCAATCCGGCAACGTCAACGGCCACATCTTGCGTATCAGGGACGCCGACCCGGCCGCCACGACCTTCACCTGGGACATCTTCCTGTTCGGCGCCGAGTCGGACGCCTCGCCGACGCTGGTCAACCTGTCGGGCCTGACCGACGATCAGGACTTTTCCAGCCCCGACGGCCTGGTCTTCACGAAGAGCACGGGCCTGTGCTGGATCCAGACCGACGACGGCGCGCTCGTCGACGAGACCAACTGCATGATGCTGGCCGCGATTCCGGGCCAGGTCGGCGATGGAAGCACGGTCACCCTCAACTACGGCGGCGGCGTGACGGTCACAACGCGCATGGGCAAGAAGCCGACCGCCACCACGCTGAAACGCTTCCTGGTCGGCCCGAAAGACCAGGAAATCACGGGCCTTTGCGAGACGCCGGACGGCAAAGTTCTGTTCGTCAACGTGCAGCACCCGGGCGAGGAAACGGCGGTCGCGGACATCGGCGATCCGACCAAGTACACGAGCCACTGGCCCGGCAATGCTGGCTACGGTCCCGGCGGCGCCAACGCGCGTCCGCGTTCGGCCACCGTGATGATCTACAAGAACGACGGCGGCCGCGTGGGCACCTGACCGCGAAGCGCCGCGTCGCGCGGGCCGCCGATGGAGACACCGGCGGCCTGTTGCGTTCATGCCGTCAACGCCCGCGACCGAGGCGCCGGCCGGACGAACTGCCGAGGTCGTTCGGCTTGACAGACCGTTCGATATTTCCATATTCTTCGAAACATGAAATCAAGCGACGCCGTCCGCAGCCTGTCGGCGCTGGCGCAGGAAACGCGCCTTTCGGTCTATCGCCTGCTGGTGCAGCAGGGGCCGAGCGGTATGGCTGCCGGCGAGATCGCCGCCGCGCTCGACCTGGCGCCGGCCACGCTGAGCTTTCATCTGAAGGAACTCACGCATGCGGGGCTCGTCACCGCGCGCCAGCAGGGCCGATTCGTCTTCTACTCGGCCGACTTCGCCGCGATGAACGCGCTGCTGGCTTTCCTCACCGAGAACTGCTGCGCTGCCGACGCCCGCACCTGCCGATCGGCGCCCGCCTGTGCGCCGGCGCACCGGACCAAGCCCACCGCCGCCGGCGCGCGCCGTGCAACGGCCGCAACCACGAAAGGAGTCTCCGGATGAAGCGTTTCCATGTCCACGTATCGGTGTCCGATCTCGCACAGAGCATCCGCTTCTACTCGACGCTGTTCGGCGCCGAACCGGCGGTCGTCAAGCACGACTACGCCAAGTGGATGCTGGAGGATCCGCGTGTGAACTTCGCGATCTCGCAGCGCGGCGGCACGCCGGGCATCAGCCACCTCGGCCTGCAGACCGATGCGGACGAGGAACTCGAATCGCTTCGCACGCGCTTGCAGCAGGCGGAGCTCGCCGCCTCCGCGGAGAAAGGGGTCGCGTGCTGCTACGCCCGCTCGGACAAGTACTGGGTGACCGACCCGACCGGTATCGCTTGGGAGATGTTCCACACGTTGGGCGCCGTTCCAACGTTCGGCGAGGAGCCGCCACGCGCCCTGCCGACGGCGGGTCTGCAAAGCGCATCGGCGCGATGCTGCGCGGACGCCCCAAACGCGACCGAAGCCGTCCAGACCGTGAACCCGGCCAGGGCCGCGTCGGCCTGCTGCGCGTGACGCCGTCGTTGCGCACCTGCTCACCGCATCCCCGCCCAAGGCCCGGTATTTCGGACACCAAAGCCGCGCGCGCCGGCGGCGCGGCCACGGTCGCACCAGTTTGCCTCGCCGTCTCCGGCTCGCGCGACCGGTCTTTGCAAGGCATTCGACTGAAGCCGAGCGCAACGCGCCGTTACCCGAACCATCCACTGTGCGCCATCTGAAGGAAGTACCGTGACTGCCTCCACGAAAGCGCCGTACAACGTACTGTTCCTGTGCACCGGCAACTCGGCGCGTTCGATCCTCGCTGAAGTGCTGCTGAACGTCATGGGTGGCTCGCGCTTTCGCGCGTTCTCCGCCGGCAGCCATCCGAAAGGGGAGATCAATCCGTACGCGTTGCGGCTGCTGGAAAAGAACCGGCTGCCGACAACGGGGCTGCGCAGCAAAAGCTGGGACGAATTCGCTCGCCCCGGCGCTCCCGCGCTGCACTTCGTCTTCACCGTGTGCGACCAGGCCGCCGGCGAGGTCTGCCCGGTCTGGCCCGGCCAACCGATGACGGCGCACTGGGGCATCCCGGACCCGGCCGCCGCCACCGGCACCGAGGCCGAGATCGAGCGCGCGTTCTTCCGCGCCTACGAGCAGCTCCAGCGGCGCATCAGCCTGTTCGTCAGCCTGCGGCTGGAAAGCCTCGACCGCGTGGCCTTGCAGAAGCGAATCGACGAGATCGGTCGTATCTCCGACGACAGGCCCGCGCAGCCCGCCGCCTGAGGTGCCGCACGTCGCGCAGCCCGGCTTGCAGGGGGCTGCGCGTGCGCCTGCAACGATCCGCATCGCCATGAATACCGCCACGTCTGCCGCAGCACTGCCGGCGATGAGCGTCTTCGAGCGCTATCTGACGCTGTGGGTCGCCGGCTGCATCGTCGTCGGCATTGGCCTTGGCCAGGCATTCCCGGCCCCGGTACAGGCCATCGGTGCGATGCAGGTCGCGCGTGTGAACCTGCCGGTCGGCGTGCTGATCTGGGTGATGATCATCCCGATGCTGCTGAAGATCGACTTCAGCGCGCTCGGTCAGGTCCGCCAGCACATGCGCGGCATCGGCGTGACGCTGGCCATCAACTGGGCGGTGAAGCCGTTTTCGATGGCGCTGCTCGCCTGGATCTTCATCCGCCACGTCTTCGCGCCGTATCTGCCGGCCGAGCAACTCGACAGCTACGTCGCCGGGCTGATCCTGCTCGCTGCGGCCCCCTGCACGGCGATGGTGTTCGTCTGGAGCCGGCTCACCAACGGTGACCCGTACTTCACGCTCACGCAGGTGGCGCTGAACGACACGATCATGATCTTCGCGTTCGCGCCGATCGTCGCGCTGCTGCTTGGGTTGAGTTCGATCACCGTGCCGTGGGACACGCTGCTGATCTCGGTCGGCATGTACATCGTCGTGCCGGTCGCCATCGCCCAGCTCATCCGCTCGCGGGTGCTCGCCCGCGGCGGCCAGAAGGCGCTCGATGCGCTGCTGCATCGGATCGGCCCGTGGTCGATCGCGGCGCTGCTCGCGACGCTGGTGCTGCTGTTCGCCTTCCAGGGCGAGCAGATCCTGCGCCAGCCGCTC
>CAZIJU010000093.1:0-15867 GCA_964539745.1 uncultured Burkholderiaceae bacterium | reverse complement strand
CGTGCTCGGCAAGCACGAGCTCGACGAGATGCTCGCCGAGCGCGAGCGGCTGAACCTCGACATCCAGAAGATCCTCGACGCGGCCACCGACGCGTGGGGGGTCAAGGTCACCAACGTCGAGATCAAGCACGTCGATCTGAACGAGTCGATGGTGCGCGCGATCGCGCGCCAGGCCGAAGCCGAGCGCGAGCGGCGCGCCAAGGTGATCCACGCCGAAGGCGAGAAGCAGGCCGCGGCGGCGCTGCTCGAAGCCGCGCAGATGCTCGCGCAGAAGCCCGAGGCGATGCAGCTTCGCTACCTGCAGACGATGACGCAGGTCGCCGGCGACCGCGGCTCGACGATCGTGTTCCCGCTGCCGCTGGACCTGCTCAGCCCGCTGCTCAACGCCAAGCGCCCGCGCGACGGCGCGGGCGAGTAGCCCGCGGAGCGATTCGCGGATGGGGCTGCCGCCCAAACGGATCGTCTGCGCGACGGACTTCTCGCCGGCCGCCGCCGCCGCGGTGCGCCGCGCCGCGCTCACCGCGGATCGATTCGGCGCGCGGCTCGCGATCGTTCACGTCGTGCCGTCGTCGCTGTGGGACGACGCCGGGCAGTGGCTCGCCGAGCTCGCCGGCGTGGGCTCGCCCGATCCCGAGCAGGCGCGCGAGCAGGCGCGGCAGCGGCTGCAAGGTGTGGCCGACGAACTCGCCGGGCTCGGCTGCGCGATCGACGTGCGCTACGGCCGGCCGCCCGCGCAGATCGCCGCCGCCGCGCGCGAGCTCGACGCCGATCTGCTGGTCGTCGGCGCGCACGGCGCGCATACCGCGCGCGATCTCGCGATGGGATCGACTGCGCAGAAGCTGCTGCGCATCGCACCGTGCCCGCTGCTCGTGGTCAAGCGGCCGCCGCTGCTCAACTATCGCACGGTGCTGCTGCCGACGGACTTCTCGGCGCCGGCGGCGCAGGCGGCCGAAGCCGCGCGCGCGCTGCTGCCGGATGCGACGTTTCACTTCGTCCACGCGTTCGAGCTGCCGTACGACGGGCTGATGCGCTACGCCGGTGTCGACGACGCGACCGTGCAGACCTACCGCGCCGCCGCACAGGCCGCGCTCGCCGCGCGGCTCACCGCGGTGGCGACGGCCTTCGATGTGCCGCCCGGCCGCGCGATCGCGCACGTGCGGCACGGCTACGCGCCGACGCGCATCGACGAGTGGATCGTCGAGCTCGCCGCCGACCTGGTCGCTATCGCCGCGCACGGCAAGTCGGAGCTGGAAGCGGCCTTTCTGGGCAGCGTCAGCGCGCACGTCGTGCAGACCGCCCCGTGCGACGTGCTGTTGGTGCGCGGCACGGAACACCCCTGGACGCGCGGCGACCGGGCGCAATGACTCGCCGGGCACGAAAGCGCATCGATCTGGCTCTGCAAGGAGGCGGCGCACACGGCGCCTTCACCTGGGGGGTGCTCGACCGCCTGCTCGAAGACGATCGCATCGAGATCGACGCGATCAGCGGCACCAGCGCGGGCGCGATGAACGCGGTCGTTCTGGCCGACGGGCTGGCCACGGGCGGCCGCCGCGAGGCGCGCGAACGTCTGCGCCGGTACTGGACTCGCGTCAGCGGCAGTGCGGCCGCCAGCAACGCGTTCAACGCGTTGTTTGGCGACTGGATCGTCGAGGGCGCTCCGCTGGCGTGGTACGTCGATTGGCTCACGCGTACGCTGTCGCCGTACCAGTTCAACCCGTTCGACATCAACCCGCTGCGCGACATTCTAGCCGCCGAAGTCGACTTCGAACGCGTGCGGGGCCTCGAGAAGCCGCGCCTGTTCGTTTCGGCCACCAACGTGCGGACAGGACAGTTGCGCGAGTTCCGCACGCACGAACTGACGGTCGACGCGGTGCTGGCCTCGGCTTGCCTGCCGACGCTGTTTCACGCAGTCGAGATCGGCGGTGAGGCCTACTGGGACGGTGGTTACGTCGCCAACCCGTCTCTGCTGCCGCTGATCGCGGAAAGCCCGGCGCACGATCTGGTGCTGGTGCAGATCAATCCGTCGTACCGTGACGAGGTGCCGAACACCGTCGCGCGCATCCTCGACCGGCTCAACGAGATCACGTTCAATTCGAGCCTCGTCAAGGAACTGCGCACGATCGGGCTGCTGAAGCGGCTGCTGCGGGCCGAAGGGCTACCGCCGGCGAGCGGCCGCGATTCGCTGTTCGCGCAAATCCACGCGTTGCGGCTACACCGCATCGACGCCGAGGGCGAACTTGCCAAGCTGACCGCGGCGAGCAAGCTCGACGCGCGCTGGGCCTTCGTGTCGCGTCTGCATCGCATCGGCTGGGATGCGGCGGACGCTTGGCTGACACGCTGCTTCGCGCACGTCGGTCGCCGCTCGACGCTGCGCCTGGAGGCGACGGTTTGAGCGCCGCTTCACCGATGAACCGATCGATCCGTTCCGACGCGGCCGCCGCTATCGGGAGCGCCCGGTGCTGAGCATCTTGGGCATCGTGCTTTCGCTGGCCGCGCTGATGTACTTCGCGTGGCGCGGCGTCACGGTGCTGATACTTGCCCCGTTGGCGGCGCTGCTCGCCGCTGCCGCGAGCGGCGCGCCGCTGCTCGCCAGTTACACGCAGGTGTTCATGCACGCGCTCGGCGGCTTCGTCGTGCTGTACTTTCCGC
This sequence comes from uncultured Burkholderiaceae bacterium, assembly GCA_964539745.1. Classification (GTDB taxonomy): domain Bacteria; phylum Pseudomonadota; class Gammaproteobacteria; order Burkholderiales; family Burkholderiaceae_F; genus DSNY01. Next base: position 13,218 of record CAZIJU010000093.1, on the reverse strand, counting down.
TGTTCCTGCTCGGCGCCGTGTTCGGCAAGCTGATGGAGGTGTCGGGGGCCGCACGCGCACTGGCGGGTGCGATCGTCGCGCGCTTGGGCACGCGGCGCGCGGTCGCCGCGATCGTCTGCGCCTGCGCGCTGCTGACCTACGGCGGCGTGTCGCTGTTCGTCGTCGCTTTCGCGGTCTATCCGATCGCGGCCGAGCTGTTTCGCGCGGCCGATGTGCCGAAGCGACTGATCCCGGCCACGATCGCGCTCGGCGCATTCACGTTCACGATGACCGCCCTGCCGGGAACGCCGGCGATCCAGAACGCGATCCCGATGCCGTATTTCGGCACGACCCCGTTTGCCGCCCCGGGGCTCGGCATCATCGGTGGCGCCGTCATGCTGGCGCTCGGTCTGCTGTGGCTGCAGTGGCGTGTGCGGCATGCGCGAACGCGGGCGGAAGGCTATGGCGCCGCCGACGACGCCGTTGCGCTGCCGGATCGCGCGTTGCGCGAGCACGCGCAGGGCGAGGGCTACGACATCGCCGAACTCACCCCGGCGCCTGCCGGTCCGCCGCTGCCGCACTTCGCCGTGGCACTGGCTCCGATCGTGCTCGTCGTGCTGATGAACTACGCGCTCGCCGAATGGATCCTGCCGCGGCTCGACACGAGCTATCTGGCCGGACAGCGCTACGGCTCCACGCACATCGACGCGGTGCGGGGTGTCTGGGCGATCGTCGTCGCGCTCGCGGCATCGATTGCGCTGCTGGTGGTTCTTGCGCGCCGACATCTGCCGTCACTGAAGGACGCGCTCGATGCAGGCGCAGCGGCCTCGGTCTTGCCCGTTTTCAACACCGCGTCGCAGGTCGGCTACGGTGCGGTGGTCGCTTCGCTGTCGGGCTTCGCGCTGATTCGAGATGCGGTGCTCGGCATTGCGCCGGGCAATCCGCTGATCTCGCTCGCGATCGCGGTCAACGTGCTCGCAGGTATCACCGGCTCGGCCTCCGGCGGCATGAGCATCGCGCTGCAGACGCTCGGCGCGGACTATGTCGAAATGGCGCAGGCCGCCGGCATCGCGCCCGAGCTGCTGCATCGGGTCACCGCGATCGCCACCGGTGGTCTGGATGCGCTGCCGCACAACGGCGCGGTGATCACGTTGCTGGCGATCTGCAAGCTGAAGCACCGGCAGTCGTATCCCGACATCCTCGTGGTCGCGGTACTCGCACCGCTTGCCGCGCTGGTCGTGGTGGTGGCCTTCGGCACGGTCTTCGGCGCGTTTTGACGGCCGGCGCGCGCTGCCGCGCACCCGATACGACGCCCTTGTCGGCGCAAATGGCGCACGCTACCCTTGTCGCGCCCTGGAGCAGGCATGCCTTTCCGACAACGCGCGCTGACCTTCGTTATCGCTGCCGCCGGCTTCGCGCTGGTATGGCTGGCGCTGGCGCGCGGCGGACCGGGCGGCCTGGCCGCCGGGGCGATCGCGCTCGGCGCCGCGCTGTGGACATGGGGGCGCATCGCCATCGCGCCTCGCACGCGGCTGCGGTGGTTGCGGCTGCCGGTGTTCGCCGCGCTGTTCGTGCGTGAATCGCTGCGCGGCGGCGTCGACGTGGCGCGCCGAATTGTGTCGCCGGACATGCGCCTGCGGCCCGGCCTGATCACCATGACGCTGACGCTGCCGGGCGAAGGGCCGCGCGTGCTGCTCGCGCTCGTCGTCAGTCTGCTTCCCGGCACACTGGCCGTGCGGCTCGAAGGCGACCGGCTCACATTGCACGCGCTCGACGTCGGGTCACCGGTTCAGTCCGAACTACGCCGCATCGAGGACGCGATCGCGCGGCTGTTCGGCGCGGGCGCAGCCGCGCAGCCACCTCGATGAGACTCGCGTACGCGCTGTTCGAGTTCCTGCTCGTCGCCAATCTGGCGGCGGGCTTGGTGCGCGTGCTGCGGGGGCCACGGTTGGCGGACCGATTGCTGGCCGCGCTGCTGTTCGGCACTACCGGCGTGGCGCTGCTGCTCACGTTGGCAGCTGCGCACGACGCACCGGCGCTGCGCAACGTCGCGCTGGTGTTCATGCTGCTCGCCCTCTTGGCGGTCGTGGCGTTCGTACGCAGCGGTAAGGCGCCCGACGGACGCGCCGACGATGAACGCGCTTGACGCGATCAGTTGGATTCTGCTGGCTGTGGGCGGCGGGTTCTTCACCGCCGGAACGGTGGGGCTGCTGAGGCTGCCGGATACGCTGACCCGAATCCACGCACTGACCAAGGTGGACAACCTTGGCTTGGGCTTCACTGCGGCCGCGCTGATGCTGCAGGCCGACTCCAGGGCGGGCGTCGGCGAGATCGCGTTGATCTGGCTGCTGGCGCTGGTGGCGAGCGCCACCGCCGGGTATCTGATCGCAAGCCGCGCGCTCGATGACCGCGACTGACGTGATGCTCGCGACCGCAACGGTGGCGTTGGCCGCTGCGGCGCTTCTGACCCGCGACCTGCGCGCCGCGGCGATCCTGTTCATCGCCTTCGGGTTGCTGCTGGCATTGGCCTGGGCGCGGCTCGGCGCGGCCGACGTCGCGCTGGCGGAGGCTGCGATCGGCGCGGGCGTCACTGGGGCCTTGCTGATCGACGCCGCCGCGCAGCTCGCTGCCCGCGTGAGGCTGACGACGCCCGGACCGAACGCACTTGCCGTCGGCGCGCTGGCCGGCGCGCTCGCCGTTGCGTTGGCGCACGCGGCTGTCGCACTCGCGCCGTCGAGCGGCGACGCGTCGCGGCTCGTCGCCGAGTCGCTCGGCGCCGCGCAGATCGTGCATCCGGTCACCGCCGTGCTGTTGTCCTTTCGCGCCTACGACACACTGCTCGAAATCGGCGTGCTGCTGATTGCCGTCGTCGCTGCGCAGGCCGTGCAGCCGGAGCCGCGACCGATGCCGCCGCGCGACGCGGTACTCGAGCGCGTGACCGGCGTCACCGTGCCGCTGGCGGTGCTCGTCGCGGTCTACCTGGTGTGGGCAGGCGCCACGCGCACCGGCGGCGCATTCCAGGGCGGCGCCGTCCTCGCCGGTGCGTTGCTGCTTGCGCGTTTCGCGTCTTTACCGTTCGATCCGCTAACCGCGCGTCCTGCGCTGTACCGGCCGGTGCTCGCGCTCGGACTTGCGGTATTCATCGCGGTGGCGCTCGCTGCCGGGGCGGCTGCGGGCGCCGTGCTCGCGTATCCGGCCGGCTGGACCGGCGCGCTGGTGCTGGCGATCGAGGCAGCGCTGACGATCTCGATCGCAGCTTCGCTCGTCGCACTGTTCGGCCTCGGTGACCCGCGATGAACGTATGGCTGGTGACCGGCTGCGTACTGGTGGCCCTCGGCCTGGCGGCGCTACTGCTGCACCCGTCGCTGATGCGCAAGCTTCTCGCGTTCAACGTGATGGGCGGCGGTGTGTTCCTAGTGCTGCTGGCGCTGGCGCAGCGCGCGGCCGGCGGGCGCGCCGATCCCGTCGCGCAGGCGCTGCTGCTGACCGGCATCGTCATCGCAGTCGCCGCTACCGCGCTCGGCCTGTTGCTCGCGCGGCGCTACCGCGCCGCCACAGGGCGCAGCGAACTGCCCGACGACGAGCCGGTCGGCACCGATGACTGAGTTGCTGCCGCTCGCGGTACTGGCGCCGCTGGCGCTGGGCGTGACCGCTTTCGTCGTCCCGGAGCGCGCCGCCCGCGCGCTCGTCGCACCCGGCTGCGTCGCCGTCACTGCGATCGTCGCTGCCGTGGCGCTGAATGGCCAATGGCCACAGCGCTACGCGTTCGGCGGTTGGCCCGAGCCGCTCGGCATCGCGTTGCATGCCGATGCACTCGCTGTCGGGCTGCTGCCGCTCACCTGCGCGGTGTATGCGGCGGTGCTGGCGTTCGCGACGGCATACTTCCCGCGCGGCGCGCGCGAGTCGGCACTGTTCTGGCCGCTCGCGTGGTTACTTTGGGCCGCGTTGAACGCCGCGTTCCTGTCGGCCGACCTGTTTAACCTGTACGTGACGCTCGAACTGCTGGGTTTGTCCGCGGTCGGGCTGGCCGCGCTGTCGGGCAAGCCGGCGGCGCTTGCCGCGGCGCTGCGCTATCTGATCGCGGCGCTGGTCGGCTCCAATCTGTTCCTGCTCGCGGTTGCGCTGGTGTACGGCGCCACCGGTGTGCTCGCACTCGACGCGCTCGCAGCACGTCTGGACGATGCGCCGTACACGGCGCTGGCGATCGGGCTCGCGGTCACCGCACTCGTGCTGAAGACCGCACTGGCCCCGCTGCACTTCTGGCTGCCGCCGGCGCACGGCGGCGCCTCCACGCCCGTGAGCGCGCTGCTGTCGGCGCTGGTGATCAAAGCATCGTTCCTGATCGTGCTGCGGCTGTGGTTGCTGGCCGCACCGCGCGTCGATCTGGTTGCGCTCGGTCAGTTGCTGGCCTGGCTCGGCGCAGCGGCGATCGTCTGGGGCTCGGCGCAGGCGCTCGTGCAGAGCAGGCTCAAGATGCTGGTCGCTTATTCGACCGTGGCGCAAGTCGGCTACTTGTTCGTTCCGTTCGCATGGCTGTCGCCGGGACAGCCGGCCGCAGCGCTCGCGCTTGAGGCCGGCGTGTTGCAGGTGCTGGCGCACGGCGTCGCCAAAGCGGCGATGTTTCTCGCCGCCGGCACGCTGGTGCTCGCGGCCGGCCGCGACGACCTGAGCGCGCTGCGCGGCGCGGCGGCGCGCGCACCGCTTGCGATCTTCGCGTTCGGGCTGGCCGGCGCGAGCCTGATCGGACTGCCGCCCACCGTCGGCTTCGCCGCCAAGTGGCAGTTGCTGCAAGCGGCAGCCGCGAGTGGGCAGTGGCCATGGGTGGCGGTGGTCGTCGCGGGTGGACTGCTCGCCGCCGCCTACATCTTTCGGGTACTGAAGCTGGCGTTCCTGCCGGCACCCGAGGCCACCGACGCGGCCCCGGTCGCCGGCACACTGTCGCTCGCTGCGCTGCTGCTCGCGCTGGTGGCGGCGGTCGGCAGCTTGTTCGCCGAGCCGTTGCTGGACGCCCTGCAGATCGGCGCGCTGGCATGGGGCCGCCGTGACTGAATCGTCGCTGCTGCCGCTCGGTGCGCTGGCGAGCTCGCTCGCGACCGGCGTGGTGATCTTCTTTCTGGGTGAGGCCAGTGTGCGGCTGCGCACCGCATTGAATCTGGCGGGCGCGCTGATCAAGCTCGCTTTCGTCGGTCGCATGCTTTGGGGCGTGTTCCACGGTGCCACGTACGAGGCGCGCCTGCCGCTGCTGCCTGGCAACGACCTGCTGCTGCGCGCCGACACACTGGCGATGCTGTTCGTCGCGCTGTCGGCGGCGCTTTGGCTTTTGACGACGATCTACGCGATCGCATACCTGGAGGATGCGCCGCACCGCAGCCGTTTCTTCGGCTTTTTCAGCCTTTGCGTCACCGCGACGGTGGGCATCGCCCTCGCCGGAAACCTGGTCACGTTCTTCGTCTTCTACGAGGTACTGACGCTGTCGACCTACCCATTGGTCGTGCATCGTGGCACCCCGAAGGCACTCGCCGCCGGCGCCCGCTACCTGGCCTACACGCTCGCCGGCGGTGCGGCACTGCTGGCAGGCATCGTGTGGCTGCAGGCGCTGGTCGGTCCGGTCGAGTTCACGCACGGTGGCGTGGCCTCGATCGCGCGTGCCACCGATCACTGGATGCTCGTGCCGATCTTCGCGCTGCTCGTTGCGGGTGTGGGCGTAAAGGCCGCACTGGTGCCGCTGCACGGCTGGCTGCCGCAGGCGATGGTCGCGCCCGCGCCGGTGTCTGCGCTGCTGCACGCGGTGGCCGTGGTCAAGGCAGGCGCGTACGGAATCGTGCGCATCGTCTACGACGTGTACGGCATCGAATTCGCACAGGATCTGGCGCTGCTGACGCCGCTGGCCGTCGCCGCGTCGGTGACGATCGTCTACGGGTCGCTGCGCGCGCTGGTGCAGGACGACCTGAAGCGCCGGCTCGCCTATTCGACCGTGAGCCAGGTGTCGTACATCGCGCTCGGCGTGGCGCTGTTCGGACCGGTCGGCTCCATCGGCGGACTGGCGCATCTGGTGCACCAGGGCATCATGAAGATCACGTTGTTCTTCTGTGCCGGCAACTACGCAGAGACCCTCGGAATTCACAAGGTCGGCGAGATGGCCGGCGTCGGTCGTCGCATGCCGTGGACGACCGCCGCGTTCACGGTGGGCGCGTTGGGCATGATCGGTGTGCCGCCCGTGGCGGGTTTCGTCACCAAGTGGTACCTCGGGCTCGGTGCGCTCGACGCCGGCATGCCGTGGGTGCTGGCGGTTCTGATGGCATCGAGCCTTCTCAATGCGGCGTACTTCCTTCCCATCCTGCGCGCGGCCTGGTTCGAGCCGGCGCCCGCCCGCTGGCCCGACGAGCACATCGCCGCGCGCGGCGCGTGGGAAACGCACCGCTGGCTGCTGATCCCGGCGATCACCTCCGGCGCGGCGTCACTCGGGTTCGGACTGGCGGCAGGCGTTGCGCTGAGCCCGCTCGACTGGGCCAAACTGATCGTCGAGCGCGAATACCTGCGATGAATTCGCTCGCCCTGTCGGTCGCAGTGGCACTGCCGATCGTGCTCGCCGCCGCGGTCGCATGGCCGCCGGCACGACGCGGCGCGGCCGCGCTCGCCCCTTGGGCCGCGTTGCCGGCGCTGGGCTGCGCGTTGTGGCCACCGCCCTCCACAATCGATGCGCCGAGCTGGCTGATCGGGCTTCGCTTCGGCCTGGACGACACGAGCCGAACGTTCCTGCTGTTCACCGCGTTGCTTTGGTTCGTCGCCGGCTGGGCTGCGCGCGCCTACCACGCCGACGATGCGCGCCGGCATGCAATGTGGTCGTTCTGGTTGGCGGCGCTGGCGGGTAACGTGTGGCTGATCGTCGCGCTCGATGCGGCGGGCTTTTACGCCGGCTTCGCGCTGATGACCTTCGCCGGCTATGGGCTGGTCGTGCACACGGGCAGCGAGGAAGCGCAGCGCGCGGGCCGCGTGTATCTGGTCCTGGCGGTTCTCGGGGAGGCGGCATTCCTCGCTGGTGTGTTGCTGCGCGTGAGCACACTCGGCAACGCGTCGCTGCCGCTGGCGTTGCCGGTCGGCACGAACGACGTGTGGGCGGTGGCGCTTCTGTTCGCCGGCTTTGGCGTCAAGGCCGGCGCTGTCGGCCTGCACGTATGGCTGCCACTGGCACACCCAGTCGCGCCGACACCGGCGAGCAGCGTGCTGTCGGGCGCGATGATCAAGGCGGGCGTGCTCGGTTGGCTGCGCTTCCTGCCTCTCGGCGGCGAAGCCTGGCCGGTGTTTGGCGCGTTCGTCATCGTGCTCGGATCAATCGGGGCGTTCGGCGCAGTTGCCGTCGGTCTGACGCAGCGCGCCCCAAAGACGCTGCTCGCCTACTCGAGCGTGAGCCAGATGGGCTTCATCGTCATCGGCGTCGGCGCCGCGCTGCTCGCACCGGCCGCGTGGCCGCTGCTGGCAACCGCAATCGCCCTGTACGCGCTGCACCACGGTCTGGCAAAGGGCGCGCTGTTCCTCGGTGTGGCGGCCATACCCGCTCAAGGGCGGGCGCGCGGCCTCGCTTTCGCCGCGCTGGCACTGCCGGCGTTGGCGCTTGCAGGTGCGCCGTGGACAAGCGGTGCACTGGCCAAGCACGCGTTGAAGGCCGCACTCGAGGCTCTGCCGCCGCCCTGGTCCCCGGTGCTCGCAGTATTGATGCCGGCAGCCGCCGTGGGCACGACGCTGCTGATGGCGCGCTTTCTGCTGGCGCTGGCGGGCGGGACCGACCCGCCCAAGCGCGGCATGGTGTGGCCCTGGCTGACGGCGGTCGCACTGTCGGTCGGTGTCGCTTGGGCGGTGGCACCTTCCGCGGAGCCGGGCGGTTTTTTGGCAGCGGCGCTGCCGGCGGCGATCGGCATCGCGACCGCTGTGGTCGCTGCGCGGGTGCGACCATTCACGCCCCGCGCGGCGCCGCGCATCGCCGCCGGTGACATGCTGGCATGGCTCGGGCCGGCTGCGCGCGCGGCATGGTACCTGCTGCTGGCAGTCGCGGCGCTGCCCGACCGTGCGCATTGGCGCACTCCGCGCCCGCGCGCTGCGCGGCGAATCGTGCTGGCGGAGGATGCCCTGCGTCGTTTCGCGGTGGCAGGGTTGGCGCTCCTGGTGACGCTGGCCGCAGCGCTGCTCGCGCAGTGGTGCTAGCCCGCAGGCGGGCGCGGTAAGCTGCCGGACGCAAAGGAGGATCGGGCCGATGCGTTACGTCTATGTCGCGTTGATCGTCGCGTTCACTGCGATCGTGCTCTTGTTCAAGTTCCAGAACCTCGAGACCGTTACGGTCTCGCTGCTGACGATAAGTGTGACGCTGCCGGTGTCCGTGCTGGTGGCGGTCGTCTACGTGCTGGGCATGGTCACCGGCGGTGCGCTGCTGTCGTTGTTGCGCACGTTGATTAGGGGCGCGCGCGGCAAATCCAACTGACGGCAGCCGGCATGGATCGACGCCACGGTTCGGTGCGCTTGCTCGCCGCGGTTCGGGCCGCGGAGGCGAGTTCACCGCGATGACCTACACGGCGTTCGCCAGCGCCGCCGGCGGCCTGGCGCTGTTCCTGCTCGCGATGGGCATGATGACCGACGGCCTCAAGGTCGCCGCCGGCGGCGCGCTCAGGCAACTGCTCGAACGCTGGACATCGTCGACGCTGCGCGGCGTGGCCACCGGCATCCTAGTCACCGGCGTCGTGCAGTCGTCGAGCGCGGTCACCGTCGCGACGATCGGTTTCGTCAACGCCGGCGTGCTGACACTGCGACAGGCACTCGGCGTCGTCTACGGCACCAACGTCGGCACGACGATGACCGGCTGGCTCGTCAGCCTGGTCGGCTTCGGTCTGAAAATCGAAGCCTTCGCGCTGCCGATCCTCGCCGTCGGTGTCGCGTTGCGGGTCGGAGTGCAAACGCCGCGCTGGCGCGGGCTGGGCGAGGCGCTGGCCGGATTCGGACTGTTCTTCCTCGGGCTGTCGCTGCTGAAGGAAGCGTTCGCCGGGGTCGCCGCGCAAGACGCAACCACGACGCATGGCGGTCCGCTCGCGTACTTCGGCGTCGGCGTGCTCGCCACGGTGCTGACACAGTCGTCAAGCGCCGCACTGGCACTCGTGCTAAGCGCCGCTGCCAGCGGAATCGTCGCGACCGATGCCGCAGCGGCGGCCGTGATCGGCGCCAACTTGGGCACGACCTCGACCGCTCTGCTGGCAGTGCTGCGCGCCACGCCCAACGCGCGGCGGCTTGCGCTGGCGCACGTGCTGTTCAACGTCGCCACCGCCGTCGTCGCCTTCGCGCTGCTGCCGTTGCTGCTGGGCTTGACAACCATGTTGACGGTCGTGCTGAAAGCCGAAGGCAGCCCCGCTGCCGCGTTGGCGCTTTTCCATACCGCGTTCAACGTGCTCGGCGTGCTTCTAATGCTGCCTTTGACACCGCGCCTGTCGGCGTTTTTGCAGCGGCGGTTCCGCAGTCGCGAAGACGACCTGGCACGGCCGCAGCATCTCGACGCCACGCTCACTGCCACGGCCGCGCTGGCGACTGCGGCCGCGCGCGAAGAGTTGGCGCGAATGCGCCGCTTGGTGGCTTCGCTCGCGAAAGCGGCCCTCTCGGCAACACCGCCGCAGCCGGGCGAATTGGAACGTCGCGCCATTGCAATCCGCTCGCTCGGCGCTGCGATCGCCGAGTTTGTCGGCAACGCGCGACCGGAGCCCATGACACGCGAAGCGGCCGACGAACTGGCGCGCGCACTGCGAATTGCGCTCGGGTTGGACGAGGCCGCGCACCTGGCTCCGGAGGTCTCGGCGCTGCGTGCGGACCCCAACTGGCGCGCCGCGGTCGGCGACGCCGAAACGGTGCTATGCGAGGCAGCGGTCCGTTGCGCACGACTGGCCGAGCGTGCCGGCAAAAATGAACAACATGACACCGAACGCGTCGCCGCGCTCGAACAGTTTGAGGGCGCCTACGAGCAAGCCAAGGAAGCGCTGCTGGCCGCGACCGTGGCGCGGCGCGTCGGCATCGATACGGCGGGCGTGCTGCTGGACCGCTTGAGTCGCACGCGCCGCATGGTGGAGCAACTGGTCAAGGCGGACCGCCTGCTGCGCGAACCCGTCGGCGCCGCCGGGATCGAGCGCGAAGCGTCCACGACTGTCGCGGCGAATGCTTAGCCGAGGTGCGACAGGGCGCCCCCGGATCTCCCCTGCGTTCCGCGCAATCGCTGAGGCAGACCGATCGCGTGGCGATGCGTCGGCGGCGCGCGCCACGGCACGGTAATCTCGCACCGGAGCCACACCGATGAACCCCGCCCCGCGCCGCCGCAGCGGCCCGCACACGACGCGCGACGCGATCGTCTGGCTCGCCGCGTATCTGGCGGCGGTGACGGTCCCGCTGTTTGCGCTGTTGCCCGGTCCCGCGGCCAGGCGCGGCTTCCCGTGGGATTTCGCGATGGCGTTGGGCTACGCGGGGCTGGCGATGTTCGGCGTGCAGTTTGCGCTGACGGCGCGCTTCAAACGCGCCACCGCGCCGTTCGGCATCGACATCGTCTACTACTTCCACCGCTATCTGGCGCTGGCCGCGCTCGCGGTCGCGCTCGGCCATTACGGCATGCTGCGCGCGACCAACCCTGCCGCGCTGGGCAGCGCGGACCCGTTCGTGGCGCCGCCGCACATGACCGCGGGCCGCGTCGCGCTCGTGCTGTTCGCGCTGGTCATCGCCTCGTCGCTCGCGCGGCGGCGGCTTCGCATCGACTACGACGCCTGGCGCGTCGCGCACGCCGCGCTGGCCACCGCCGCTTTCGCCGCCGCGCTATGGCACCTGTTCGGCGCGGGCCGTTTTCTCGACACCGTGTGGAAGCAGGCGCTGTGGGCGGCGTACGGCGCGTTCTGGGTGTTGCTGATCGCCTGGGTGCGCGTGGCTCGCCCGTGGCGCGTCGCGCGCCGGCCGTGGACCGTCGCCGAGGTGCGTGCCGAACGCGGGCGCGTGTGGACGCTCGTGCTTGAGCCCGCACACGCGACCGAAGGACTACGGTTCGCGCCCGGCCAGTTCGCGTGGCTCGCGCTGCGCGCCTCACCGTTCGCGATGCGCGAGCATCCGTTCTCGATCGCTTCGAGCGCCGAGCGGCCGCGCCGCATCGAGCTGTCGATCAAGGAATTGGGCGACTTCACGTCGACGATCAAGCACACCCGGCCGGGCGAAACCGCGTGGCTCGACGCGCCGTACGGTACCTTCGGCATCGACGAGCATCCCGCGGCCTTCGGCTATGCGTTCGTCGCCGGCGGTGTGGGCATCGCGCCGATCATGTCGATGCTGCGCACGCTCGCCGACCGCGGCGACCGCCGCCCGCTCGCGCTGTTCTACGGCAACCGCGTCTGGGAGCGCGTGGCGTTTCGCGAGGAACTCGACGCGCTCGCGCAGCGGCTCGACCTGAAAGTCGTGCACGTGCTGCAGGAACCGCCGCCGGACTGGACCGGCGAGCGCGGCCTCGTCACCGAAGACGTGCTGATGCGCCATCTTCCGGTCACGCGGCACCGCTTCGAGTACTTCCTGTGCGGTCCGACGCCGATGACGGTGAGCGTCGAGCGCGCGCTCGACGCGCTCGGCGTGGCCGCCGAGCGCGTGCACTCCGAGATTTTCGACTGGGTCTGAACGATGACGCGCGAATCGCGGGCGAAGTGGCTGGCGGCGGCAACCGCCGCGCTGGTGATCGCGCTGGCGGCGGTGTTCGCGGCGCTGCGCAACCTCTCGCCGCCGCCGCGCGCAGCGCAGCCCGCTGCCGCGCCCTCCGCCCCGGCGGCGGACGCCGCCCGCATCGCCGCCGGCCGCGCCGCGTTCGAGCGGATGAATTGCGCGATGTGCCATTCGATCGCGGGCCGCGGCAATCCGAGCCATCCGCTCGACGGTGTCGGCGGCCGGCGCGACCGCGCGCAACTGCGCGCGTGGACGCTCGGCGAGGGCGAAGCCGCCGCGCAGCTCGGCGGTGTGGCCGCGCTGAAGCGGCGCAACGCCGCGGACCCCGATCTGGAGGCGCTGCTCGACTATCTGCAGCAGTTGCGCTGACGCCCTGCGTGCTGCCCGCACCGGCCGCGCGCGGGTTCGCGCGGCCGATGCGCCACCGCGATCGATCGCGGCGGTGCGCCCCGCGCGCCGGACCGCCGCGCTGACGGACTCGCCGTATAGACTGCCCGGCATGGCAACGGAAGGACAAGGTCCGCCGCTCGCGCGCTTCGAGCGGATCCTGCTGGCGACCGACGGCTCGGAGTACTGCGCCGGCGCCGAGCGCATCGCGCTGGCCTTCGCCGCGCAGTGCGGCGCGCGGCTTTCGATCGTTTCGGTCGTGGTCAGCAACCCGGAGGCGGAAGCCGTCGCATCGGAGCTGATCCGCGCCGCCGAGGAGCAGACGCGCGCCACGCTCGCGCGCGCGCACGAACGGGCCGTCGCGCGCGGGCTGGCCGCCGAGACGTTCGCGCCGCGCGGCATCGATCCCGCCGAGGAAATCGCCGCCGCGGCGCGAGCGCAGCGCGCCGACGTCGTCGTGATGGGCCGGCGCGGCAAGCGCGGCCTGATGCGACGCATGCTGGGCGACGCCACGACGCGCGTGATCGGCGCCGCCGGCTGCAACGTGCTGGTGGCACCCGAGAGCGCCGACTTCTGGCGCACGCGCATCCTGCTCGCCACCGACGGCTCGCGCTTTTCCGAAGCTGCCGCGGCCGCCGCCGAGACGGTCGCCGCGCTGGGCCAGCTGCCGGTCACGGTGATCTCGGTCGTGCGCGAGTCGTTCACCGCGCAGCGCGCCGCCGAGGCCGACGAGGCGGCCGCGCGCGTGCGGGCGCGTCTGCGCGAGCGCGGACTCGACGCCGACGCGGTCGTTCTGCGCGGCGATCCGGCCGAGCGAATCGTCGCAACGGCCGCCGCACGCGGCGCCGACCTGATCGTCATGGGAACGCACGGCCGCACCGGCTGGCAGCGCGTGCTGATCGGCAGCGTCACCGAGGCGGTCCTCAACGCCACCGCGCTGCCGGTGCTGGCGGTGAAGCCCTAGCCCGGATATTTCACGAGGTCGCCCCCGTTTGCGTACGTTCTGTGTCGGTGAATCCGCGCTTTCGGCCCGCGGGGTGCAGATCCAATTTGTACCGCCGGGGCTACGCGGCTCATTGGGCAAATGAGCGCGGCGCCTGCGGGCGCGCACCTGCGCTCAAGTGCTCGCGAAGGCCACTTGGC
>CAZIJU010000092.1:0-15870 GCA_964539745.1 uncultured Burkholderiaceae bacterium | reverse complement strand
AAGCGCTACTACCACTCGCTCGACCTGCTGCTGATCGACGACATCCAGTTCTTCGCCGGCAAAAGCCGCACGCAGGAAGAGTTCTTCTACGCGTTCGAAGCGCTGGTCGCCGGCCGCAAGCAGATCATCATCACGTGCGACACCTACCCGAAGGAGTTGAAGGACATCGAGGACCGGCTGGTGTCGCGTTTCGCCTCCGGACTGACGGTCGCGATCGAGCCGCCCGAACTGGAGATGCGCGTGGCGATCCTGCTGAAGAAGGCAGAACTGGAGCGCGTCGAACTGCAGGAGGACGTGGCATTTTTCATCGCGAAGAACCTGCGCAGCAACGTGCGCGAACTCGAAGGCGCGCTGCGCAAGGTGCTCGCTTTCGCCGCCTTCCACGCGCGGCCGATCACGGTCGATCTGGCACGCGAGGCGCTGAAGGACCTGCTGTCGGCGTCGACCGGCCAGGTGACCGTCGAACTGATCCAGAAGACGGTCGCCGACTACTACAAGATCAAGGTTGCCGACATGTACAGCAAGCGGCGGCCGAGCGCGATCGCAATGCCGCGTCAGGTGGCGATGTATCTGGCCAAGGAGTTGACGCAGAAGAGCCTGCCGGAGATCGGCGAGCTGTTCGGCGGGCGCGACCATACGACCGTGCTGCACGCGGTCCGAAAAATCGCGTCCAACCGCGCGAAGGATGTTGAGCTGAACCACGCGCTGCACGTGCTTGAGCAGACCTTGAAGGGCTGAGGCGGCGTGTCGGGAAAAGCTGTGGAAAAGACCGCGATCGCCTGTGGACGGACAGGGACAACGCCGGCGCCTGTGCGCGCGCCGCGCCGACTTGTCCTTTTGCTCCACAGGCAATCGCGCCCGGGCGGACGCGCTTGCCCACCGTGTTCAGGCCCGCGCAACAGGCTGTCGCGCAAGGCTTTTGCCGTCTTGTCCACAGCGCCAAGGCACCTCTATTAATTGAACCTACCAAGAGGAAACAGAACAATGCAGCTCGTCAAAGCCGGCCGCGACGCATTGCTCAAACCGCTGCAGGTCGTCAGCGGGATCGTCGAACGCCGCCAGACGTTGCCGATCCTCGCGAACATCCTGTTGCGCAAGGACGGCGAGCGCGTTTCGTTCATCGCGACGGACCTGGAGATCCAGATCCAGACCTCGGCCGACATCGGTGCCGGCCGCGAATCCGCCGCGACGACGGTATCGGCGCGCAAGCTCGTGGACATCCTGCGCGCGCTGCCAGAGGCCGATGTGGGACTGTCGCTTGCGAACAAGAAGCTCACGGTGCAAAGCGGCAAGAGCCGCTTCAGCCTGCAAACACTAGCCGCGGAGGAGTTCCCGACGGTTGCGCAGGCCGAATTCACCGCCGACTTCTCGCTGCCAGCGGCAACGCTGAAATACCTGCTGTCGATGGTGCACTTCGCGATGGCGAGCCAGGACATCCGCTACTACCTGAACGGCATGCTGCTGGTGGTGGAGTCCAACACGGTGCGCGCGGTCGCCACGGACGGGCACCGGCTGGCGCTTGCGGAGGTAGGCAAGGACTCGAATTCGCCGAAGATCGAGGCGATCATTCCGCGCAAGACGATCATCGAACTGTCGCGGCTGCTGCCCGACGCCGACGATCCGGTGCGCGTCCAGATGGCGCCGAACCAGGTCCAGTTCAGCTTCGGCGCGATCGAGTTGATCTCGAAGCTCGTCGAAGGCAAGTTCCCCGACTACCAGAAGGTCATTCCGGTCAACAACCCGAAGATCTTTCTGATCGGCCGCGAGGAGCTGATGGCGGCGCTCGCGCGCGCCGCGATCCTGACGACCGACAAGTTCAAAGGCGTGCGGATGATGCTCGCGCCCGGGAGCCTGAAGATCACGTCGACCAACGCCGACCAGGAAGAGGCGCAGGAAGAGATCGAGATCGAGTACGCCGGCGAGCCGCTCGACATCGGCTTCAACGTCACCTACCTGCTCGACGTGCTGGCGAACCTGAAGAACGACAAGGTGCGCTTCGCGCTCGGCGATGCGCTCGGCAGCGCACTGATCACGATGCCCGACGCCGAGAAGTCCGCCCCCGAGGCTGGCAGGGGGTTCAAGTACGTCGTGATGCCGATGCGCATCTAGATCATCGAGGCGCCGCGCGCCCGTTTCCCCGCTGCCGCGCCAGCGCGTGGGGAGATGGGCGGGCGCCTTTGCAAGGAAACGAATGGCAGCCGTTCCAGAGAACCTTCCGCCGCCGACCAACGGACCCGGCAGCAACCAGCAGGCGAGCGGAGCCGCATCCGCCAGCGACTACGGCGCTGCGTCGATCCAGATCCTCGAGGGTCTGGAAGCGGTTCGCAAGCGGCCCGGCATGTACATCGGCGACACGCACGACGGCACCGGTCTGCATCACATGGTCTTCGAGGTCGTCGACAACTCGATCGACGAGGCGCTCGCCGGCTGGTGCGACGAGATCGTCGTCACGATCCACACCGACAACTCGATTTCGGTGATCGACAACGGCCGCGGCATCCCGACCGAGGTCAAGCTCGACGACAAACACGATCCGAAGCGCAGCGCCGCCGAAATCGCGCTGACGGAGCTGCACGCCGGCGGCAAGTTCAATCAGAACAGCTACAAGGTTTCCGGCGGTCTGCACGGCGTGGGCGTGTCGTGCGTCAACGCGCTGTCCAAGTGGCTGCGACTGACGGTGCGCCGCGACGGCAAGGTGCACTACCTGGAGTTCCGGCGCGGCGTCGTGCAGGACCGCATCGTCGAGACGGTCGACGGTGTTCGCGTGTCGCCGATGAAGGTGATCGGAGAAACCGACAAGCGCGGTACCGAGGTCCACTTTCTCCCAGACGACGAGATCTTCGGGAAGGTCGAATTCCACTACGAGATCCTCAGCAAACGGCTGCGCGAATTGTCGTTCCTGAACAACGGCGTGCGCATCAAGCTCGTCGACCAGCGTCAGGGCAAGGAGGAGGACTTCGCGTTCGCGGGCGGGGTCAAGGGCTTCGTCCAGTACATCAACAAGGCGAAGAACCCGCTGCACCCGAACATCTTCCACGCGAGCGGAGAGACGCAGGTCAACGGCACGACGATCGGCGTCGAAGTGGCGATGCAGTGGAACGACGGGTACAGCGAGAACGTGCTGTGCTTCACGAACAACATCCCGCAGCGCGACGGCGGAACGCACCTGACCGGCCTGCGCGCGGCGATGACGCGCGTGCTGAACAAGTACATCGAGGACCACGAGCTCGCCAAGAAGGCGAGGGTCGAAACCACCGGCGACGACATGCGCGAAGGACTCGCCTGCGTGCTGTCGGTCAAGGTGCCCGAGCCCAAGTTTTCCTCGCAGACCAAGGACAAGCTCGTCTCGAGCGAAGTGCGCCCCGCGGTCGAGGAGGTCGTCGCGCGCGCGCTCGAGACCTTTTTGCTCGAGCGGCCGGCGGACGCCAAGATCATCTGCGGCAAGATCGTCGAAGCCGCGCGCGCGCGCGAGGCGGCGCGCAAGGCGCGCGAGATGACGCGGCGCAAGGGCGTGCTCGACGGCGTCGGGCTGCCGGGCAAACTCGCCGACTGCCAGGAGAAGGACCCCGCGGCCGCGGAACTGTTCATCGTCGAAGGCGACTCCGCCGGCGGCTCGGCCAAGCAGGGGCGCGATCGCAAGTTCCAGGCCGTTCTGCCGCTGCGCGGCAAGGTGCTGAACGTCGAGAAGGCGCGATTCGACAAGCTGATCTCGAGCGAGCAGATCGCAACACTGATCACCGCACTTGGCACCGGCATCGGTACGCCCGATTCGGCCGAAGGCTTCAACATCGACAAGCTGCGCTACCACCGCATCATCATCATGACCGACGCCGACGTCGACGGCGCGCACATCCGCACGCTGCTGCTGACGCTGTTCTACCGGCAGATGCCGCAACTGGTCGAGCGAGGACACATCTACATCGCGCAACCGCCGCTGTACAAGGTCAAGCACGGCAAGGACGAGCGGTATCTGAAGGACGACCACGAACTCGCCCAGTACATGATCGCGCTCGCGCTGAAGGACGCGAAGCTGTACCCGGCCGCAGACGCCGCGCCGATCGAGGGCGCAGCGCTCGAGGAACTAGCGCGCCAGTATCTGCTCGCCGATGCGGTCGTGCAGCGGCTTGCCCGCGTGATCGACGCGGGTGCGCTGCGGGCGATCATGGCCGGCACCGAGTTCGCGCTCGACGACGCGGCGGCGGCCGAGCGATCCGCGCGCGACCTCGCGCAAGCGATGGGGAACCACTCGGTGCGCGTGTACGCACAGCACGACGACAAGACCGACAAGCACCGGCTGCGCATCGAGCGGCGCCATCACGGCAACGTCAGGGCGAGCACGATCGACGCCGAATTCGTGCACGGCGCCGACTACGCCGCGCTCGTCGGCGCAGCACGGACCTTCAAGGGACTGATCGGCGCGGGCGCACGGATCGTGCGGGGCAGCGGCGACAAGCAGAAGGAAGCGCCGGTCGCGGACTTCCGCGCCGCGATGGACTGGCTGATGAAGGAGGCGGAATCGGCCGTCACGCGCCAGCGCTACAAGGGGCTGGGCGAGATGAACCCGGAGCAGCTCTGGGAAACGACGATGGACCCGAAGGTGCGGCGTATGCTGCGCGTGCAGATCGAGGACGCGATCGGCGCCGACCAGATCTTCACGACGCTGATGGGCGACGAAGTCGAACCGCGCCGCGCGTTCATCGAGTCGAACGCGCTGTACGCGGGGAACATCGACGTCTGATCGCCCGCCAGGCCAGGGTCTGTTGACAGATGCCTCAGGTCCGCGTGATCCCCGCCACCGCCGCGGGTCGCGCGAAGGCGGTTGCGTGAAAGCGCGGCGAAAGCGCCGCGCCCCCCATGGGGCCGACGGCGGGGATCACCCTGCGGGGCGGGCCGCCTTGGGCCGCATGGCGGCGTTGCGGCTCGGGGCCTTGGCTGCGGCCAATGGTCCCCTCGCCGCGCCTGGCCCTGCGACCCGATCCGACCCGCCGCAGACCCGATCCATAGGCCAACAGACCCTAGCCGGCAGCCTCCCGCAGCCGCGCGCGCACCATGCCGATATGCGAGCGCAGCGCGTACAGCTCGTCGGCGTGCGACAGCGGCACGTTGATGCGCTCGACCTTCGCGTCGAGCGCGTCGAGCGCCTTCGCGAGTTCTTCGGGCGGCGTCGAGCGCCGGCCCAGCTCTTCTTCGATCTCGCGCAACTGGCCGTACCAGCGGAAGATGCGCGAGCGGATGCGGAACTCGTACAGCGGCGGAACGATGCGCGACAGCGGGATCAGCACCGCGACGATCGACACCAGCGCGACCCACATGCGGTCGATCAGGTTGGCGAGCCAGAACGGCAGATAGCGCTGCAGCAGCGGGGGACCGCTGCGGTAAAAGCGCGCGGCCTCGGCGGCGAGCGGCAGTTCGACGTTTGCCGGCGACGGGAACGTTCCGGCGCGCGCGAACCAGCCGGTGCCGCCGTGCACGACCTGGGCCGTCTGCACGAAGAGCTGGACCAGCGCCGGATGCGTGTGCTCGCGCGCGACCAGCGACGAGGTCGGCGCGATCAACTGCACGTCCGCGGGCGGGATGTCGCGCGCTAAATCGACGACGCCGCGCGGCAGCTTGAGCGCGCCGAGGAAGGGCAGCCGGCGCGAGTACGCCTCGGCCTGCGCGAAGTCGAACAGCTTCACGCCCGGCGTCTGCAGCAGCATCTGCACGAGCGGCGATTCGGGCGCGGAGACGAACAGCAGCGCATCGAGTTCGCCTGCCAGAAACGCGACCACCGCCGGCGTCGGCGCGAGCTCGCTCGTGCGGATCGACGCCGGATCGATTCGATTGGCGTGCAGCAGCTTGGCCCATAGTGGCGGCGCGCCGCTGCCCGGCGCGCCGATGTTGACGCGCCAGCCTGCGAGCTGCGCGAGCTGCGACAGCGCACCGTTCCTGTTCAGTCGCTTGGCCGCGTCTTCGCGATAGAACAGCCAGACCGGCTCGTAGAACAGGCTGCCCAGCGAAACGAGTGGCACGCCGCTGTTTTCCTCGTCGACGGCGAGCACCGCCGCACCCGATCCGCCCTGAACGAACGCCAGATCGACGTTCTGCGCGGGATCGCGCAGCAGCGCGAGGTTTTCGGCGGAACCCTGCGTGCCTTTCAGCACGACCTCGATGCCGAGGCCCTTGAGCCGCTCCGCGTAGCGCTTGCCGAACTCGGCATACGCGCCCTGCTCGGGCCCGGTGGCCAGCACGACGCGCTTCGGCGGCGCCGGGTCGAGCAGCAGGTACGCGCCCCACAGCAGCACCAGCGCAAGCACGACGAACGGCCCCGCACTGACCGCGAGGTCGCGCACCGAAAGCAGCGTATGGCGGAGCAGTCGCGGCATGGTGGTCGGCGGCGATTATGCCGGCGCGCCGGCCCTGCGCCGGTCGAGCGTGCGGGCAGGGCGGTGAACCGGCCGGCTCAACGCTTGCGCGCGAGCGCGAGGCCGTCGGCGATCGGCAGCAGTGCGAGATCGATGCGTTCGTCGCGGTGCAGCTTGTCGTTCAAGGCCTGCAGCGCACGCGTGTCTTCGGCGTCCGCCGGCCGCGCGACCGCCCCTTGCCAAAGCACGTTGTCAATCGCGATCAACCCGCCGGGGCGCACGAGCCTCAGGCACTGCTCGTAGTAGCCGTCATAGCCGGTCTTGTCGGCGTCGATGAACGCGAAGTCGTAGCTGCCCGCCTCGCCCGCGGCGATGCGGGCGGCGAGCGTTTGCGCAGCCGGCGCGAGCACGAGTTCGATCTTGTGCGCCACGCCGGCACGCTGCCAGTAGTCGCGCGCGACCGACGTGTACTCGTCGCTGACGTCGCACGCGAGCACGTAGCCGTCGTCGGGCAGCGCCAGCGCCACGGCGAGCGCGCTGTAGCCGGTGAAGACGCCGACCTCGATCGTTCGCCGCGCGCCGATCAGCTTGACGAGCAACGCCATCAACTGGCCCTGCTCGGGGGCGATCTGCATGCTCGCGCGCGGATGCGTGCGCGTGGCCTCGCGCAGCGCGGCGAGCGCGGGATGCTCGCGCAGCGAATGCGCGAGCAGGTAGTCGTACAGTGCGTCGTCGAGCTTCAGCGTGCGGCGGGTCATGCCCGCCGATTATGCGCGCGGTCGAATCCGGAACACCTCGGGATCGTCGCCGTGCTCGAGCAGCAGGCGCCGCACGCGGTCCTGCCACAGCTCGCCGAAACGGCGCAGCTCGTCGGCGCCCGCTTCGCCGGCGGCAGCGCGCGCGAGCAGGGCCGGCAACTGCGGGTCCGAAGGCGCGCGCTTGACGTCCGTTTCGGCGTCGACGGCGGCGCCGGTGTCGATGCGCGCGAAGCGCAGCGCGAGCGGCTGCTCGGCGCCGAAAGCCAGCAGATCCCGCCGGAAGAAGCGGCCGGCGATGCCCTTGAAGCCGCCGTCGTGCGCGGCGCCGGTCAGCATCGAGATCACGTTGGCGATCACACCGGTGACGCCTTCGCCGATCGGCTCGCGAAAGCTCACGCGGAGCGCGCCGCGCTCGGGCAGTGCGTCGCCGTACAGCGCGGCAAGCGCGCGCCGCGTGATGCCGTAGGCCGAGGCGATCGTCGGGCACGAGTGGCCCGCGAGCCGCACCGCGTCGAGATACGAGAATTCGACCAGCCCGCCTTCGAGCGCGCCGAGGAATTCGGCGAGCGGATCGTGCAGCGCGATGCGCGGCACCTCGTCGAAAAACGCCGGGTAACGCATCGCGAACGGCCTCACTGCTTGACGAAGTCGATCACGATCGCGCCGGGCTCGCGCTGGCGGTAGCTGATCTCGACGCCGCCGTAGCGCGCCGGCAGTTGCGCGAACAGCGGCAGCGGGTCGTAATCGTTGTCGAAGCGCATCGTTTCGCCCTTCGTCAGCGCGTCGGGCGCGCCGAAGATCGCCGCGTGGCGCAAGTGCTTGACGATGCCGCGCGCGTCGAACGGATCGATCGCGTCGGGCGACAGGTGCAGGTAGGGGCGGATCAGGATTTCGCTCATCGGGTCGTCTCGGCGGCGGGTCGATCGATGTCTTCGGGGTCACGCACACCGTCGCCGCGGTCGAGCCGGTCGCGCTTGTCGCGCACCTTGGCCCACTTCTCCGCGTCGGGCAGCGCGGGCTTGACGCGCGTGATCGGTTTCCAGACGCGTGCCAGTTCGGCGTTCAGCGGGGTGAAGTCGCGCTGGTCGGCGGGGACGTCCTCTTCGGCATAGATCGCCTCGACCGGGCATTCGGGCACGCACAGCGCGCAGTCGATGCACTCGACCGGGTCGATCACCAGCGCGTTCGGCCCTTCGCGGAACGCGTCGACCGGGCAGACGGCGACGCAGTCCGTGTACTTGCAGCCGATGCAAGGCTCGGTGACGACGAAGGCCATCGCGCGCCTCGGCGGCCGCTCAGCCGGCGCAGCATTCGTCGCCGGGCAGCGCGCCTTCGACGCCGGCCTTGCCGATGCGAACGCGCCAGACCTCGGGACCCTGCTCGAGGTAGTCCCAGGTGAACTTGCCCTGAAATTCGGCCTGGAACTGGTAGTACAGCGGTTTCGGATCGTGGTCGTTGACGAGCTGGAAGCTTTCGCCGGCGCCGAGCGCCTCGAAGGTGCGGAAGATCAGCGGATGGCGTTCGCGCGGCACGATCGTGCGCACGTCGATGGTGGTGGCGGTGGTCATGGTTCGGCCCGGAGAGTTAAAGATGCATTCGCGATGCACGTTAATTTACCCGGGCCCGTCCGTAAAAGCAATACGCAGAGGGCTTCTTTGCGGGCTACCCCTTTCGGCGTAGCCGCGCCGCCCGGCGATTCTCAGAGGCCAAGCGGGCGGAGATCCGGCCGGCGCCGGTGCCAGTCGGTCGCCTGCTGGAACGCGACGCCGATCCGCAGCAGCGTCGCTTCGTCGAACGGTTTGCCGAGCAACTGCACGCCGAGCGGCAGGCCGTTGTCGCTGAAACCGGCGGGCAGCGCCAGCCCGCAGGCGTCGAGGTAGTTGCCGGCGCGCGTGAAGCTCGCCAGCGGCGTGATCGACTCGTCGACCTCGCCCGCCGGACAGGCGGGAAACGGAACGGCCGGCGACAGCAGCGCGTCGCTCTCGCGCATCCATTCGATCCACGCGGCGCGCGCGGCGCGGCGGTGCTCGAGCGCGGCGATGTAGTCGGCCGCGCTCACCTGTTTGCCGCCGAGCACGCGCTTGCGCACGGCCGGCCCGATCGGCAGCGAATCGTCCTCGATGGTGTCGCGATGGATCGAATACGCCTCGGCCGCGATCAGTTGTCCGTTACGCCGCATCAGCTCGCCGAAGTCGAACGGCAGCCTGCGTTCGACGACCGCCGCGCCGAGTTCGGCGAGCGCACGCCGCGCTTCGCGCGTCGCGTCGCGTACGCTCGCGTGGACTTCGATCGGGTACTGGTCATCGGGCAAGACGGTGATGCGCAGGCCCGCGAGCGAAGCCGCCTCGCCGCGCAGCGCGGCACCATCGAAGCGCGGCGCACGCAGCGTGGCCGGATCGCGCGCATCGGCGCCGGCGATCGCCGCCAGCAGCAGCGCCGCGTCGCCGGCGCTGCGCGTCATCGGCCCGATCGTGTCGAGCGAAAACGACAGCGGAAACGCGCCGTGCAGGCTCACCCGTCCGCCGGTCGTCTTCAGCCCCGTGATGCCGTTGATCGCGGCCGGGATGCGCACCGAGCCGCCGGTGTCCGTGCCGATCGCGGCCGGCGCGAGCGCGGCGGCGACCGCCACGCCCGAACCGCTCGACGAGCCGCCGGGCACGCGATGCGTCGCCAGGTCCCACGGATTCCACGGCATGCCGAGCCGCGGATTCGTGCCCCAGGTGCCAAACGCGAACTCGACCATCTGCGTCTTGCCCAGAGGCACCATGCCCGCGGCGAGCAGCCGCTCGACCACCGTCGCGGTCGTCGTGCTGCGCCTTTCTTTCCACGCCGCCGCGCCGACGCCGGTGATCCGCCCTTCGATTTCGAGCAGATCCTTCAGCGCGATCGGCAGCCCGTCGAGCGGGCCGAGCGTCCATCCGCCCGCGCGCCGCGCATCCGCAGCGCGCGCACAGGCGAGCGCAAGCTCCGCATCGGCCGCGACGAAGGCATTGAGCTTCGCGTTCGCCCGCTCGATGCGCGCGAGATAAAGCTCGGCGAGCTCGACCGCGGTGACTTCCTTGCGTGCTACCGCGGCCGAAAGCTCGGAAAGCGTCGAAAACGGATCGATCGTCATCGCCGCACCTCCCAGCGCGTCTGCGGATCGAGCGGATAAATGGGCCTTCGCACGTTTCGGAAGCGAAACAGCGCGTAGTCGGAGCTGGTCACGCCGCGGCTGTCGCATTCGACGACCGCGGACGCCAGCGGAACGAAGCTCGGCCGGCAGTACATCCGCGACTTCAGGATCAGGTAGTCGAACGCGCGCGGATCGACGCCCGCGCTCGTGAACACGCCGAGGTCGAGCGGTTCCATCGGCCGCTCGGTGACGACGATCGTGAACGCCTCGTGCTCGAGCACGGCGGTGCGCCCCATCGCCCACGTCTCGCCGGTGTAGATCGGCCCGGTGATGCGAAAGCGCCCGTCGGTGAGCGCGCGCACGCGCGCTTCGATCCGCAGCGGCCGGCGCGGGCCGCCGTTGGCGTGATCGGGACCGAACGCGAGCCGGTTGCCGAGGTCGAGCGCAACGCGCGCGCCGGCGCCCGCTTCGATCGCCGCGGCCACCGCCTGCGGATCGCAGGTCGGGCCGACGCCGATCTTCGTCATGCCCTGCCGCAGGCATTCTTCGAGCACGTCGGTCGTGTCGCAGGTGCCGCCGCTCATCACGTTGTCGCCGTGGTCGAGCAGCAGCACCGGGCCGCTCGCGGAACGCGCCGCCTTCGCGCGCGCCACGCTCTGCGCGAGTGGCTCGCTCGTGTAGACGAAGCCTTCGCGCTCGGCCCAGAGCTGCGCCGCAAGCGCGTTCGCCGCGCGCTGCGCTTCCTGCCGCGAACGGCCGACGACAACCGCACTCATGCCCGCGTCGCGAATGTCGGCGAGCGAAAAGCCGGCGAACACGGTCGCCGCGGGCAGGCCATCGGCTTCCATCGCCCGCGCGCGTTCGACCGCGCGCCGCATCGCGCCTTCGCCGGTGGCACTCCTCAGCGTGTGCGAAAGCAGCGGCGGCTGCGCCCATGCGACGTGCGGGCGCGGGCCGCCGTCGAGCCAGTCGAAGAGCAGCCGCGCCGCGTGCGCGCCGGTCTCGACCATGTCGACGTGCGGGTAGGTCTTGAAACCGACGATCACGTCAGCGGCATCGACCATCGCCTGCGTGAGGTTGCCGTGCAGGTCGAGCGCGACCGCGAGCGGCGTGGTCGGCGCGACCGCGCGGATCCGGCGCAGCAGTTCGCCTTCGCCGTCCTCGTGCGCGGTCGTCACCATCGCGCCGTGCAGGTCGAGCAGGATCGCATCGCAGCCCGCGCGCACCGCGGCGACGATCGCGTCGGCAAAGCGTTCGAACGCGGCCGCATCGACGCGCCCGCTCGGATTGGCGGTCGCGTTCAGCACCACCTCGAGCCGTGCGCCGCGCGCTTCGCAGGCGTCGATGTACGCGCCGAGCCCGGTGCGCGTGCCCTTCGCGCTCTCGTAGGCCGCGCGGCCGAAGGTCGGCCCGTCGGGGCCGAAAGCTCCGAGCGGTGTGGGCACCGGAGAGAAGGTGTTCGTTTCGTGATTGAGTCGGGCGGCGACGACCTTCATGAATCACCCCGTCGAATCACGCGCCCTGCGCGCGCACCCGCCGACTTGCCCTCGCGCCAGGCGAGCGCGCCGTTGACGTAGACGGCCGCGATGCCGCGCGCGGGCTGCATCGGCTGTGCGAAGGTCGCGGCGTCTTCGACGGTCTGCGGATCGAAGACGACCAGGTCCGCGTAGAAACCGCACCGCAATCGCCCGCGGCTGCGCAGCCCGAAGCGATCGGCCGCGAGCCCCGTCATCTTGTGGATCGCGACTTCGAGCGGAAAGAGCCTGCGCTCGCGCGCGTAACGGCCGAGCACGCGCGGAAAGGCGCCCCACAGCCGCGGGTGCGGAAACGCGTCGTGCGGCAGCCCGTCGGAGCCGATCATCGTCTCCGGATGCGCGAGGATGCGCTCGACATCGGCTTCGTCCATCGAGAAGTAGATCGCGCCGGCCGGCTGCAGCGCGTCGATCAGCGCGTCGACATCGAGCTTCGTCTCGGCGGCCAGCTCGTCCAGGTAACGTCCCGCGGCGTCGGGCCGCGCCTTCGACCACGCGATCAGCACGCGTTGCGCCTGCCGGGCCGCATCGGCGCGCAGCACGGTCGACGACGCGGTGTACGGATAGCAGTCGAGGCAGACGTCCGCCCGGGCGCGCGCCTCGTCGAGCAGCGCGAGCGTCTCGCGCGAGCGGCCGAAGTTCGCCTGCCCGATCACCTTGTGGTGCGAGATCACCTGCCGTACGCCGAGCCGCGCGGCGACGTCGATCGCCTCGGTCATCGATTCGAGCACGCGCTCGCCTTCGTCGCGGATGTGCGATGCGATCAGCGCTTCCGTTCCGCGCAGCGGTTCGAGCACGCGCGCGATCTCGTCGGCGGTCGCGGCGTTCGCCGGCGCGTAGTAGGTGCCGGTCGAGGCGCCGAGCGCGCCGGCGGCGAGCGCCTCGCGCACGAGCGACTGCATCGCGCCGATCTCGCGGCCGTTCGCCGGGCGGTCGAGCGCGGACATCGTCGCCACCCGCAGCGTCGTGTGGCCGACCAGCGCGGCGCAGTTGAGCGCCGGCGGATTCGCTTCGAGCGCGGCGAAATACGCAGCGAACGAATCGAAGCGCTGCGACGCGGCTTCGTCGGCGACCAGGTTCAGCGGCGGCGGCGCGCTGCGCGCGCCGAGCGGCGCCAGGCTGATGCCGCAGTTGCCGGCGATCACCGTCGTCACGCCCTGGCTCAACTTCGGCGTCATCGCCGGATCGGCCAGCAGCAGCCGGTCGTCGTGCGTGTGCACGTCGATGAAGCCGGGCGCGACGGCGAGCCCGGCCGCGTCGAACTCGTCGGCCGCCGTGCCGTGACAGTCGCCGATCGCGGCGATGCGGCCGTCGGCGAGCGCGAGATCGCCGCGCACCGGCGGCGCGCCGCTGCCGTCGTAGATCGTCGCGTTGCGGATGCGCAGATCGTAGGTGCTCATGCGGGGCCCGTCGTGCAGACCGCGTAGTGTGCGTCGGGCGGCGGCGCGGGCGCAAATCGCAAGGCGCCGGGATCGAGGATGGCCCCGGCTTTACGTTGGCGCGCGGGCGCACTAAAGTCCGCCCTCGCGCGCACCAAAACGATTCGACTCGAGCGCGCAGGAGACAAGCCGACAGCAAAGCCCCGCGCCTGCGCCGCAGGACCGGAACTTGCAGAACTCGAATCCCACCGGTTCGACCGCAACGGGCGGCCTCACGGCACGCGGGCGGACGTTCCCTTTCAATCTGGAGGAAGACGTGCTCTCTATCTTTGCACCCGCGGCCCGGCGTTGGACGGCCGGAATCCTGCTCGCCGCCGGCATGGCCGCGACGGGCGCCGCCTTCGCGCAGGGCAAGGTCCTGAAGTTCATCCCCGAAGCCGACCTGCGCAGCCTCGACCCGATCTGGACCACCGCGTACATCACGCGCAACCACGGCTACATGGTCTACGACGTGCTGTTCGCGACCGACGCGAACTTCAGGATCCAGCCGCAGATGGTCGACAAGTGGGAGGTCAGCAAGGACCAGTTGACGTGGACCTTTACGCTGCGCGACGGGCTGAAGTTCCACGACGGCGCGCCGGTGCGTTCGGCCGACTGCATCGCGTCGATCGAGCGCTGGGCCAAGCGCGACGTCTTCGGCCAGAAGCTCGCCGAGATGACCGAGTCCTGGACCGCGGTCAACGACAAGACCTTCCGGCTGAAGCTGAAGAAGCCGTTCCCGTACGTGCTCGACGCGCTCGGCAAACCTTCGTCGAACGTGCCTTTCATCATGCCCGAACGCATCGCCAAGACCGACGCGTTCACGCAGATCACCGATCCGACCGGATCCGGCCCGTTCAAGATGGTCAAGGAGCAGTGGGTTCCGGGCAGCAAGGTCGTCTACGTGAAGAACACCGACTACGTGCCGCGCAAAGAGCCGCCGTCGTGGGGCGCCGGCGGCAAGGTCGTCAAGGTCGACCGCGTCGAGTGGATCTACATCCCCGATTCGGCCACCGCCGCGGCCGCGCTGAACAACGGCGAGGTCGACTGGTGGCAGCAGATCCCGCCCGACCTGATTCCGGTCGTCGCGAAGAACAAGGACGTCAAGGTCGACAACACCGACCCGCTCGGCTCGATCGGGCTGCTGCGCTTCAACCACCTGCAGCCGCCGTTCAACAACGTGAAGATGCGGCAGGCGGTGCTCGCGGTGCTCGACCAGAAGGACTACGCGATCGCGATCGCCGGCGACCCGAAAAACGGCAAGCCCTGCCCGTCGTTCTTCACCTGCGGTACGCCGCTGGCGAACAACGCGGGCTCGGAGGTGCTGACCGGCAAACGCGACGTCGAGCGCGCCAAGCAGCTCGTCAAGGAAGCGGGCTACAAGGGGGAGAAGATCATCCTGATGACCGCGACCGATCAGCCGATCGTGCACGCGCAGGCGCTGGTGACGCAGGAGCTGCTGCGCAAGATCGGGCTGAACGTCGAGCTGGCGGCGAGCGACTGGGGCACGCTGATCACGCGCCGCTCGTCGAAGGAGCCGGTCGAGAAGGGCGGCTGGAGCGTGTTCCACACCTGGTTCGTCGGGCCCGACATCACCTCGCCGGCGCTGAACTCGCCGCTGCGCGGCGCGGGCGACAAGTCGTGGTTCGGCTGGCCGACCGATCCGAAGCTCGAAGAGCTGCGCGACGCCTGGTTCGCCGCGCCCACGCCGGTCGAGCAGAAGAAGATCGCCGAGGAGATGCAGAAGCGCGCGTTCGAGACCGTGCCCTACATCCCGACCGCGCAGTTCATCGTGCCGACCGCGTACCGGACCAACCTGTCTGGCGTGATCGTTTCGCCGGTGACCTTTCTCTGGAACGTCGAGAAGAAGTAGATCCGTAGGTGTCATTCCCGCGCAAGCGGGAATCCAGTGGCGTTGACTGACTGGGTCCCCGCTTTCGCGGGGACGACACCGCATGTTCATGCTCCGCTACACCCTTAAACGCCTGCTCGCGACGATCCCCGTGATGGGGGTCGTCGCGCTGTTCGTCTTTTCGCTGCTGTACATCAGCCCGGGCGATCCGGCGGCGGTGATCGCCGGCGACATCGCCACCGAAGAAGACATCGCGCGCATCCGCGCGCAGCTCGGCCTCGACCAGCCCTACTTCGTTCGCTTCGGCCACTGGCTCGCGGATCTCGCGCGCGGCGACCTCGGCACGTCGATCTTCACCAAACTGCCCGTCTCGACGCTGATCGCGCAGCGGATCGAGCCGACGCTGGCGCTGACGGTCTGCACGCTGATCGTCGCGGTGTCGCTCGCGGTGCCGCTCGGCGTGATCGCGGCGGCGCGCGCGGGCGGCTGGATCGACCGCGTCGTGATGGCGGTTTCGGTGCTGGGCTTTTCGGTGCCGGTGTTCGTCATCGCCTACGGGCTGATCCTGCTGTTCGCGGTGCAGCTCGACTGGCTGCCGGTGCAGGGCTACCGCAGCCTCGCCGACGGCTTCGGCCCGTTCATCCGGCACATGATCCTGCCGAGTGTGGCGCTCGGCATCGTCTACATGGCGCTGATCGCGCGCATCACGCGCGCGACGATGCTCGACGTGCTGGCGCAGGACTACGTGCGCACCGCGACCGCCAAGGGCCTCGCGCCGGGCACCGTTCTGACGCGCCACGCGCTGAAGAACGCCGCGGTGCCGATCGTCACCGTCATCGGCATCGGCGTGG